>NZ_NWVL01000020.1 GCF_002382885.1 Streptomyces sp. WZ.A104
CGTGGCCGGACCGGGCCGCCGCGGCGGCTGCCGTGGCGCCCGCTGCCGCCCCCGCGCCCACGTCCTTCACCGGCGCGTCGCCCGCCCTGCCCCCGCCCCCGGTCGCCTTCGGATCACCCGCGCAGCCCGCCCCCGTACCGCACGCCACCCCCGTACCGCAGCCCGCCCGCCCGGACGTGGCGCGCGCCGTGGACGAGGTGAAGCGGCTGCTCGGCGAGGGGCGGATCACGCAGGCAGTGGACATCCTCGGCGCGACCCTCCCGGCCGCCGCCGCCGAGCACGGCGAGCACTCACCGGTCGTCCGCATCCTGCGCAAGCAGTACGCCGCGACGCTGATGGACGACGGACAGTACCGCCGCGCTCTGCCCGAGCTGCGCCGCCTCACGGAGGACCGCGCCGCCGAGGCGGGCCCCGCCGACGCCCAGGTCCTCCAGTTCCGCTACGACGCCGCCCAGTGCCTCGAACAGCTCGGCGAATCCGTGGCCGCGCTCGGGGAGTACCGCGCGGTACTCCCGTACTACGAGAACGCCTACGGGGGCGCCACCTCCGACCCCGGCCGGGCCCTCGACATCCGGCATCGCATCGGACAGCTGCTCCTGGCGGTCGGCGACCACACGGCGGGCCGGGCCCAGCTCCAGTCGCTGCTGTACGACGCCGAGCGCACCTACGGGCCGCACCACCCGCTGCCGGTGGACCTGCGCCGCCTCCTCAGCCACCAGCGGGACGTCCGCGGCGGCTGAGGGCGGCACCCGTCCCCGGCCACATCCCCAACTCCTCCCGAATCGTTGGTCGAATCAGTGGCACAGGCCACATCCACTGCCTAACATCGATCACCGCAAGGCTTTGTGCACCGATGCACAAACTCTCCCCGGGAGGCTCCTTTGCACCGCCGTCGTCGCACCGCGCTCTCCGTCCTCGCCGCAACACTCGTTGCCGCGCCGCTCCTTTCGGCCTGCGGCAACCAGGCCCACCCCGGCGCCGCGGCCGTCGTGGGCGGCGAGCGCATCGAGGTGTCGGCGGTCCAGGCCCAGGCGGCGGACGTCCGCAGCGCCCAGGAGAGCTCCCCGCAGGCCGTCCAGCTGGTGAACAAGTCGGGCCAGCTCAACCGCGCCAAGCTGCACGGGCTGATCTTCAGCCGCATTCTGGACCGGGCCGCCGAGGACGCCGGCGTCACGGTCACCCGCAAGGAGATCCAGGAGATGCGGCTCGCCAACCGCGCGCAGTACGGCGGCGAGGAGCAGCTCCGGGCGATGATGCTCCAGCAGCGCTGGGTCGCCCCGGACCAGATCGACGCCGACATGCGCCAGGAGGTCCAGCTCCCGAAGCTCGCCGAGGCGCTCGGCGCGGACCTCGGAACGCCTGCCGGGCAGCAGGTCGTCGGCGAGGCTCTGACCAAGGCGTCAAAGGCGCTCGACATCGACGTCAACCCGCGCTTCGGCACCTGGGACGACCAGAAGATGCAGCTCGGCAACTACAGCGCGCCCTGGATCAGCCAGGTCACCACGTTCGCCCCGCAGGACCCGCAGGCGGGCGCCTGAGCCGACGCGGAGCCGTCCGCCGGGACCCGGGAGCCCGGGGTAGGTTCGCAGGGTGAACGCCGAAGCCCCCGCCGCCCCCGACAGCTCGCCCGACACCGGACGTATCGTCCTGCTCACCGCCAGCCACCGGGTCGCCCCCGGGCTGCTGTCCTGGCCCGCCTGGCAGACCCTGCACGCGGCCGACCGGGTCCTGTGCACCGACCCGGACCAGCCCCAACTGCCCTACCTGCGCGAGGCGGGCGTCCGCGTCGAGCAGGCCGCCCCCTCCGCCGACGAGCTGGTCGCCGCCTGCGCGGGCGGGCGGAGCGTGGTCGTCCTGGTCGGCGGCGAGGGCGACAGCCGTCTGACCGACGGCCTGGCCCGGCTCGGCGGATCGGGCCGGGTGGCCATGCCGGACCTGGAGCTGCTCCCCGGCTCGTACGACCTGCCCGGCGCACGCCTTCTGGACCTGGTCCAGGTCATGGACCGAATCCGCCGCGCGTGCCCCTGGACCTCACGGAAGACGCACAAGGGCCTCGCCAAGTACGCGATCGAGGAGGCGTACGAACTGGTCGAGGCGATCGAGGACGGCGACCGGGACGAACTGCGCGAGGAGCTCGGTGACGTCCTCCTCCAGGTCGTCTTCCACGCGCGCATCGCCGAGGAGCATCCCGAGGAACCGTTCGACGTGGACGATGTCGCGGGCGGCCTCGTCGAGAAGCTGATCCACCGCCACCCGCACGTCTTCGGCGACGAGAGCGCCGAGACCCCGGAGGACGTCCACGCGCACTGGCTGCGCACCAAGGCGATCGAGAAGCAGCGCACCTCGGTCACCGAAGGCGTCCCCCTCGGACAGCCCGGCCTGGCCCTCGCCGCGAAGCTCGCGAGCCGTGTCCGTACCGCCGGACTCACGGTTCCTCTGCCCGTCGGCGACACCATCGGCTATGAGCTCCTCGCCCTCGCCGTACGCGCCGAGGCGGACGGCGCCGACCCGGAGGCCGCCCTCCGCGCGGCGGCACGCGCCTACCGGGACGCGATCGTGGCGGCGGAGGGCGAGGCGGGTTAGTACCGTGACAGCAGGGGCTTCACGAGGGGCGGGGAACGGGTGTGGACGCTGAACTGGAGGCGCTGACGGACGCCTTGATGGGGGCGACGCTGGACGCCGAGTGGTGGCGCGAGGAGCCCGCCGGGGTGAGCGCACCGCTCGGGGACTTTCTCGGCCAGGTCCGGGAGTGGCAGCGCCTGGGGGACACCTCGCTCCAGAGGTCCGCCACCCGACGCAGGGTCAGGGCGATGCTCCAGAGAATGGGGAACGAGCACCCGGAGGAGACCGGGCGACTGCGTCGGATACTTGAGGACCGCAGAACGGCGGAGCTGCGCCGCGCTCGTGAAGTCGTGGCGCGGTGGCCCGCCGCGCGGGAGCCCTCACCCGCCGTCGGCGTCACCTCCACGCGCAACGCCGTCTCCGGCGGCATCTTCCACGAACCGGTGATCCAGGCCGGGACCGTCACCGGCGGCATGCACACCTACTACGGACAGCCGCCGCACTCCGGCCTGCCCCCGGTCACCGACTGGCCGCAGCTGGACCTGGCCGACCCGATCGACCTCGGCGTGCGCCGTCCGCGCCGTATCGCCGACGAACCGCCCCTGCCGCGGTACGTGGCACGGGACTGCGACCCCGGACTGGAGGCCCAGGTCCGGACGGCGGCGCGGAACGGCGGGCTGGTGATGGTGACCGGTGAGCCTCTCTCCGGGAGGACCAGGACGCTCTGGTCCGCGCTGTTCACCAATCTCTCCGGCACGACGAGAGTCCTCACCCCGGTGCCGGGCACGGATCTGCGCCAGCTGCCCGCCGTGCTGCGGGCCCGGGGCGACGCGGAGTGCGTGCTCTGGCTCGACGACCTGGACGGCCACCTCGGCGACCACGGGCTGACCGCCGCCCTCCTCGCCGAACTCGTCCGCCTGCGCGTCCCGGTATTCGCCACCATGAGTGACGAGGCGTACGACGCCCACCGCTTCGGCAGCCCAGCGCACGCCCGGCTCCTGAGCGGCGTGGAACCCGTCGAGCTGAGCACGGAATGGTCCCCGGCCGAGCAGGAACGGCTCGCGGCCGCCGCCCGCGACGACCTTCGCCTGGCGGGCGCGTACACACATCGCACCCGGCACAGCACCCCCGCGTACCTCACGGTCGGGCCGGAACTCCTGGGCGAGTGGCGGCGGGCCCGTCGGGCGAACGCGCACCCGCTCGGCCACCGCCTCGTGCTCGCCGCGATCGACCTGGCGCGCTGCGGGGTCGAGGGGGCGGTCCCGGTGGACGTGCTGCGCGCGGCGAGCGACCTCTACGAGAACGCGACCCCGGGCGCCCCGCACGAGGACTTCGATCAGGCCCTCGCCTGGGCGTCCGGTATCCGTCACGGTGTCACGGGCATGCTCGTGCCCGGTGCGGAGGGCGGCACCTGGCGGGTGTACGGCTCCCTGGTCGAGGACGCACGGGACGGTCTGCCGGGTTTCGGCCCTGTTCCGCTGGAGCTGTGGCCGCGCGCTTTCGAGGCGGTGGCGCGCGAGGGCGCCGCGTCGCCCGCGGTGGGCGTCGTCCTCGAATCCGCCCGCGCCGTCCTGGGGCCGCAGGCGGACAGGGACCCGGAGGCGCCGCTGACCCTCGGCCGCATCGAGGAGGAGTACGGGGACGACGCGGCCGCCGAGGTCTGGTTCCGCCGGGCCGCGGAGGCAGGCAGCACCGAGGCCGCGGGCCGGCTGGGGAGTCTGCTGTTCGACCGGGAGGACATGGCGGCCGCGACCCCGTATCTGGAGGAGGCCGCGGAGAGCGGGAACGTCGAGGCGCAGCGGCTGCTGGGCATCGCCCTCGCCCAGCGGTCGGAGCACTGGCTGCGGGCGGCGGCGGAGAGCGGTGACGCGGTCTCCGCGTTCTGGCTGGGCGACCTGCTCCGGGGCGACGGGGACCACCAGTCGGCCCTGCACTGGTACCAGAAGGCCGCCGAGTGGGGCCGGGTGAAGGACGTCGCCTCACGCATCGGCTTGCTGTACTACTCCTGGGGCGATTACGAGGAGTCGGTGCGGTGGCACCGGATCGCGGTGCGGGAGGGGGACAGCCAGGCGGTCAACGATCTCGGCCTGGCCCTTGAGCAGCGCGGCGAGACGGAGGAAGCGGCCCTCCTGTTCCAGCAGTCCGCCGAACAGGGGGATGCCACCGGGGCCAGCAACTTCGGCCTGCTCCTGGAGGAACGGAGCGAACCGGAAGAGGCCCGGAAGTGGTTCGCGAAGGCCCACGAACTGGGTGACTACGCCGCGGCCTACCTCCTCGGGCGCTCCCTGACGGCGGAGAAGCGGTACGGCGAGGCCGAGGAATGGTTCCGCAAGGCCAAGGCGGTGGGCCATCACTACGCCGAGCGCGAGTTGGCCGACCTCAGGGCGGCGCGGGGCGGTGGCCCCCGGCTCGACGGCTCCACCGGCGGGACTCCGGATACCGTCAAGGAGTGAACGACAGCCCCGCCTGCCCCCATGCCGCTTCCTCCGAAGGTGCCCCCGAACTCTTCACCTGGGAGTTCGCCACCGACCCCTACCCCGCCTACGCCTGGCTCCGCGAGCACAGCCCCGTACACCGGACCGCGCTGCCCAGCGGGGTCGAGGCGTGGCTCGTGACGCGGTACGGGGACGCCCGGCAGGCGCTCGCCGACGCGCGGCTGTCCAAGAATCCGGCGCACCACGCCGAGTCGCCGCACGCCAAGGGGAAGACGGGCATTCCGGGCGAGCGCAAAGCGGACCTGATGACGCATCTGCTGAACATCGACCCGCCGGACCACACCCGGCTGCGCCGGCTCGTGTCCAAGGCGTTCACCCCGCGCCGGGTCGCGGAGTTCGCCCCCCGGGTGCAGGAGCTGACGGACCGGCTCATCGACGACTTCGTCGAGAAGGGGGAGGCCGATCTGATCCATGACTTCGCCTTCCCGCTCCCCATCTACGCCATCTGCGATCTGCTCGGCGTCCCGCGCGAGGACCAGGACGACTTCCGGGACTGGGCGGGCATGATGATCCGGCACGGCGGCGGTCCGCGTGGCGGGGTGGCGCGGTCGGTGAAGAAGATGCGCGGCTATCTCGCCGAACTCATCCACCGTAAAAGGGAGAATCCGGGCGACGACCTGATCTCCGGGCTGATCCGGGCCAGCGACCACGGCGAGCACCTCACGGAGAACGAGGCCGCGGCGATGGCGTTCATCCTTCTCTTCGCCGGGTTCGAGACGACGGTCAACCTCATCGGGAACGGCACCTACGCCCTGCTGCGCCACCCCGAGCAGCGCGCCCGGCTGGAAGCCTCCCTGGACGCGGGGGAGAGCGGACTGCTGGCCACCGGGATCGAGGAACTGCTCCGGTTCGACGGGCCGGTGGAGCTCGCGACCTGGCGGTACGCCACCGAGGCGCTGACGCTGGGCGGGCAGGAGATCGCCGCCGGAGATCCCGTACTGGTGGTGCTGGCGGCCGCCGACCGGGACCCGGAGCGGTTCGCGGAACCGGACACTCTGGACCTCGCGCGGAGTGACAATCAGCACCTCGGTTACGGGCACGGCATCCACTACTGTCTGGGAGCGCCGCTGGCCCGGCTGGAGGGCCAGGCCGCACTGGCCACGCTGCTGAAGCGGCTTCCTGGCCTGCGACTTGCGGCGGAACCTGCCGATTTGCGCTGGCGCGGCGGCCTGATCATGCGTGGACTGCGGACTCTCCCGGTCGAGTTCGAGCCCGGAAGCCGTCTCGAAAAAAGTGACTCGCTGTCAACTCTGTGACTTTCACGTGATCTGCGCTGCATCGACTTGTGACATGCGTTCGAGTCCCGCTAGGTTCACGGTTCGACGCGTCGGTCGCATGTTGCCCACGCGTCACTTGCGCACCGTGCATGCACGGATTCCCGCGGCGCGGTGCTCAAGTCACTCGCTTGTCAGTCGCACGGAAGGCATACCCATGGGCTCCGCGAACGGCAGACACCGCCGCCCTCGCCAGGCACCCGCCATCGTCGTCGCCGCAGGCGTGACGGGATCGGCCATCGCCATCCCGCTGCTCGGCGCGAGCGGCGCACACGCGGCCGAGTCCGCCACCTGGGACCGGGTCGCGGAGTGCGAGAGCGGCGGCATGTGGAGCGCCGATCTCGGCAACGGCTACTACGGCGGGCTCCAGTTCTCGCAGGAGACCTGGTCGGCGTACGGCGGCACCACGTACGCGCCCCGGGCCGACCTCGCCAGTCGCTCGCAGCAGATCGCCGTCGCCGAGAAGGTCCTGGGCGACCAGGGGGCGAAGGCCTGGCCGAGCTGCGCGGTGATCTCCGGCCTCGCGGTGGACGGCAGCCTGCCGGGAGTCGACCCGGGCACCGCACCCTCGGGTGAGCCGACGTCAGCCCCGACCGACGGGACGGACGCATCCGGCGAGACGGGCGAATCGAACACGGTCGACCAGGCTGATGGAAGCGACAGGGGCGACAAGGGCGACAAGGGCAATAAGGGGAGTAAGGGCGATACGTCTGATACGTCCGCCGGTGCGGGCGACGCCGCCAAGGGTGACGGCGACGGCGGTGCGGGGGAGGGGAGCGGCACTCCCGCCCCCTCGACGACTCCTTCCGCCCCGCCGGCCTCCGAGGTGCCCGACGCCTCGGAGCCCTCCACCGCCCCCGACGCCTCGACGGGCGGCGAGCGCGAGGCCGGCGGCAAGCACCGGGGCGCCCCCGCGCCCGAGGAGGCCGACGCCGCGGGCGGGGGCGGCCCCCGTGAGTCCGGCCGGCACGCTTCGCGGGGCGAGGGCGACGTGCGGGACGGCGGCGCGGCCGCCGGTGACTACGTCGTGCAGCCCGGGGACAACCTCTGGGCGATTGCTGACGCACAGAAACTCCCCCAGGGCTGGACCGGTCTGTACGAGGCCAACAAGGACCTCCTGGGCTCCGACCCGGACCTGATCCTCCCCGGTCAGAGCCTGGACGTGGGGCTGGGGCAGGGTGCTTCCGAGGCCGCGGCAGAGCCCGCCGCCAACTGATCCAAATTCGGGAAAACGCCCCGAAATCCCGGGCAGTTAAGAGGCCTATGTCCACTTTTGTGTAAGTGAGACATGGGTCTCTTTGCTTCAACTGGCCCAGCTCGCCCGGCTCGTCCGCACACATCGCCTCCGACCTGCGGAAACGGTCCGCCGCCCCTGGGGAGTTCGGGCCGATTGCCCCCTATGTCCATCTTTGAATGTCGGGGTTGCCTGTGTTTACGGTCGGAACCGCTCGCACCGCGGGCCCCGTCGACCGTCACGCCGAATCCTGCCGTCGGTCGAGGGGAACAGACGCGTAAGCGCCGTAGGCAGGAGCGGGGGAACCAAGGTAGGCCGCCGGATCCGTACGGGACCGGCTTGGGGTGAAGTCGTGCGAGCCGCGCGACCGGGCAACTCATCAGCCCGAACCCGACAGCTCACCTCGTAGGCGTCGGTGAGGAGATTCGTTCCATGCTGCTGAACAGCAAGGGCAAGCACCGCCGCCCGTCCAAGGCCGTCCGTCTCGCCACCCTCGCGGGTGTCGCCGGTGCCGCCGTCGCCGTCCCGCTGATGGGCGCGACCAGCGCTTCCGCGGCCTCCGTCGAGACCTGGGACGCCGTCGCCCGGTGCGAGTCCGGCGGCAACTGGTCCATCAACACCGGCAACGGCTACTACGGCGGGCTCCAGTTCTCGCAGTCCAGCTGGGCCGCCGCCGGAGGTACGCAGTACGCCCCGCGCGCCGACCTGGCCACCAAGGGCCAGCAGATCGCCACCGCCGAGAAGCTCCTCGACATGCAGGGCCCGGGCGCCTGGGCCTGCGCCGGTGCGGGCGGTCTCACCAACGACGGTGTGGACCCGGGTGTGAACACCGGCTCCGGCCAGGCGCAGCCCGAGCGCCAGGCCGAGCAGCCCACCACGCGCAGCGAGCAGCGCACCGCTCCGCAGGCCGAGAAGAAGGCCGAGAGCAAGAAGACCGTCACCACCCCGACCGGCGAGAAGGTCAAGAAGGGTGACGGCGAGTACGAGGTCAAGCCCGGCGACACGCTGAGCGGCATCGCCGAGAAGGAAGACGTCAAGGGCGGCTGGAGCAAGCTCTTCAAGCTCAACGACGACATCGTCGAGGACGCGGACCTGATCTTCCCGGGTCAGCAGCTCCACCTGAAGTAGAACGCCGTCTCTCCTCCCCGGAGGGAGGATGTCCGGCGGCCCCCTCCCTCGCACGGCTCCCCGGCCCGGCGCGCTCACCCCCGTGCGCGCCGGGCCGGGGTCTTTGGGCGTGCGGGGCGCGGGCGCGGGGTGCGCCAGGGGCCGGATGCGTTCACCTCTTGTCGGCAGCTCGCCGGCAGTGCTTGTTACTGCTCAGTAGATTTTTGGAGTTTTGTCCCGTCATGCGGGTCCTTGGGTCCTTTTTCGTCCCAGGAGGCGGGCGGTCGGCCGGCTCACGCGGCCGGGCCGGTTAGGCTCGTGTCGCAAGGCCACAGTGACCCTGCACAACCAGTGTCATATCCCAGAAGGAGATGCCTCGTGCCGTCCATCGACGTCGTCGTAGCCAGGGAAATCCTCGACTCCCGGGGGAACCCCACGGTCGAGGTCGAGGTTGGCCTCGACGACGGCAGTACGGGTCGTGCTGCCGTTCCGTCCGGCGCCTCCACCGGTGCGTTCGAGGCCATCGAGCTTCGCGACGGTGACCCCAACCGCTACCAGGGCAAGGGTGTCGAGAAGGCCGTCCTCGCCGTCATCGAGCAGATCGGCCCGGAGCTCGTCGGGTACGACGCCACCGAGCAGCGCCTCATCGACCAGGCGATGTTCGACCTGGACGCCACCGAGAACAAGGCCTCGCTCGGCGCGAACGCCATCCTCGGCGTCTCGCTGGCCGTCGCCCACGCCGCCTCCGAGGCGTCCGACCTGCCGCTCTTCCGCTACCTCGGCGGCCCGAACGCGCACCTGCTGCCCGTTCCGATGATGAACATCCTGAACGGCGGCTCGCACGCCGACTCCAACGTGGACATCCAGGAGTTCATGATCGCCCCGATCGGCGCGGAGTCCTTCTCCGAGGCCCTGCGCTGGGGTGCGGAGATCTACCACACGCTGAAGAAGGTCCTCAAGACCAAGGGCCTGTCCACCGGACTCGGCGACGAGGGCGGCTTCGCCCCGAACCTGGAGTCCAACCGCGCCGCCCTGGACCTCATCGTCGAGGCCATCAAGGAGGCCGGCTACGTCCCGGGCCGTGACGTGGCGCTCGCGCTCGACGTGGCCGCCTCCGAGTTCTACAAGGACGGCGTCTACGAGTTCGAGGGCAAGTCCCGCTCGGCCGCCGAGATGACCGAGTACTACGAGGAGCTCGTCTCCGCGTACCCGCTGGTCTCCATCGAGGACCCGCTGTACGAGGACGACTGGGCGGGCTGGAAGATCATCACCGACCGCATCGGCTCCAGGGTCCAGATCGTCGGCGACGACCTCTTCGTCACCAACCCGGAGCGCCTGGCCCGTGGCATCGAGGAGGGCTCCGCCAACGCCCTGCTCGTCAAGGTCAACCAGATCGGTTCGCTGACCGAGACCCTGGACGCCGTCGAGCTGGCCCAGCGCAACGGCTTCAAGTGCATGATGTCGCACCGCTCCGGCGAGACCGAGGACGTCACCATCGCCGACCTCGCCGTCGCCGTGAACTGCGGCCAGATCAAGACCGGCGCCCCGGCCCGCTCGGACCGCGTCGCCAAGTACAACCAGCTGCTGCGCATCGAGGAGATCCTCGACGACGCCGCGGTGTACGCGGGCCGCTCCGCCTTCCCGCGCTTCAAGGGCTGACCCGTAGCCCCGAGACGGTAGCCTCCGCCCGTCCCCGCACCCGGTCCCGTACCGTGTGCGGGGACGGACGTGCGTAACGGGGAGGCGGGAGACATGGCCGGGAAGAACCGCGACCGGTTCTCCACCGCGACCAGGCTGCGCCTGCTCGGCGAGCAGACCGCGGCCCGCGTGTACCGTTCGCAGAGCCGCCGTCAGGCCCGCCGCTCCCGGCTCACCGGCCGGGCCGCTTTCCTCGCGCTGATCGTCTGCTCCCTGGTGGTGGCGCTCGCCTACCCGATGCGGCAGTACGTCTCCCAGCGCGACGAGATCGCCGAGCAGGAGCGGCTCTCGCGGCAGGCGGAGCGGCGCACCGAGGAGCTGCGGGACGAGAAGGCGCGGCTCCAGGACGACGCGTACATCATGCGGCTGGCCCGCCAGCACCTCCATTACGTACTCCCCGGAGAGACCGGCTACACCGTGGCCGACCCCGACGCGGCGAAGGACCGCCGCGGCGAGCCGGGGGCGAACGACCGCCCCTGGCACACGAACCTCTGGGACGGCGTGGACAGCGCCGACCGCGACTGACGTACCCACTTCACCTCCGAGCTCCCCTCCGACGAGCTTCCGAGCAGAACCAAGGCAGGCATGGAAACGCCCCCTCCGCAGACCGAGTCCACCAAGCCCACCGACGCGGACATCGCCGCGTTCCAGCAGCAGCTCGGCCGTCCGCCGCGCGGCCTGCGCGCCATCGCGCACCGCTGCCCGTGCGGCAACCCGGACGTGGTGGAGACCCAGCCCCGTCTGGAGGACGGCACGCCGTTCCCGACGACGTACTACCTGACCTGCCCCCGGGCGGCCTCGGCGATCGGCACGCTGGAGGCCAACGGGGTCATGAAGGAGATGACGGCCCGTCTGGAGACCGACCCGGAGCTGGCCGAGGCCTACCGGGCCGCGCACGAGGACTACATCACCCGCCGCGACGCCATCGAGGTCCTGGAGGGCTTCCCGAGCGCGGGCGGCATGCCGGACCGGGTCAAGTGCCTGCACGTCCTGGTCGGCCACTCGCTGGCGGCCGGGCCCGGGGTGAACCCGCTCGGCGACGAGGCCATCGCGATGCTGCCGGAGTGGTGGGCCAAGGGCCCGTGCGTCACCCCGTGCACCGACTCCGAGGGGCCGGACGCATGACCCGGGTCGCCGCCGTCGACTGCGGTACGAACTCCATCCGGCTGCTGGTCGCCGACGCGGACCCCGCGACCGGCGCGTTCACCGAGCTGGACCGGCGGATGACGATCGTCCGCCTGGGCCAGGGTGTCGACCGGACCGGCAGGCTCGCCCCCGAGGCGCTGGAGCGGACGTTCGCGGCCTGCCGGGAGTACGCCGCCGTGATCAAGGAGCTGGGCGCGGAACGCGTCCGCTTCGTCGCCACCTCCGCCTCCCGGGACGCCGAGAACAGCGACGCGTTCGTGGCCGGTGTCCTGGACATCCTCGGCGTCGAGCCCGAGGTGATCACCGGCGACCAGGAGGCCCAGCTCTCCTTCGACGGGGCGACCAAGGAGCTGGCCGGCGGGGACCACCTGGCGAAGCCGTATCTCGTCGTCGACATCGGCGGCGGCTCCACCGAGTTCGTCCTCGGCTCCGAGACGGTCGCAGCGGCCCGCTCCGTGGACATCGGCTGCGTCCGGATGACCGAGCGTCACCTGGTCGCGGACGGGGCGGTGGTGGACCCGCCGACGCCCGAGCGGGTCGCCGCGATCCGTGCGGACGTGGACGCCGCGCTCGACCTCGCCGCCGGAAGCGTGCCGCTCACCGAGGCGGCGACGCTCGTCGGCCTCGCGGGCACCGTGACCACGGTCGCCGGGATCGCGCTGGAGCTGGAGGAGTACGACTCCGAGGCCATCCACCACTCCCGGATCACCCGCGGCCAGGTCCGCGCGATCACCGAGCATCTGCTCCGGTCGACCCACGAGGAGCGCGCCGCGATCCCCGTGATGCACCCGGGCCGGGTCGACGTGATCGGGGCCGGGGCGCTCGTCCTGCTCGCAGTGATGGAGCGGACCGGCGCCCACGAGGTCGTCGTCAGCGAGCACGACATCCTCGACGGCATCGCCTGGAGTGCGGCGGGCTGACCCGGGCCGACCGCTCTCAACCGCTCGGCCACCTGCACCGCGAGGAAGTTCGTGAACTTCTTCACAAGGAATTCGGCCCTGTCGGGTGCAGTTCGGCCTCTCGGGGGCCGTACGGGTCGCCCGCAGGGCCGTAACGAACGGTTCCGGACATGTTCCGTACGCATGGCGCGCGCATGGAAGGGGGCGGTGGTTCACCCGGTCCGGAGGGCCAAGGGCCAGCTCACAAGCGGTGAACAACGTCTTCCGCGGGGCCGTGGTTCCCTTTTGTGCCCATGACCTGGGTCACGTGGGCGGCGAAGTGTAGCAGAGGGCCACTCAATCCTTGTGAAGGGGCTCACGAGCACCCCCTCCGGGCGGGGTGGATACTCGATGGCATGAGCACCACGGAGCGTCCCAGGATCCTCGTTGTAGGCGGTGGGTACGTAGGCCTGTACGCAGCTCGTCGCATTCTGAAGAAGATGCGGTACGGAGAGGCGACCGTCACGGTCGTCGACCCGCGGTCGTACATGACGTACCAGCCCTTCCTCCCCGAAGCTGCCGCAGGCAGCATCTCGCCTCGGCATGTCGTCGTCCCGCTGCGACGCGTGCTGCCCAAGGCTGAGGTTCTCACCGGTCGTGTCACGACCATCGACCAGGACCGCAAGGTCGCCACGGTCGCGCCGCTCGTCGGCGAGGCCTACGAGCTGCCCTTCGACTACCTGGTCATCGCGATGGGCGCGGTCTCCCGTACCTTCCCGATCCCCGGCCTCGCCGAGCAGGGCATCGGCATGAAGGGCATCGAGGAGTCCATCGGCCTGCGCAACCACGTCCTGGAGCAGCTGGACAAGGCTGACTCCACGACCGACGAGGACGTCCGCCGCAAGGCGCTCACGTTCGTCTTCGTGGGCGGCGGTTTCGCCGGTGCGGAGACCATCGGCGAGGTCGAGGACATGGCCCGCGACGCGGCGAAGTACTACACCAACGTGAAGCGCGAGGACATGCGCTTCATCCTGGTCGACGCCGCCGACAAGATCCTTCCCGAGGTCGGCCCGAAGCTGGGCGCCTACGGCAAGGAGCACCTGGAGAGCCGCGGTGTGGAGATCTACCTCTCCACCTCGATGGACTCCTGCGTCGACGGCCACGTGGTCCTGAAGAACGGCCTGGAGGTCGACTCCAGCACCATCGTGTGGACCGCCGGTGTGAAGCCGAACCCGGCGCTCGCCCGCTTCGGTCTGCCGCTCGGCCCCCGTGGTCACGTGGACACCTCCGAGAAGCTCCAGGTGCAGGGCACCGACTACATCTGGGCCGCGGGCGACAACGCCCAGGTGCCGGACATGGTCGGCCGCCGCGCGGGCAACCCGAACGCCTGGTGCCCGCCCAACGCCCAGCACGCGCTGCGTCAGGCGAAGGTCCTCGGCGACAACGTGATCTCCGGTATGCGGGGCTTCCCGCAGAAGGAGTACAGCCACGCCAACAAGGGTGCGGTCGCCGGTCTCGGCCTGCACAAGGGCGTCGCGATGATCGTCATGGGCAAGGTGAAGATCAAGCTCAAGGGCCGTCTCGCCTGGTACATGCACCGCGGCTACCACGGCATGGCCATGCCGACCTGGAACCGCAAGATCCGGATCTTCGCCGACTGGACGCTGGCGATGTTCCTCAAGCGCGAGGTCGTCTCGCTCGGCGCCATGGAGACGCCGCGCGAGGAGTTCTACGAGGCCGCCAAGCCGGCCCCGGCTCCGGCCGCCGCCAAGCCCGAGGGCGAGAAGGCCAAGGCCTCCTGACCTCCCGGTGAGGCAGCTCCGCAAGGAGCACACCGTACGACGCCCGAAGGGGCCGTCCGCCATCCGTGGTGCGGACGGTCCCTTCGGCGTTCCCGGGCGCTGTCTGTGCGGTTCGTACACGCTTTGCCGATTCGTTGCCCGGTAGCGGGATGACGGAGCGTACGGAGACAGTTGACGCAGATGTACCTCGCGTGGCACCGGGGGGCGTGTCGCGGCGGGGCAGTGAGCATGTCCTACGCATCGTGATACGTGCATATCGGGGAAACACCACACGGAGGTGTGCGCCATGGCCGACGCCGCGTCGCGGCTGACCGCTCTCGCCGAGGAGCTGCTCTCGGAACCCCTCCCGGTCCGCATCCGGGCCTGGGACGGCAGCGAATCGGGGCCGCCCGGGGCCCCCGTGCTCGTGATCCGGCACCGCCGCGCCCTGCGCCGGCTCCTGTGGAAGCCGGGCGAACTGGGCCTGGCCCGTGCCTGGGTGGCCGGGGAGATCGACGTCGACGGCGATCTGTACGAAGTGCTCGCCCGGATCGCCGGGCTCCTGTGGGACCGGGGCGCCGACGCCAAGGACACCGTCCACCCGGTCCGCGACCCCGCCGCCCGTGCCTTCGCCCGCGGCCTCCTCCAGCTGGCGGGCCCCTGGCCGCCGCCCGCCCCGCCCGCCGAGGAGGTGCGCCGCCGCACCGGGCCGCTGCACACCAGACGCCGCGACAAGGAAGCCATCAGCCACCACTACGACGT
The DNA here is from genome assembly GCF_002382885.1 of Streptomyces sp. WZ.A104. Classification (GTDB taxonomy): domain Bacteria; phylum Actinomycetota; class Actinomycetes; order Streptomycetales; family Streptomycetaceae; genus Streptomyces. Next base: position 14,938 of record NZ_NWVL01000020.1, read on the forward strand.
CGGCAACGACTTCTACGCCCTGGTCCTCGGCCCGTCCATGGTCTATTCCTGCGCCTACTGGCAGGACGGCGGAACCCTGGAGGACGCCCAGCGCGACAAGCTCGACCTGGTCTGCCGCAAGCTCGCCCTGAAGGAGGGCGACCGCCTTCTGGACGTCGGCTGCGGCTGGGGCTCGATGGCCATCCACGCCGCCCGCGAGTACGGGGCGCGGGTCACCGGCGTCACCCTCTCCCGGGAACAGGCCGCCCACGCCCGCAAGCGCATCGCCGAGGAGGGCCTGACCGACCGGATCGAGATCCGCGTCCAGGACTACCGGGACGTCCGTGACGGACCGTACGACGCGATTTCCTCGATCGGCATGGCCGAGCACGTCGGCTCGGTCCGCTACCGCGAGTACGCCGATGACCTCTACGCCCTCCTGAAGCCCGGCGGCCGCCTCCTGAACCACCAGATCGCCCGCCGCCCCGAGCAGGACGAGTCCGCCTACCGCATCGACGCGTTCATCGACTCCTACGTCTTCCCCGACGGCGAACTGGCCCCGGTCGGCCGCACCCTGACCACCCTGGAGGAGGCCGGGTTCGAGGCCCGGGACGTCGAGGCGCTGCGCGAGCACTACGCGCTGACCCTGCGCCAGTGGGTGGCCAACCTGGAGCGGCACTGGGAGCGGGCGGTGGCAGCCACATCGCCGGGCCGGGCCAGGGTCTGGCGCCTCTACATGGCCGCCTCCGCGCTCTCCTTCGAGCACAACAAGATCGGCGTCAACCAGATCCTCGCGGTGCGCCCGCTGGAGGGCGGCGGCTCCCGGTCGCCGCTGCGCGCCCGCGCCTGGACGGAGCGGACGGGCGGCTGACCCGTACGCGTACGCCTCCGGTACGGGCGAGGGGCCGGGTGCTCCGCTTTCCCAGCGGTGCACCCGGCCCCTCGTCGTCCCCTCGTCCCGGCCCTCGGGCCGCCCGCCTACTCGGTCTTGATCGCCGTCAGCATGTTGAGCTTCGCCGCGCTGCGGGCGGGCCACAGCGAGGCGAGGACGCCCACCAGTCCGGCGAGGAGCAGGAAGAGCGCGAGCCGGTCCCACGGGATGACCAGGGCGTAGCCGGGGATGTCGGCGGACAGCGTCCGCCCGATCGCCCAGCCGAGGAAGACCCCGAGGCCGACCCCGATCACCGCGCCGAAGACCGAGATGACGACGGCTTCCAGACGGATCATCCGCTTGACGCGACCGCGGTCGAGACCGATCGCGCGGAGCATGCCGATCTCCTGCTGCCGCTCGAACACCGACATCGCGAGGGTGTTCACGACCCCGAGGACCGCGATCAGCAGGGCCATGGCGAGCAGCCCGTACATGATGTTCAGGGCGGTGTTGATGAAGCCCCCGAACATGTCACGGATGTCCTGCCGGTCCATGACGCTCATCGCCGGGTTGTCGCCGAGCGCGTCCACGATGGACTGCTCGTTGGCCTTGCTCGCGCCGCCGTCCGTCTTGATCCAGATCTCGCGGATCTCGGGGCGGGAGGACGCGCTGTGCTTGTCGGCGAGCTCCTTGGGGATCACGAAGGTCGACAGGAAGTCGTTCTCCTTGTAGACCGCCCCGACCGTGATCTCGCCCTTCTCGTCGTCGTCGAACTTCACCGGGAGGGTGTCGCCGGTCTTCCAGCCGTTCGACTTCGCGGTCTTGGAGCCGACCGCGACCTGGCCGTCCTTCAGCGAGCTCAGCGAACCGGAGACGGTCTCCAGCGAGAAGACCTTCTCCACATCGCCCGGGTTGACGCCGGAGGCGGACTGGAACTCCCCGTCGACCTCGAACCAGGCAGCCTGCTGCGGGGAGATCGCGGAGACCCCGTCGGCCTTCTCCAGGGCGGTGAGCGCCGACCGGTCGAGCGAGTCGCCACTGGCCATCGTGACCATGTAGTCGGCCTTGATGTTGTCCGTGGTCATCTTGTCGATGGCCTGGCCGAGGGTGACGCCGAGCACCGAGATCCCGGTGACCAGGGTCAGCCCGATCGCCAGCGCGGAGGCCGTGGCTCCGGTACGCCGCGGGTTGCGGACCGCGTTCTGCGAGGCCAGCTTCCCGGAGACGCCGAACAGCTTCTTCAGCAGCGGCCGCACGAGGGCGATGACCGGACGGGACAGCAGCGGGATCAGGATGATGATGCCGATCAGGGCGAAGAACGCCCCGGCCGCGACCAGCTGACGGCCCGGAGTGCCGCCCGAGGCCGCGCCGCCGACGATGCCCGCCGCGCCGAGCAGGGCGATCACGCCGCCGATGGAGTTCCGTACGACCAGGGACTTCACGGAGGCCGTGGCGTGCACGCTGCTCATCGCGGCCACCGGGGCGATCTTCGCGGCCCGGCGGGCGGGCAGCCAGGCGGCCAGCACGGTGATCAGGATGCCGACCGCGAGGGCGGAGATGACGGCGGTCGGCGAGACGACCAGCGGGCCGGCGGGGATCTTGCCGCCGAGGAGCCCCATGGCGGAGCGCAGGCCGGTGGCGAGGCCGAGGCCGAGGGCGAAGCCGATGACGGAGGCGAGCGTGCCGACGACGGCGGCCTCGATCAGCACCGAGCGCTTGACCTGGCGGCGGGAGGCGCCGATGGCCCGCATCAGGGCCAGCTCACGGGTCCGCTGGGCGACCAGCATGGTGAAGGTGTTGGCGATGAGGAAGACCCCGACGAACAGGGCGATGCCCGCGAAGGCCAGCAGCATGGTGTTGAGGCTGGTGAGGCCGCTCTCGATGTCCTCGGCCTGCTGGTCGGCGAGCGCCTTGCCGGTCTGTGCTGTCGCCTCCTCGGGCAGCAGCGGCAGGATCTCGTCCAGCAGCTTCTGGTCGGAGGTGCCCGCGGCGGCGGTCACGGTGGCGTCCTGGAAGACGCCGGGCTTCAGGTAGAGCTTCTGGGCGGTCGGGGTGTCGAACAGCACGAGGCTGCCGCCCGCGTTGACCGCACCGTCCTCGGTGGTGAAGACACCGGAGAGGGTGTACTCCTTCACCGGGCCGTTGGTGGCGACCCGCACCGGGTCGCCGACGCGGTACTTGCCCTTCTCCGCGGTGTCCTTGTCGAGCGCGATCTGACCGTTCTTCACCGGGCCGGTGCCCTGGGTGAAGTCGTACGCGCCGTCCTTGCCGTCCTTGCCGGGGGCGAAGTTGCCGCCGGTGTTGGACCAGCCGTTGCCGATCAGCTTGCCGTCCGGGTCGGCGACGCCGGCGAAGCCGTTGACCCGGCCGGTGGCGGAGGCCACGCCGTCCAGGCCGCGGATCTTGTCCAGGGTGGCCTCGTCGAGGCCGGGGGTCTTGTCGTCGCGGCCGCCGGCGTGGGTCGAGACGGCGACGGCGACGTCGTCGTAGCTCTTGGCCGACTGGTTGCGGAAGGCGTTGCCGAGGGTGTCGGTGAAGACCAGGGTGCCGGAGACGAACGCTACGCCGAGCATGACGGCGAGCACGGTCATCAGCAGCCTGGCCTTGTGCGCGAGCACATTGCGCAGGGCGGTACGGAACATGTCTGTGTGTCCTGGGATGGGGTTCCGGAAGGGGGAGGGAGACGCGGTCGGCCCCTGGGCCGTACGCGTCAGCTGGTGCGGCCCTTCGCGTCGAACGCCTTCATACGGTCGAGGACTCCGTCGGCGGTGGGGTGCATCATCTGGTCGACGACCGCGCCGTCCGCGAGGAAGATGACCCGGTCCGCGTAGGAGGCGGCCACCGGGTCGTGCGTGACCATCACCACGGTCTGGCCCAGCTCGCGCACGGAGTTGCGCAGGAAGCCGAGGACCTCGGCGCCGGAGCGGGAGTCCAGGTTTCCGGTCGGCTCGTCACCAAAGATGATCTCGGGCTGCGAGGCCAGGGCACGAGCCACGGCGACGCGCTGCTGCTGACCGCCGGAGAGCTCGGTCGGGCGGTGCTTGAGCCGCTCGGAGAGCCCCACCATGTCGATGACCTTCTGGAGCCACGCGGCGTCCGGCTTCCGGCCCGCGATGTCCATCGGCAGGGTGATGTTCTCCAGCGCGGTGAGCGTCGGCAGCAGGTTGAACGCCTGGAAGATGAAGCCGATCTTGTCCCGGCGCAGCTGGGTGAGCTGCTTGTCCTTGAGCGTCCCGAGCTCGGTGTCGCCGATGCGGACCGAACCGCTGCTGAAGCTGTCGAGACCGGCGACGCAGTGCATCAGCGTCGACTTGCCGGAACCCGAGGGGCCCATGATCGCGGTGAACTCGCCCTGCGGGAAGTCCACGGTCACCCGGTCCAGGGCGACGACCTGCGTCTCACCCTGGCCGTAGACCTTCGACAGCTCCGTGGCGCGGGCGGCTACCGCGGTGGCGCGGTGAACGGTGGGGGTGGTGGTCACAGGGACGCTCCTGGTTCGGGTGATGCGGATGGCACGCGAGGTGCGGGGCGGGCGCTGACGGCGCTGCCCGGGGACTTACTCCATCGTTACGTCCCGATCGCGCCGGGGCGTCACTCCGGAAGCCCGTTCCGGTGGCCGTCTTGAGTCGCATCGCAGAGGTGAATCCGTCCTCCTGGGGTATGACACCGACCCTGAGCCCGGGGGAGCCCCACCCCGCCGGGTCCTGCTTCCGCCACTCGACGGTTACGCAGGGTGACCGGCGCTCTCGGTGGGCCGGGCGCGCGCCCGGAGGGGGTCTCGGGGCTGATGGCGCGCTTCCCGGGCGCCACGGGACCCGAGGGTGGCGGACACCCTGGCGAAGCCTGGCGCGGACCTGGCGTATTGGGCCGTACGGGTGCGGCGACTTTCCGTCATTCCCAACACGGCGTGTCGCCCGGCCGGGATCGGGCGCGGGCGCTGGGCGGCCCGGCCGGGTGTGCTGACGGCCCCTCAAGCGGTCAATAAAATAAGACAACATCGCGCCACTGTTCCGCTGATCGAGGGACGCCCCCGGATAGGGTCGGTAGCCAACGCGGAGCCGCGCGGCACGCCCGGATGGTGGAACGTAGACACGGCGAGCTTAAACCTCGCTGCCCCTCGGGGGCGTGCCGGTTCGAATCCGGCTCCGGGCACCACGCACCTCACAGGGTGTGACCCGGACGGCCCTGACCGTGACCGATGAGGTGATCGCGGCCCCGGCCCCGTACGCCGGGCGCCGGGCGGTTTCCGGGGGCCGGGACGGCACGGCCGCCGCAAAGATCCTCCCCTGGCACTAGGGTCATTCTTTTGCCTACCCATTACTCTTGTCGCGAGGCCATGCAGTGTGGCCATGGAGGAGTGAGATGAGGAGCAGCAACCCGGTCTTCTCGCGACGGGGGTTCAGCCGCGACAACGGCCACGCGAGCTTCAACGCGGCGCCGCAGGCCGGGGCCGCCACGGCGGGGACCAACCCGTTCGCGCAGGGCACCGCCGCAAACCCGTACGCCACCAACCCTTACGCACAGGGCACCCAGCCCGGCGCCCCGGCGCCCGCGCGCACCGACGCGATGACCATCGACGACGTGGTGACGCGTACGGCGATGACGCTCGGCACCGTGATCGTGGCCGCCGCCATCGCGTGGTGGGTCATGCCGGTCGACCAGGCGAACCTGGGCAGCGCCTACGGCGTGGCCATCGGCGCCGCGATCATCGGCTTCGTGCTGTCGCTGGTGAACTCGTTCAAGCGCCGGCCCTCGCCGGCGCTGATCCTGACGTACGCGGCGTTCGAGGGTGTCTTCCTCGGCATCGTCAGCAACATCGTCAGTGTCTACGTCGCTCCCGGCGCCGCGATGCAGGCGGTGCTCGGCACGATGGCGGTCTTCGCCGGTGTGCTGATCGCCTACCGCACCGGTCTGATCCGGGTCACGCGCCGCTTCTACGGCTTCGTGATGGCCGCCGCCATCGGCTTCATGCTGCTGATGATGGTCAACATGCTGTTCGCCGTGTTCGGCGGCGGTGACGGCCTCGGCTTCCGCAGCGGTGCGCTCGGCATCATCTTCGGCATCGTGGCCATCGTGATCGGCGCGTGCATCCTCGCCCTGAACTTCAAGCAGGTCGAGGACGGCATCGCGTACGGCGCTCCGCGCGAGGAGGCCTGGCTGGCGGCCTTCGGCCTCACCGTGACCCTGGTGTGGATCTACATCGAGATGCTGCGCCTGGTCGCGATCCTCAGCGGCGACGACTGACCCACCGCGCAGGACCCGCACCACCCGTAACACCCGCAACACCGGAAGGGCCCGCAGGCACGATGCCTGCGGGCCCTTCCGTGTCCGGGGCGCGCGGCTCACAACAGCTTGCGAGCGGCCCGCCTCAGGTCGTGCTCGTGGATGATCGCCTTGGCGTGGCCATAGGCGAGTTCGTGCTCACCGCGCAGCCAGCTGACCTTTTCCTCGAAGCGGATGAGAGAGGGGCCTTCATCGACGGTCCGGAGCCAGTCGGAGATCTCACGACCGGTGCATTGAGGGATGCGGGCGAGCAGATTGCGATGGGTTTCTTCGGAGAAGACATGCGACATCGGCGCCTCCGACGCAGTGCGCGTAGCTGTTCCTTCCCGACACCGTGCCCGAGCGGACGACCGTTGGCAACCATGCCGTGAGGGCGCGTAGGGTCGCGGAGTGCTCGATACGACGCCCCTCATCCAGGCCGTGGACCGCTTCGCCGACCGGCTGCGCTCGGCCCCGCAGAGCCGCCTCCGGCGCGGCCTGGCCGCCGACGCCCTGGCCACCGCCCGCGAACTCGCCGCCCGGGCCCAGCGCCTGGAGAGCCCGGACTCCGGGCCGCGTGAGCTGCCGGACGCCGGGATGTTCGTCGTGGGCGACCAACTCGCCGTCGCCGGGCGGGACCTGGCCGTGGCGCTGGAAACGGCCCCGTCCCAGGAGCTGGACGAGGCCGTGCGATACGTCGAGGAAGCGGCGGCGCGGGCTTTCCGCTAGGAAGCGCGAGCCGGCCGGTCAGAACGAGGCGATGACGCGGTCCGCGAGGATGTAGACGTTGTCCTCGCCGCAGGAGAAGGTCAGCGCATAGGCGCCGGAGACGCCCGAGCCGCCCAGCAGGACCGGCTGCCGACCCGCCCGCAGCGCCTCGGAGAGCCGCTCGGCGGTCTCGCGGTGGCCGGGGGTCATACAGAGCGTGGTGCCGTCGGCGAAGACGTACACATCGAGCGTGCCCAGCGGGCCGGGGCGCACATCGGTCAGCTCGGTCGCCAGGTCGGCCAGCTCTTCGAGACGGCTCACGGTGCGCTCGTGGTCGGTGACCACGGGCGTCTGTACGGGGACGAAGTCCGGGTGCGAGGGGTGGCGGCGGCGGGCCGCGGCCAGCTCGGGGGAGTCCTCGGGGAACTCGGCGATCTCGGGAAGGTCGGTCAGCTCACCGGCCTCGTGCTCCGCGAGGGTGCGCTCGCTGAGCTCGACCAGCTCCTCCATCGCCTCGGCCGCTTCGAGGTCCAGGGACTCCAGACCGGCGAAGTCGGCCTGCCGGGGCAGGTAGTACGGGGCGGTGTCCTCGCCGAGGCCCGACAGACCGCCCAGCAGGGACGGGGCGTCGGCGGCGTCACGGGCCTCCTGGGCCGCCCAGAAGGCGCGCGCCTCGGCCAGCTCCCGCTCCCGCTCCTCGGCCAGCGCCTCGGCGACCGCCGCGCGTATCTCCTCGGCGGGGGTGGCCGTACTGCGGCTCTGCGGTGGCACGGAGGCGGCCCGGGCGTAGCCGTCGGCCAGCTCGGTACGCAGGGCCGCGACCTGCTTGCGCAGCCCGTGAGCGGCGTGCAGCGCGGCGGCGCCGACGGCCGTGGCAGCGGCGGTGGTCAGCAACAGGGCAAATGACATGGCGCTCACTGACATACTCCCGGTTTCAATCGATACCCCCGACTTCCTACATCAGCTTGGCCTGTCGGGGTACGGGCTGTCAGTGCATTACGTCACGAAATGGACAGGTCTTTCGGTCCGATGTTTAGGTCCAAAATGCTGTGACCTGCGGAAACGACTCTCCCCCGGGGTGCAGATCACATCCTGGGGGAGATTCGGTCACGGTCGGAGCTCGGCGGGGTTCGAAAACCCCGCGACGCGGAAGGTCCAGCCGGGCCTTCCGCGCCTGCGAGGCCTCAGCTCGGCCGCTCGTGCTTGTGGTCGCGCTGGGCTTCGCCTCCGCTGAGGGCAGGTGCCGCACTCGTACCTCGCGCGCCCCCTGCCCTCCGCTGCGCCTCAGCTCAGCCGCTCGATCACCATCGCCATGCCCTGGCCGCCGCCCACGCACATCGTCTCCAGGCCGAACTGCTTGTCGTGGAACTGGAGGCTGTTGATCAGCGTGCCGGTGATGCGGGCGCCGGTCATGCCGAAGGGGTGGCCGACCGCGATCGCGCCGCCGTTGACGTTGACCTTCTCCAGCGGCAGGCCGAGATCCCGGTAGGACGGGATGACCTGGGCGGCGAAGGCCTCGTTGATCTCGGCGAGGTCGATGTCGCCGATGGTCAGGCCCGCCCGCTTCAGCGCCTGCTTGCTGGCCTCGACCGGGCCGTAGCCCATGATCTCGGGGGAGAGGCCGGAGACGCCGGTGGAGACGATCCGGGCCAGCGGGGTCAGGCCCAGCTCGCGCGCCTTCGTGTCGGACATGATCACCAGGGCGGCCGCGCCGTCGTTGAGCGGGCAGCAGTTGCCCGCGGTGACCAGACCGTCGGGGCGGAAGACCGGCTTCAGGCCCTGCACGCCCTCCAGCGTGACACCCGCGCGCGGGCCGTCGTCCTTGGAGACGACCGTGCCGTCGGGGGTGGTGACCGGGGTGATCTCCCGCGCCCAGAAGCCGTTCTTCAGGGCTTCCTCGGCGAGGTTCTGCGACCGTACGCCGAACTCGTCCATGTCCTGGCGGGTGACGCCCTTGGAGCGGGCCAGGTTCTCGGCCGTCTGCCCCATCGAGATGTACGCGTCCGGGACCAGGCCGTCCTCACGCGGGTCGTGCCAGCCCGCGCCGGACTCCTCGGCGCGGGCCGCGGTACGGGCCTCGGCCTCGGCGAACAGCGGGTTGTGCGTGTCCGGCAGGCTGTCGGAGTTGCCCTTGGTGAAGCGGGACACCATCTCGACACCGGCCGAGATGAAGACATCGCCCTCGCCCGCCTTGATCGCGTGCAGCGCCATCCGGCTGGTCTGGAGCGAGGAGGAGCAGTAGCGGGTGACCGTACAGCCGGGAAGGTGGTCCATCCCCATCTGTACGGCGATGATGCGGCCCAGGTTGTTGCCCTGCTCGCCGCCGGGCAGGCCGCAGCCCAGCATCAGGTCGTCGATGTCCTTCGGGTCCAGCTCGGGAACCTTGGCCAGCGCGGTCTGGATGATCGTGGCGGTCAGGTCGTCCGCGCGCAGGTCCTTCAGGGACCCCTTGAAGGCGCGGCCGATCGGCGAACGGGCGGCAGAGACGATCACGGCTTCGGGCATCACGCGGCTCCATGAGGGCTGGAAGGCTGTGTGGACAGGCAGAACTCCTCTGGAAGTTACCCGGACGTATCGCCGGGGTCACCCGGCAGGCCGTGTGATGCGGAACTCTTTTCTAAGCGCTTGCTCAGGCACGCCTCCTGCGGATGGCGGCCGCCGCTACGCGTGCCCGTGGGCGGCGTCCGGGTGCGGGTGCGGGATGGGCTCGGTGGAGGAGGGCAGACGCCGCCGCCTGCGGTGCTTGAGGAGAGCCCAGGGCGCCCGGGCCCCCGTGACCTCCGTACCGGCCTCCCGGGCCGCCTGGGAGGCCGCCTTCGCCACCGGGAGGATGTCCTCCCGCCGCGCACCGTCCAGCCGGTCGCTCTCCGGCCACAGACCCAGCACCGCGCAGAGCGTCGGCAGGACCGCCATGGCCGCCGTGGCGTACCCCTCGGCCGACGGGTGGTAGTTGTCGGGGCCGAACAGCTCGCGCGGGTTCGCCGCGAACTCAGGGCCCAGCAGATCGCCCAGCGACACCGTGCGCCCGCCCTGCTCCACCGCCCCGATCGTCTGCGCGGCCGCCAGCTGGCGACTCACCCGCCGGGCCAGCCAGCGCAGCGGCTGGTAGACCGGCTCGATCGTGCCCAGGTCCGGACAGGTCCCGACGACCACCTCGGCCCCCGCCGTCCGCAGTCTGCGCACCGCCGTCGTCAGGCAGCGCACCGACTGGGTGGCGGGCATCCGGTGGGTGACATCGTTCGCCCCGATCATGATCACGCAGACGTCCGGGGTGCGCGCCGGGTCCGCGAGAAGCAGCGAGACCTGCCGCTCCAGATCGTCCGACCGGGCCCCCGGCAGGGCCACGTTCCGCAGGTCCACCGGCCGCTCGGCGACCGCCGCGAGCCCCGAGGCGAGCAGCGCCCCCGGGGTCTGCCCGGCCCGCCGGACCCCCTGGCCCGCCGCCGTCGAATCCCCGAGCATCCCGAGCCGCAGGGGGTCGGACGGACCGGCGAACGCCACCCCGTAGCGCCCGTCCGCACTCGGCGGAACCGGAGCCGTCCCGCCCCCCACCTGCCTCTTCGCGAGCTGGACCTCCGCCAGGAACACGCCCACGGCCGCCGCACCGATCAGCCCGATGCTGCCACCGCCGTAAGCCGCGCCCGCCGCGATCCGCCGTGCCACCCTTGCTCTCGACACAGTCCGGTCCACCTCCTCCTCGCCGTACAGCCGTACACCTACCTACCTGCCCCGCGAGGACCTCCGTGTACTCCTTCCCGTACGCAGAGTCCTCCCCGTACGCATACTCTGGGCCGGACCATCTCGGAGATCCCGGAGTACACGGTGCAATTCCACGATTCGATGATCAGTCTTGTCGGCAACACCCCGCTGGTGAGGCTGCGCAACGTCACGGCAGGTATCCAGGCGACCGTCCTGGCCAAGGTCGAGTACTTCAACCCCGGCGGGTCCGTGAAGGACCGCATCGCGCTGCGCATGATCGAGGCGGCCGAGCAGAGCGGGGAGCTGAAGCCCGGCGGCACGATCGTCGAGCCGACCAGCGGCAACACCGGCGTCGGCCTCGCCATCGTCGCGCAGCAGAAGGGCTACAAGTGCATCTTCGTCTGCCCGGACAAGGTGTCCACGGACAAGATCAACGTGCTGCGCGCGTACGGCGCCGAGGTCGTCGTCTGCCCCACGGCCGTTGACCCCGAGCACCCCGATTCCTACTACAACGTCTCCGACCGGCTGGTCACCGAGACGCCGGGCGCCTGGAAGCCGGACCAGTACTCCAACCCGAACAACCCGCGCTCGCACTACGAGACCACCGGTCCCGAACTGTGGGAGCAGACCGAGGGGAAGATCACCCACTTCGTCGCGGGCGTCGGCACCGGCGGCACGATCAGCGGCACCGGTCGCTACCTCAAGGAGATCAGCGACGGCGCGGTCCAGGTCATCGGCGCGGACCCGGAGGGCTCGGTCTACTCCGGCGGCTCCGGTCGGCCGTATCTGGTCGAGGGCGTCGGCGAGGACTTCTGGCCGAGCGCCTACGACCGGAACGTCACCGACGAGATCGTCGCGGTGTCCGACAAGGACTCCTTCCAGATGACGCGCCGACTTGCCAAGGAGGAGGGGCTGCTCGTCGGCGGCTCCTGCGGCATGGCGGTCGTCGGCGCCCTGGAGGTCGCCAAGCGGCTCGGCCCCGAGGACGTCGTCGTGGTGCTGCTCCCCGACAGCGGCCGCGGCTACCTGAGCAAGATCTTCAATGACGAGTGGATGGCCGACTACGGCTTCCTGGAGGACTCCGGCGCCTCCGCCAACGTGGGCGCGGTCCTGGACTTCAAGGAGGGCCCGATGCCCTCCCTCGTCCACATGCACCCGGAGGAGACGGTCGGCGAGGCCATCGAGGTGCTGCGTGAGTACGGCGTCTCCCAGATGCCGATCGTGAAGCCGGGCGCCGGACACCCGGACGTGATGGCCGCCGAGGTCATCGGCTCCGTCGTGGAACGGCAGCTGCTGGACGCGCTGTTCACCCAGCGCGCCTCGCTGACCGACCCGCTGGAGAAGCACATGTCGGCCCCGCTGCCGCAGGTCGGTTCCGGCGAACCGGTCGAGGACCTGATGGCCGTGCTCAGCGGTACGGACGGCGCGGACGCGGCGATCGTGCTCGTCGAGGGCAAGCCCAAGGGTGTGGTGAGCCGCCAGGACCTGTTGGCGTTCCTCGCCAAGGACGCGGGCACGACGAAGGCCTGACGGGTCGGCAGGGCGCTTCCGGCCCGGCGTGACGGAGGCCGGAAGGAGCGTGACGGGGTCCGGCGGCAGGGCTTCGCGAAAACGGTACGAGCGTGTCACGTTCGCGCAGCACCCGCTTAACACCGCTCCGGCACATTGGTGGGTGTCGGCAGGGAAACCCGTCGGCACCCAGAACGGCGACACCGGACTACGGAGCGGCTCCCGGACCTCCACCGTCGCCCGGACGCGGGAATCCGGCCCTGACCCGGACCGCGTCCCTCGCGGGGACCGCCGTCGTCCCGCCCCCCGGGCAACCGGGGGTGCGGCGGCCCCGCGACATACTCCGCTGCGGCCGGGCTCCTTCGCGGGTCCGGCCGCACGGTCAGGCCGCGCGACACCATCCGGGCCCAGGCCTTCCGCGCTCGGACCTTCCAGCGCTCAGGCCTTGCAGCGCTCAGCCCTTTCGGCGCTCCCTCAGCCGCTCAGTCCTTCCAGTCGGATATCGCGCGCTCGTCCCGGCGACGGAACAGCTGTCCGTTCCGTGCCGTCTGGAACGCGTTGACCCCGACGATGCCGAGCCAGGCCACGACCAGTCCCTCGATCCCGGCGTTCGCCACACCGATCGCGGACAGGGGGACGGCCAGAACCAGCGAGACGATCCCCAGACCATGCCGCTCCCCGAAGCTCCCCGGCTGCGTCGGCCGCGCACCCCGGGCAGCGGTGACCTGCTGCTCGGCCAGCTGCCTGCGGACCTGGCGGTCGAGCGTGGTGTCGAGGCGCTGCTCGACCTTCTCCAGGAACGAGTCGATGAGCGCGGCCTCATACTCCGCTCCCAGCTCGCCACGGGCATGGAGGGTGGCGGCGAGCTCCTTCTTGAGTTCCTGGTCACGGGCTTCCATGCCGACCACGGTACGGAAGCCCGTGACCCGTGACAGTGGGGTTAGCCCCCGAATTTTGTGGGGCTAACCCCCCTCCAGAGGGTGTACGGCCCCCGGAGGGGCATGGAGGAGAGCTGAGGGGCGGTCAGCGGAACTGGGAGGCCCGTCGGCGCCGGGAAGGTGCCGTCACGTCGGGCACGAGTCCGGCGCCCGCACCTGGAACCTCGCGCCAGGCGCGGATCCTGGCAGCGACCCGGGCCAGACGAGCGTCCCCCGGAGGTACGTTCAGATAGAACAGCCCCTCGTACGGGTGGCGATCGTCGCCGCCCCAGCGAACGACGCCCTCGGCGTCGGCGAGGATGTCGCGGATCGTCAGCTCCTGTCGGGAGGTGAAACCGCCCCGCACTCCGGGCGGGTAGGAGTCCGGGCGAACGACGACGGCGGTTCCCGAGGCCCGGTTCGACTCGGGGAGCCGGCTGTCGCGTATCGACGACGGGGCCGCCCACCCCACGAGCGGGTTCGGTTCGTCGCGCAGCCCCAGAGCCTCGACCTCGTAGTGGAATCGGCGGATCACATGGGCCAGGACCGATTCGACGTCTCCCGTGCGAACCGGGACGCTCAGCGGGGTGCCCTCCACGTGACGTGTGGCGATGTCGCCCTCGTCGTCGGTGGTTTTCTCCATCTCCCACCCGTTGGTGGACGCCCGGTCGGTCAGGATGCGGCGGCGCCGCGCCTCCACCCGGCGCAAGGCTGCTTTGAGCTCGTCGTTCCTGAGGGGCCGCGGCGCGGCCGCAGCCGGCGTCGCGAGGAGGGTGGAGGAGGTGATGCCGACGGCGGCGACGCCGGCCGCGGTGATGAGAGCGTTTCTGCGGGACATGTCGGTGAGGCTCAACAGTCAGCCTTTCTTCCGCGACGCAGTGCGTTGCACGGGGTGGAGAACGACGGGAGCGACGGCGCTGAGAAGCGCCGGCAGTGTCAGGACGGCGACGGCCGGGTTGATGTATTCGGGGACGAGGACGGAGTGGTCGCGACCGTTCGATCACAGGTAGACCGTGATGCTCACGAGCGCTGCGATTCCCACGAAGGAGACGACCATCAGGGTTCCGGGGGCGTGCCCTCGCCAGGGGGCGGAGGCGATGACCACGGTCTGTCAGGCTTCACGAACGATGCGGTTGTACTTCTCGAAGATGGCGTACAGCGGCATCCTCTCCCGCGCGTGTGCCTCGGTTTCCGTGCCCCTGGCCGGGTACCGGCGGAGGACCTCGAAGGTCTCCGTTTCGGTGTAGTCGAGGGAGGGGCGGCGGATCGGGGCCTCCTCCTCGACGTCGCCCTTCTTCCCATCGGCTGCCCATATGTGAAGGTGCGGCACGGTGGTCAGGTTGAACACCTTGTCCTGATTGACCTTCTGCCACATGGCCCAACGATCGCTGTCCGCGGCGGAATCCAGGACCTTGCCGTCCAGAAGCCCCGCACGGATCGAGTTGTTGCGCGACAGGATGCACGTGCGGCCCGAGATCCTGGCGATTCCCGTGCTGCTGTCGACCGTCCTGGTGACACCGGGCAGGTCCTTGCCCCAGTCCGGTACGACACCGGTGTGGTGGAGCACGACACCCGCGTCTTCCGCCGCGTCCCTGTAGCTGTAGTGGCAGAACTCCCAGAAGGCCGACGTCTGGACAAGGGCCTTGCGCATGCGGTGGCTACGGGATGCCGAGGTGATCGCGGCGTCATGCGCCATGATCGTTTCAAGGCACTCCCGGAGGGTGTACAGGCGCTCAGTGCCACCTGGTCTACCGATCGACTGCATGTATTCCTCGACCTCCTTCGACAGGGCCGACCAGAAATCCACGTCGAATCCGGTGTCCAGCTTCTGGGAGGGAGGCGGGTAGAAGTCGCCCTGGCCGGTGTCCCGGCCGGAGGCGATGTTGTTGTCTATCTCGATCAGGCCGTCGCCCGAACCAATTGTTTTGGTCACGATCTGGTCGAAGGCCCAGTTCTCGGGCATGGGATAGCCGAGGTTGCCGGAGAACCCGGAGGACATGTCCGATACGAAGCTGGCGTCCGCGTACCCCTTTTCGGAGATACGGGAGCATGCGTTGCGCGGGCCGTAGACCCCGATCTTGTACGGGCTGCCCAGCCTGTCCATCTGCTCCTTGACGCTCCGGAAGTACGGCAGAATGTACGCTGTCACGTCCTCGTCCACCGCGTCGTAGTCGACGGCGAAGTAGATGCGCGCCCCGGGTTTGAACCCGTGTTCCTCGGCCTTGAACGCCGCCGTCAGACAGTCCGTGACGCCCTGCGCGACGCTGTAGTAGTCGACCGAGCGTGCCCACGTCTGGTAGATCGGGAAGCAGCGGAGCCCGTACTCCTTGATGGTCGCGAGCTCCCCCGGCTGAATCTCCTTCTCGGGGAGGGACGTCGTCGAGGGGTTGTACAGGTAACGGCCGACATATTTGTATCCGGCTGCCTTCAAAGTCTGCGCGCGGGCAGGCGTGATCTTCGTGATGCCGTCGCACGACTCGCCCTGACGGGTCTGATCCCCGTAGGAGACCAGGAGGGAGGCCCATGTCGGGTAGTCGCCCCGCCCGTTGGCCGCGATCCGCAGGAACGACTGGAAGGTGCTGACCTCACTGGCCAGCGCGGAGGTGAACGAGCTGGCGAAGGGCACCGGACGCTTGTTGAGCACCATGGCGGCTGTGAACAGCCGCACCCACACGCCGGAGGACCCGGTCGACACGGTGTGACTCTTCAAGCCGGCCCGGGTACCGGGACCGAACGCCCCGTTCGCGACACCGTCGGCCATACCCAGTTCGTACTGGATCGCCAGGAGCATCGACCTGGCGACGTCGCGGGAGTGGTGACCGTCACAGGGGATGACGTAGAAGTCCTTGCGCTGGATGTATCGGCCGTTCAGCCACTGCTGGATGGAACGAACGGTGGCCGAGCCGTCGTTGACGGTGACGTAGGCGTCCATATTGAACAGGCCCTTGACCGCCTTCGGCCACAGAGCACTGCCGGGATAGGTGACACCGATGCCCATGTCGCTGTTCAGCTTCGTTACCGCAGCTTTGACGCGGGAGCTGTATATTCCGTCGATGTCACCGCCGTCGTAGCCTTTGCAGTAGAGGGCGGATTGGATGATCCGGCAGAACTTTGCCGACGGGATCGTCGTCTCGTCGAGCTTTCCGTACTTCTCCTGAAGTGCTGACAGGGTGCCGGGGCCGAAGTTGTTCGACAGGGCGCTGATGCCCATCTCGTACTGCAAGGCGCGAGTGAGGGCGTACATGACGGTCCAGCCGGTACGACCGTTCTCCTCAAGCTTGGGTATGCCGAGGGTCGCCCCGTTCCCGTAGGCGGTGTTGATGAATCTCTGGGCACGAAGCACCATTTCGTCGGTCATTTGTTTCCTTGTCCGTGAGTGGAGCAGGTTTCAAGCAGGAAAAGGTTCCCTCATCGACACTGCACGGCTTTCCCAGCTGGTTCGGGCACAGCGAAAGCTCCATGTGCGGAGTGGAGTCGGGATTGTCATCAAAATGGCGCAGTCGGAGAAAGGGGGCGTGTTCACCTTGTGGGTGAACGGTGTCCCCTCTTTGTCGGCGGCGGGAGTGGTGTACTCACCCGCCAGGAGCGCGGAAGCGGCTACCGTCACGAATGTTCCAGCCTATTCGTGAGCAGATTGCACTCGTGGGCCTCATGTTTTCAGCGCTCTCTTAAATATCCTTCCGTCCGGTTGACGCTGCCAGCGTAGTTGGCTCAATCAGTGGCCGGAGGTGATGTTCCCGCCATGTTATTGGCGCAATCTGGCTGGCAACCCGGGGGAAATTCTTGGCTTTACCGCCGGTGCGTGTGCTGTGAACGGGGTTCCTTGTCCGTCGGTGATAGACGGAATACCTCATATCGTCGGGAGCGCCTGGCGCCGATCGCGACGGGCTCCGGGGTATCCGTCGGCACCGCCCACACATCCGTCCGTCCCTGCCCGCCCTGTTCCGCTCCCGACCCGCCCCTGCATATGGACATACAGCGACCTTCCTGGCTGAATAGAACGGTCGGCGCCGGTCGTGGCGCGATGGACTCAGCAAGGGGACACCATGAGCGGGAGCAGCCCCGCCGCACGGTTGCAGCGGCTTTTCGAGGGCCACCGGCTCACGCCCACCCAGCGGCGCATCGCGCACTGCATGGTCCGCCGGGCCGCCGACGCGCCGTTCCTGTCCAGCGTCGAGCTGGCCGAGCTGGCGGGGGTCAGCCAGCCCTCCGTCACCCGCTTCGCCGTCGCGCTCGGCTTCGACGGCTACCCGGCGCTGCGCAGGCACCTGCGCGAGGTCGCCCCCGCCGACGCGGAGCCGGAGGACGCGGGAGACACGTACAACGAGTACCAGCAGGCCGTCCGCGCCGAGATCGAGAACCTCCAGCACCTGTCCGACCTGCTCGCCGACCCCGCCCCCGTCGAGCGGGCGGGCCGACTGCTGGCAGGGTCGCGGCCGCTGCCGGTGCTGGGGCTGCGCGCCGCGTCCTCACAGGCCCGCGGCTTCGGCTACTTCGCCGCCAAGGTGCACCCCGACGTCCGGGTGCTCGATGAGGGCGGCAGCATGCTCCTCGACCGGATCGACTCCGCCCGGCGGGCCGGGGCCACCGCCCTGATGTGCTTCGCGCTGCCTCGCCACCCCAGGGAGTGCGTGGACGCGCTGGCGTACGCCAAGGACCAGGGGCTGGCCGTCGTGACGGTCGCCGACTCGGCCTTCGCGCCCGTCGCCAAACACAGCGATCTGCTGCTTCCGGCGGCCATCGGCTCCGGGCTCTCCTTCGACACCGTCTGCGCCCCGATGCTGCTGGGGCGGGTGCTGCTGGAGGCGATCTGCGACGAACTCCCCGAGGCCCAGGCGCGGCTTGAGGAGTTCGACGTACGGGCGGCGGCCCGCGGCCTGTTCGTGGAGTGAGCGGCCCCGCGATGGGCCCCTTCGCCGATTCTCAGGCGTTCCTCTCTCAGGCATTCCTCATGTACGGCCGCTAACCTCCGCGCCCGGAACGACCGGCACAGGGTCGTCCGGCAGACAGGGAGCGAGAGGGGTACGCAGGTGGCGCGCGGAGGACAGTCGCTGGCGAGAGTGGCCGTGGCCGTACGGGCCGGGGCGGCGCCGCTGTGGTGGTCGGGTCTGGTGGCCGCGGCGGCGGGAGCGTTCGTACCCGGGCTGGCCGGGCGCCGGATCGGGCTGCTCGCCGGGGCCGCGCTCTTCCTGATCACCGCGGCCGTGGTGCTCGTGGCGCGCGGCGGGCGGTACGCGGAACTGGCGCGGGGCGCCTCCCGGGCCGGGCGCGGCGACTTCCTCCAGGACCGGGCCGTGACCGTACGGGCCTGGCGGCGCGGGCGCCGGTGGTGGCTGCTTGCCGCGTTCGTCGGGGCGGTCGCGTCCTCGTTCGCGCTGCCGGGGGCCGGCGGACTGCTGCTCGCGGGAGCGGGCGTGGGCCTCTGGCTGAAGGCCGTACGGATCGGGCAGCGGGAACGCGGCGAGGACGTCCTGTACTGGGTGCGCACCGACTGGGCCGGGCACGGCAGCCCGGTCGGCAAGCGGGTCAGGGCGCACCGGACGACGGGCCCGGTGGCGGGGGACGCCGCGCCGGGCGGGGCGCGGCGTCGCCGCCGGTGAGGCCGGAACCGCTGACGGACCGAGGTCAGACCTCCAGGTCCGCCTCGATCTTCTTCAGCTGGTGACGGGCCATCGCCAGGTTGGCGCGGCCGGCGTCCAGCACCAGGTAGAGGAAGAGGCCGTTGTTGCCCCGGGTCTTGAGCAGCCGGATCAGGTGGTACTGGGTGCCCAGCGTGATGAGGATGTCCTCGATCTCGTCCTTGATGCCCAGGTGCTCCATGGTGCGGAGCTTGGCGCGGACCACGTCGGTGTTGCCCGCGGCGGCGACTTCCAGGTTGAAGTCCTTGCCGCCGCCGAGCGTGCCCAGGGCCATCCCGCTCGTGTAGTCGACGAGGGCGACACCCGTGGTGCCCTCGATCGAGGTCATCGCTTCCTTCAGTGACGCTTCGGTGTTCGCCATGGAGGCTCGTTTCCTTTCCGTGGCCGGTCGCGGTGACCGGGTCCGTTTCTGTGTGAGTGGCGTGGGTTTCCGCGTGATGGCGTCAGTCCCGGTGGTCTTGGTGCTACGAGTGGGGGGCTACGTGGGGCGCTGCGGCAGGGCGCTGTTCGGGGCGCCGGCCGGGCGGGGCGGGGCGGTACGGGGTGCGGGGGCGGGGCGCTCGGCGCGTTCCAGGGCGGAGTCGACGAGTTCGCCGATGCGGGCGCCCGCGCGGCGGCCCTCCAGGTGGAGGCGGCCGACGTTGATGCGGTCCTCGGCCAGCAGGGTCAGGACGGCGGAGGAGCCCGCGGCGTAGGTCGCGATGTAGCCGCTGCCGCCGCGGACCAGCAGCTCCCGGAAGCCGCCCCGGCCGGTGGCGTCGGTCATCCGGATGGAGACGCCGAGGGCGGCGGCGGTGAGGGCGGCGACACCCTCCGCCTCGACGCCCGGGGTGTCGTGGGCCAGGACGAGCCCGTCGGTCGAGGCGGCCAGCGCCCCGGAGAGCAGGGGGACCCGGGCCCGTAACCGCTGGAGTTCGTCGAGGACATCCCGCACTTCGGCCTCGGGCACCATCAGCTGTCTCCTCCCGGCACGCTGTCTGAGCGCGCGTATCACAGGGCCTCCAATGCGTCTCGGAGTCGGCGCAGCAGGGCGATATCGGGGTCGGCCGTCACCTCGGGGAGCGTGATCCGGCCGGGTGCGGTGGCGCCGGGCGGCGGCTGCGAGCGGACCGCCGCCACCAGACCGGCCGCGGCGAGCCGACGCAGGTCGACCAGGATGTGGAACGCCGAACGGCCCAGCGCCTGGGCGATGTCCGAGGTGGTGCGCACCCCGTCGGCCAGCTCCAGGACGCGGCGCTGCCGGGCCGGGACCGGGGCATCGGCGAGATGAGCCGCCGTCCGGACCAGCGGCGCGCTGTCGCAGGCGGCGTCCGGCCAGATCCGGTCCAGGAACTCCCGTCTGCGCAGCGTCTCGCGCTCCACGGCGGCCACCGGGACCGGCCGCACCGGGCCGATCCAGTGCGAGACCCCGTAACGGAACCGGGCGGGCGTACCGGTCGGGGCGAGCGCGAAGAACGCGGCGTCGTACAGCGCGCCCAGATGGCACAGCTCCAGCGCGCCGCCCGGCACGTGACCGCTGTCCACCAGATAGCGGCCGACCCGGCGTCCCGCCCCCGCCTGGGCCACGGCGTCCCACCAGCCCTCGTGCCGCAGCGTCCCGCCGGTGGTGAGCAGCACGTCGATGCCGGGGGTGGCCGGGCTCTCGGCGTGCACCACCTGGCCATCGGCCAGATAGAGCGTGCCGTGGTCGCGCATCAGGGCGCCGGTGGCACGCTCGGCGGCCAGGCGCTGGAGCATCGGGGAGAGGACCGGGAGCCGGTCCGGGGCCGATGCCTCCGACTGTGCGCCGGAGCGAGTGCCGGAGGAGGTGCCGGAGCGAGCACCCGGCCCTGTGCCGGGGTGTGCGTCAGGTTGTGCGCCGGGGGCGGCGGCTATCGTGCTCATGCCAGTACCAGCCGTTCGGCCAGCTCACCCAGGCGCAGCCGGGCGAAGGCGAGGTTGCCCTCGGAGCGGTCCAGCCACAGATGAAGGAAGACGCTGCTGTCGAAGGCCGTCTCGACGAAACGGAGCATGTGGTACCCGTCGTGGGTGGTGACGATGACGTCCTCGACGGGGGTGCTCGGCGCTTCCTTGGGGCGTTCGGTGCCGCCCCCGGTCGACAGGCGGGCGAAGGCGGGCTGTTCGGCGGTCATCCGGGCGACTTCCGCCGTCTCGGCCGCCGTCGCCTCGTGGTCGCCGTTGGGGGATTCCCCGATGGTGCCGAGGGCGAGACCGCTCGTCCAGTCGACCACCGAGGCGCCCCGGGCACCGGGCAGCCTCATGACTTCGAGCAGGCACTCGTCGATTCCGGGCACGCGGATTTCCCCTCCCGACCTGGCGTACGGCTGTAACGCAGAGGCTACGCATCGTGCTCACGGCGGGTGGGGGTTCTGGCATTTTCCTTTGGTACATGCGTTCCAGGGTGTAAAGGAGCGGCTTGAATGCGGCGGTCCAGGCGGAGGGTGAGGCTCCGTCAGGTAAGCGCGGGGCCGGACTTCCCGCGGGCCGTCAGCACTGCCTTGTCGGCCGCCCGCAGCCCGATCCCGGCGAGCAGCAGGACGCCGACGTGTACGTACACGCCGGATCTCTGGTTGGTGAGCGGGCTCGCCAGGGTCGGCGAGGTGAGCGCGCCGAGCGCGGGTCGGGCGGTCGGTGTACGGAAGTGGCGGTGGTCCGTCCGGTCTCCGCGCAGCACCAGCACGGCGATGTTGACCACGACGGGGACACACGCCAGCAGGAAGGAGGTGGCCTCGCCGAGCCCCTCGATCCCGCCTGTGGAGACCAGGCCGATCGTCAGGGCGGAGACGAAGGCGATCCCGGCCCGGGGGGTGCGGCGGCGGGTCGGCGCCTTGCGCAGGGCGGGCGGCAGGATGTCTTCGTCGGCCATGCCGTAGCAGAGCCGCGAGGCCATCGTGATGGTGACCAGGGCCGGGTTGGCGACAGCGGACAGGGCGATCGGCGCGAAGAGTTTCGGCGGAAAATCGACGCCGCCCGACTTCACCGCTTCCAGCGGCGATCCGCCCTCGCCCTCGGGCGCCGGGCGGTTGTGGGGGTGTGTGTCGGCAGTGCTCACCGGTGCTTCCGGTGCCGCCGCCGGGTGGGTAGGGAACACGCCTTCCCCGTCGCGGCGCGAACCGCACCTGTTGACTACGACTATTCAGGGCATCAGGATGTGAATAGATATTCACCGTCGCGAGGAGGCACCGCCATGTCAGGACCCCGCCCCGTACGAGCGCCGCGCGGCAGCGTTCTCAGCACCCTGGGATGGCAGCAGGAAGCCGCCCTGCGCATGCTGCAGAACAACCTGGACCCCGAGGTCGCCGAGCACCCCGACAAGCTCGTCGTCTACGGCGGCACGGGCAAGGCGGCACGCGACTGGCGCTCGTTCGACGCGATGGTCCGCACGCTGGAGACCCTCAAGCAGGACGAGACGATGCTCGTCCAGTCCGGGCGGCCCGTCGGCGTCATGCAGACCCACGAATGGGCGCCCCGCGTCCTCATCGCCAACTCCAACCTGGTCGGCGACTGGGCCAACTGGGAGGAATTCCGCCGTCTGGAGGCCCTCGGGCTCACCATGTACGGCCAGATGACCGCCGGGTCCTGGATCTACATCGGCACCCAGGGCATCCTCCAGGGCACCTACGAGACCTTCGCCGCCGTCGCCGCGAAGAAGTTCGGCGGCACGCTCGCGGGGACCATCACGCTGACGGCCGGACTCGGTGGCATGGGCGGCGCCCAGCCGCTCGCCGTCACTATGAACGACGGCGTCGCCATCTGCATCGACGTCGACCCGCGTGCCATCGAGCGCCGCATCGAACACCGCTACCTGGACGTCAAGGCCGACAGCCTGGAGCACGCCCTCCAGCTCGCCGTCGAGGCCCGCGACGCCCGCCGCCCCCTCTCCATCGGCCTCCTCGGCAACGCGGCGGAGCTGCTGCCCCGGATGCTCGCCGAGGGCGCGCCCATCGACATCGTCACCGACCAGACCAGCGCCCACGACCCGCTGGCCTACCTCCCGCTCGGCGTCGACTTCGACGACATGGCCGACCTCGCCACCGAGAAGCCCGCCGACTTCACCCAGCGTGCCCGCGAGTCGATGGCCCGCCACGTCGAGGCCATGGTCGGCTTCATGGACGCCGGGGCCGAGGTCTTCGACTACGGCAACTCCATCCGCGGCGAGGCCCAGCTCGCCGGGTACGACCGCGCCTTCGACTTCCCCGGCTTCGTCCCCGCCTACATCCGCCCCCTCTTCTGCGAGGGCAAGGGACCCTTCCGCTGGGCCGCCCTGTCCGGCGAGGCGTCCGACATCCACAAGACCGACAAGGCGATGCTGGAGCTCTTCCCGGAGAACGAGTCCCTGCACCGCTGGATCAAGATGGCCGGCGAGCGCGTCCACTTCCAGGGCCTGCCCGCCCGCATCTGCTGGCTCGGCTACGGCGAGCGCGACAAGGCCGGCGAGCGCTTCAACGACATGGTCGCTAGCGGCGAACTGGCCGCCCCGCTGGCCATCGGCCGCGACCACCTGGACTGCGGCTCGGTCGCCTCCCCGTACCGTGAGACCGAGGCCATGCTCGACGGCTCCGACGCCATCGCCGACTGGCCGCTGCTCAATGCCATGGTCAACGTGGCCTCCGGCGCCTCCTGGGTCTCCCTCCACCACGGCGGTGGCGTCGGCATGGGCCGCTCCATCCATGCGGGCCAGGTCTCCGTCGCCGACGGCACGAAGCTCGCGGGCGAGAAGATCCGCCGCGTCCTGACGAACGACCCCGGCATGGGAGTCATCCGCCACGTCGACGCGGGCTACGACATCGCGGAGTCCGTCGCCACGGACAAGGGCGTTCGCGTACCGATGGCGGAGGGCAACTGATGCCCGCGGGCGCATCCGCCACCCCACCCGATGCGGGGTCGCAGCAGTGGAGCGCGGGTGACTCCTTCCTCTCGATGTGGCGCGAGCTGGCTCCCGTCGGGCGCCACCCCGACAGCGGCGGCTACCGGCGTTACGCCTGGTCGGCGGCGGACCTCGACTGCCGGGCCTGGTTCCGCGCGCAGGCCGAGGCGCGCGGGCTCGTCCACGAGACCGACCGCAACGGCAACCAGTGGGCCTGGCTCGGCGACCCCCTGGCCGGGGACGCCGTCGTCACCGGCTCCCACCTGGACTCCGTCCCGGACGGCGGGGCCTTCGACGGACCGCTCGGCGTGGTCTCCTCCTTCGCCGCGCTCGATGAACTCCGCCGCAGGCGAGTGGAGTTCACCCGGCCGCTGGCCATCACCAACTTCGGTGACGAGGAGGGCGCCCGCTTCGGTCTGGCCTGCGTCGGGTCCCGGCTCGCCGCCGGGCAGCTCGCCGTCGCCGACGCCCGCCGTCTCCGCGACGCGGACGGGATCACCCTGCCCGCCGCCATGGAGAGCGCCGGATACGACCCCGAGGCCATCGGCCCCGACCCGGAACGGCTCGCCCGGATCGGCGCGTTCGTCGAACTCCACGTCGAGCAGGGCCGGGCCCTCGACCTCACCGGCGACCCCGTCGGCATCGCCTCGGCCATCTGGCCGCACGGCCGCTGGCGGTTCGACTTCCGGGGCGAGGCGAACCACGCGGGCACCACCCGCCTCGCCGACCGCCGCGACCCTATGCTCACGTACGCCGAGACCGTGCTCGCCGCCCGCCGCGAGGCCGAACTGACCGGTGCGCTCGCCACCTTCGGCAAGATCGCGGTCGAGCCCAACGGCGTCAACGCCATCCCCTCCCTCGTACGCGGCTGGCTCGACTCCCGCGCCGCCGACCAGGCCACCCTGGACGCCGTCGTCACCGGCATCGAGCGCGCCGCCCGGGAGCACGCCGAGCGGGCCGGGATCGATCTCGACGTCGTACGGGAGTCCTTCACGCCCGTGGTCGAGTTCGAGCACGCCCTGCGCGACGAACTGGGCAAGATCCTGGAGGGCACCGGCGACACGGGCCGGCCCGTACCCGTCCTCGGCACCGGCGCGGGCCACGATGCGGGTATTTTGTCCGCTTCGGTGCCCACCGCCATGCTCTTCGTGCGCAACCCCACCGGAATCTCGCACTCACCTGCCGAGCACGCAGCCGAGGACGACTGCACAGCCGGGGTGGAGGCGCTCGCCGACGTACTGGAAGGTCTCGCGTGCAGCTGACGAATCGGGCCGGGGGCGCGCCCGTCACCGCGACGTACTGGATGGACCACGCCTGGCTCGGCAACCAGGTCGAGCCGGGCGTCACCCTGGACGTCGCGGGCGGCCGCATCGCCGGGATCAGGACCGGGGACGGGACACCGCCGCCCGGCGCGACCGTCCTGCGCGGTCTGACCCTCCCCGGCCTCGCCAACGCCCACTCCCACGCCTTCCACCGGGCCCTGCGCGCCACCGTCCAGGTGGGCTCGGGCACCTTCTGGACCTGGCGCGAGCTCATGTACCGGACGGCCTCCCGGCTCACCCCGGACACCTACTTCGACCTCGCCCGTGCCACGTACGCCGAAATGGCCCTGGCCGGCATCACCTCCGTCGGCGAATTCCACTATCTGCACCACGCGCCCGGCGGCACGCCCTACGCCAACCCGAACGCCATGGGCGAGGCGCTGATCGCGGCCGCCGCCGAGGCGGGCATCCGGATCACCCTGCTGGACACCGCCTATCTCGCTGCCGGATTCGGCGAACAGCCCAACCGGCACCAGCTGCGCTTCTCCGACACGACCGCCGAGGCGTGGGCCGAGCGAGCCTCGCTTCTCAAGGGCGACGACCACACCCTGATCGGCGCGGCCATCCACTCCGTCCGCGCGGTCCCGGCGGACCAGCTGGCCACCGTCGCACGGTGGGCCGAGGAGCGTGGCGCCCCTCTCCACGTCCATCTCTCCGAGCAGACCGCGGAGAACGACGCCTGCCGGGCCGCTCACGGCCGCACCCCCACCCGGCTGCTGGCCGACCACGGAGTCCTCGGCCCGCGCACCACGGGCATCCACAACACGCATCTGACGGAGGAGGACATCGCTCTGCTCGGCTCCTCCACCACCGGCACCTGCATGTGCCCCACCACCGAACGCGACCTGGCCGACGGCATCGGCCCCGCCGTCGCCCTCCAGCAGGCGGGCTCGCCGCTCTCGCTGGGCAGCGACAGCCACGCCGTGATCGACCTCTTCGAAGAAGCGCGGGCGATGGAGCTCAACGAGCGTCTGCGCACCCACATCCGGGGTCACTGGACGGCCGCCGCCCTGCTCCGGGCCGCCTCCGCCGACGGGCACGCCGCACTCGGCCGCCCCGAGGCAGGCGTCCTGGAACCGGGCGCCCCGGCCGATCTGACGACCGTCGCCCTGGACTCCGTCAGAACGGCCGGAGCCGTGTCCCGGCTGGCAGCGGAGACCGCCGTATTCGCCGCCTCCGCCGCTGATGTGCGGCACACAGTCGTGGCGGGGCGGCACATCGTCCGGGACGGCAGGCACACGAGGATCGAGGATGTGCCCCGAGCGCTCGCGACAGCCGTGGCCGCCCTGCACGGCTGACCACGGGCCGCTGAGCGAGAGCGACCGCCGGCCGCCCCGCAAGACCGGCCACCGACTGCTCCGCAAGGCCGCGCTCCGTACGGCCGACCACCGCCCGCCCCGCAAAGCCGCGCTGCGCACGGCCGACCACCGCCCGCCCCGCAAGGCCGACCAGCCGCTCCGCACGAACGACCAACGCCCGCCCCGCACGACCGCCCCCGCTCTCCCGCAACGCAAGGAGAACACTCTCCAGATGACGAGCACCGCCGTCACCCACATCGCCAGCCTGGTCACCAATGACCCCTCCCTCGGCAACGGGACCCCCCTGGGCCTGATCCAGGACGCGGCCGTCGTCATCGACGGCGACCGCATCGTCTGGACCGGTGAATCAAGCAAAGCACCCGCCACTGACAACGTCCTCGACGCGGCGGGCCGGGCCGTGATCCCCGGCTTCGTCGACTCCCACTCCCACCTGGTCTTCGCGGGCGACCGCACCCAGGAGTTCAACGCCCGGATGTCCGGGCAGCCCTACCGTGCGGGCGGCATCCGCACCACGGTCGCCGCCACCCGGGCCGCCTCCGACGACGAGCTCTCCGCCAACGTCGCCCGCTACCTCGCCGAGGCCCTGCGCCAGGGCACGACCACCTTCGAGACCAAGTCCGGCTACGGCCTCACCGTCGAGCACGAGGCCCGCGCCCTGCGCATCGCGAGCCGTCACACCGACGAGGTCACCTACCTCGGCGCCCACATCGTCTCCCCGGACTACGCCGACGACCCCGCGGGCTACGTCGACCTGGTCACCGGCCCGATGCTGGAGGCCTGCGCCCCGCACGCCCGCTGGATCGACGTGTTCTGCGAGCAGGGCGCGTTCGACGGCGACCAGGCCCGCGCCATCCTCACGGCGGGGCGTGCCAGGGGGCTGCACCCGCGTATCCACGCCAACCAGCTGTCGTACGGCCCCGGCGTGCAGCTGGCCGTCGAGCTCGACGCCGCATCCGCCGACCACTGCACCCACCTCACCGACGCCGACGTCGACGCGCTCGGACAGGGCAGCACGGTCGCCACGCTGCTCCCCGGCGCGGAGTTCTCCACCCGCGCCACCTGGCCCGACGCCCGCCGCCTGCTGGACGCGGGGGCCACCGTCGCGCTCTCCACGGACTGCAACCCCGGCTCGTCGTTCACCTCGTCCGTACCGTTCTGCATCGCCCTCGCCGTACGTGACATGGGGATGACTCCCGACGAGGCCCTGTGGTCCGCCACCGCGGGCGGGGCCGCGGCCCTGCGCCGCACCGACATCGGCCGCATCACCCCCGGCGCCCGCGCCGACCTGGTCCTCCTCGATGCCCCGAGCCACGTCCACCTCGCCTACCGGCCGGGTGTCCCGCTGGTCAGCGCGGTGTGGCGGAGCGGCCAGCGGGTGGTGTGAGGGGGCGCTGTGACGGGCGGTGCGGGTACCGGAGCCGGGCGCCTCGGGCACCGGACTCGGCCCGGTCAGCAGCCGGTCCGGACTCGGCCCGGTCAGCAGCCGGTCCGGACTCGGCCCGGGTGAGCAGCCGGTCCGGCGCAGGCGCATCGTCCGGTCACGCGGAAGGACCCGCTCCCGGCGGTCCGGGGCGGGTCCTTCCGCGGTGCTCGATGGCCCCGACGTCCTGGAGAGGGAGGCCGGGGGGCGGTCATTCCTCCAGGGTCAGACCCTTGCGGAGCTTGACCAGCGTCCTGGAGAGCAGCCGGGACACGTGCATCTGCGAGATGCCCAGCTCCTCGCCGATCTCCGACTGCGTCATATTGCTGACGAAGCGGAGCGAGAGGATCATGCGGTCGCGCGAGGGAAGCGCGGCGATGAGCGGCTTCAGCGACTCGACGTACTCGATGCCTTCGAGGCCGTGGTCCTCGTAGCCGATGCGGTCCGCGAGCGCGCCCTCGTTGTCGTCCTCCTCGGGCTTGGCGTCCAGCGAGCTCGCGGTGTAGGCGTTGCTCGCGGACATGCCCTCGACGACCTCGTCCGGGGTGATGCCCAGACGCTCGGACAGCTCCGCCACGGTGGGCGCGCGGTCCAGCTGCTGCGACAGCTCGTCGCCCGCCTTCGCCAGGTCGAGCCGGAGCTCCTGGAGTCGGCGCGGTACGCGTACGGACCAGCTGGTGTCGCGGAAGAAACGCTTGATCTCGCCGACGATCGTCGGCATGGCGAAGGTGGGGAACTCCACACCGCGGCTCAGCTCGAACCGGTCGATCGCCTTGATCAGGCCGATGGTGCCGACCTGGACGATGTCCTCCATCGGCTCGCTGCGGGAGCGGAACCGGGAAGCGGCGAACTTGACGAGCGCGAGGTTGAGCTCGACGAGGGTGTTGCGGACGTAGCTGTACTCGTGGGTGCCCTCTTCGAGGGACTCCAGCCGCTCGAACAGCGTCTTCGACAGGGCCCGCGCGTCCAGGGCCCCTACTTCGGCGTAGGGCGGGATCTCGGGAAGCCCCTCAAGCCCGTCGAAGCCCTCGCCGGAAAGCTCAGAGGTGGTGCTGGTGGTGCTGGTGGTGCTGGCACGCGGGCCGGGTACGGCGCTCGCGGCGGGGGAGTCGGAATTGGTCGGTCCCTGAGGACATGCCGACGGCGCGTTGTGGGTACGCGCTTCGTCGAGCCGGGGTGACATGCTTCTCCTCCATCGTTCTCGGCATATGGCTGCCGATGCCCATACGTGTTCCTGCGGTGAAGCGGCGCCTCCATAGCCGGTCGTGTTTTGGGTGTCCCTCTACCCTTACCCGGTTCCTGCCAGCAGTTACAAGCGCCAATTGATGCTATATGTCCGGTTTGTTGAGGTCTCCGACTACCGCGGGGCGAGCGGAACGCGTACTGTTTTACGCACGTCGGCGGCAGCTCCGCATACGGCCGCGCAGGCAGTGAAGCGCAAGTGACGAACGGCGAAGAGGGACAGGCATGGACCGCGGGACGGTCGGCAGTGCGAACCGGGGTCGGCTTCAGGTCGAGGTCCGGACCGAGGGGTGCAGCGAGGTCGTGACGCCGGTGGGTGAGCTTGACCACCACACCGCCGATCTGTTGCGCGAACCTCTGGAGAGTGCGGTCGAGCAGGGGCGGTCACGCCTGGTGGTCGACTGTTCGCGACTGGAGTTCTGTGATTCCACCGGGCTGAACGTGCTGCTCGGTGCCCGTCTCAAGGCGGAGGCGGCCGGAGGAGGGGTTCATCTGGCCGGAATGCTGCCCGTTGTGGCGAGGGTGTTCGAGATCACGGGCGCGGAGGCGGTCTTCACCGTCCACGCCACGCTCGCCGACGCCCTGGACACCTGACCCCACGCGCGTGTGACCCGCCCGACGCCCCGGCGGCCCTGATGCCTCCGATGTCGCCCGTGTCACGCGATCGTGTGCCCGAAGTGGGTGTTGTTGCGAAGCGGCAGGGCAGGAGACACCCCGGCGGCGCCCAGTGAGGGCCCGGCACACTCGGTAACTGACCATTATCTGTTCAATGGCGACATGGCGACATGGCGAATCGGTGAGGTGAAGCGCTGATGAGCACCACCCGGCAGCATCCGCCGGGCGACCTCGGCCGCGAGCCGGACGAAGCGGGCGCAGCCTCGCTCGTCCCGGCGGACCGGCAGTGGCGCACGCTCTCCCTCGGGCAGGCCAGCGGCATCGTCCCCATGGCCCGTGACTTCGCCCGGCAGGCCCTGTGCGACTGGGGCTGGCTCCCGGCGTCCAGCGCGGACCGCCGGGCCGCCGCCGAGGATGTCCTGCTGGTCGTCTCCGAGCTCGTGACCAATGCCTGCCTGCACGCCGAGGGCCCCGAGGAGCTTCGGATCGGCCGCACGCCCAAGGTGCTGCGGGTGGAGGTCGTCGACCGGGGGGCAGGGCAGCCCGCTCCCCGAACGCCTCACCGCGCCGGGCGTCCCGGAGGGCACGGCATGTTCATCGTGCAGCGCCTCTGCCTGGACTGGGGCGTCGTGCGTACGCCGGAGAAGCCGGGCAAGACCGTGTGGGCGGAGCTCGCCGCTCCCGCGTAGCCCCGCGAGCCGCACCCGTACCGACGAACCGCAGGACCCCGCGTCGGCGAGCGGAGCCACGCTCGTACCGACGAACCGCAGGACCCCGCGTCGGCGAGCGGAGCCACGCTCGTACCGACGAACCGCACAATTCCGTGCCGGCGGGCGGAGCCGTATCCGTACCGACGAACCGCGCCACCCGCACCGAGAGGAGCGCGCCGGATCGGCGCGCTCTTTGTCTTCCCTCCATCAGGCCCCGGGCGTACCTTGAGCGCCCAATCTGATGTGTCGTCAGCAACGTTCACCCGTAAGGGTCGTGGTGCGCGGCGACGTCCGGCATGAGGGGAACACGAGGTGTCGAACCGGAGACGGACAACTCTCGCGCTGGCGACTGCGCTGGCAGGCTCGATGGTGGTGCTGGGCGCGCCCGCCGCACACGCCGAGGTCGTGGACGTCAACTACCAGTGTGTGACGCCCATCGGGCCCAAGGGGGCGGTCTCGCCCATCGATATCAAGGGCGTCAGGAGCGGCAACGGCTACAAGCTCACCATGTCCTTCCAGAAGGGCGTCTCCTCCAGCCCGGTCGAACTGGGCAAGGGAGCCATGAACCCGAGCGCCGTGATCGAACTGGGCGGTGCGGAGACGGGCAGGGTCCAGGTCTCCGGACCGGCGAACGCCGAGGCGATCCCGCCCGACACCCCTATCAAGATCAGTGACTTGTCGGGGACGTACACCCCGAAGAAGAGCGGCAAGGTCACCTTCACCGCCGGGGTGCTCACCATCAAGGCCCTCGGTACGACCACCACCTGTACGCCCAAGAACAGTCCCGGCCCCTCCCTCGAACTCGACGTCCAGGGCGCGGGCGGCTCATCGGGCGGTTCCACCGGCGGCTCCACCGGGGGTTCCACGGGCGGCGGCGCGACCGGCGGGTCCTCGGGCGGCGGCGAACTGCCCCGCACCGGCCCCCTCGACTCGGCGGCGGCGCTCGGCACGCTCGGCGGCACCGTGCTGCTGACCGGGGCGGCCGGAGTGCTCTGGCTGACCCGGCGAGGACAGCGCTCCACGGGCTGAACCCGCGGGCCTCGGCCACGAAGCGCTGAACCCGCGAGCCTTGGCTACGAAGCGCTGACTCCGTGAGCCTCGGCCACGAAGCAAGGGAGCTTTGTTCATGCCGCTGCCGACCCCACGCGTCCGCTCGGCGCCGAAGCCGGTCCCGTACGCGTACGTTCGCCGGGCGCTGCTCGGCCTCCCGGCGGCGCTCGCCGCGCTGCTGTGTGCGCTCGCCGCGCCCCCGGTGGCGGCCGACGACGGCCCCGGGGCCCGGACGGGCTGGACGGTCCGCCCTGCGGGCGGCGGGAGCGACGGCCGGGACGCCCGGCCGTACGTCTACCTGGAGGGCACCCCCGCCATGGTGCTCCAGGACCGGCTGTCGGTGACCAACTCCGCCCGCACCCCGCTGACCGTACGGCTGCGGGGCGACGGCCGGGCCGGGTCCTGGCTCCGGTTCGCCGCGGACACCGTCACCGTTCCGGCCCGGACCCGCGCCGATGTGCCGTTCGCCCTCGCGGTGCCGTCCGGCGCGGGGCCCGGTGACGTGTCAGGGGAGGCGGTGGCGGTCGGCGGGGGCGCGGAGAAGCGAGTTCCGGTACGGGTGCGGATCGGCGGCCCCACGCTGGCGGCGCTCACCGTGGAGGACGTCGAGGTGTCGGGCCGGACCATCCGTTACGCCCTCGTCAACCGGGGCAACGCGGTGCTGAGGCCCCGGCTGGCGGTGCGCGCCGAGGGAGTGTTCGGCGCGATTCTGGACCGCCCGGAACGGCCCCTGCCGCTGGAGCTCGCCCCCGGCCGCCGGGCGGAGCTGACCGAACCATGGCCGGACGCCCCCGCCCTGGACGCGGTCACCGTACGGCTGAGGGTCACCGCGGACGGCGGTGCCCGCGACGAGGGCGAGGCTTCGGCGACGTACGTCCCGGTGCTTCCGGCCGTCGGGGCCGGGCTGGCGGCCCTCGGGCTCCTGGCACTGCTCGGGACCGGCGCGTACCGGCGCAGGCGAACCCGCCGAGCACCGCCGGGGACCACGGAAGGAGACGGGCGACAGCCCACGACAGAAGCAGCAGAAGCAGCAGAAGCAGCAGAAGCGGAAGAAGTAGAAGAAGCGGAAGCGGAACAGCCGGCCGAGACAAGGTCCCTGGCGAAGGCGGGAGCGCAATCGTGACGCAGCAGTCCGGACCCGTAGCCCTCCGACGCACCGCGCCCCCGGCTCGCCTCTCCCTCTTCCTGGCCGCTCTTCTCGCCCTCCTGCCCCTCCTGCTCGTCCTGACGGCCGCCCCCGGCGCGCGGGCGGCCGACGGCGACCCCACCGTCAGCCTCTCCAAGAAGGAGGCGGGCAAGGGAGGCGAGATCACCGTCAGGGGCAGCGGCTGGCGCTCCGACGCGTTGCTGATGCTGCTGATCTGCGGTCAGTCCACGCCGGAGCGGGGTGTGATCGGCGGCACCAACTCCTGTGCCAACGCCGATGGACGGGCCGTCACCACCGACAAGAAGGGCGCGTTCAGTAAGAAGCTGCCGGTGGCCGAGCCGCCGAAGCCGTGCCCCTGCGTGGTGCACGTCGCCACGGTGACGGGTGAACAGGCGCTGGTCGACGCCGTGTTCACGGTGGCGGGCCACCCGACGGAAGAGCTGCCGAGGGAGGCCGCGGACGGGAGACTCGCGGTGCTGGCCAGCACCCGGCTGGAGGGCGACAGCTCGCTGCTCACCTGGTTCGGTGCGCCGCCCGCCCGGCGGTTGGTCTTCACCGTCGGCAATCTTGGCACCGGCCCCGTGAAGGACCCCGTCTTCGAGATCGGCACCGCGCACGGCGTCTACGCCCCGCAGTGGGAGGAACGCCAGTGGCGCGGCACGGTCGCGCCCGGCGGCAAGGCGCAGATCAAGCTGCCGGTCGAGCTGTCCGCGGGCGCGCACGGCGACTACCAGGTCTCCCTGCGGTACGGGGACAAGGTGCTGGCCGAACAGCCGTGGGGGGTCGGCCGGCCCTGGGGCGTCACGCTGTTCTGGGTCCTGCTCTGCCTGATCGTCCCGGCCGCCCTCTTCCGTATCGGCATGGCCGTCGTGGACAAGGTCCGCCCGCGCCCGGCCGGAACAGCCGCGGCACGCCACGCGCACCGTACGACGCGATCGCGAGCGCGCGGGGGAGCCACCGAACCGAAGCCACCCACGAGCACGAACTCGACCACGAGCACGAACTCGACCACGAGCACGAACTCGACCACGGCCGCGCTGCCGTGGTTCACCCCGGACTCCGCACCGTCAGAGAACCGACCCCGACCCACGACGAAGGGACAAGCGTGAGTACGCAACGGAGGATGAGCGCGGCCGGAGTCGCGCTGATGCTCGGCGGCGCGGGCATCCTGATGGCCGCGAGTCCGGCCCAGGCCGCCGAGGTCAGCTACGCGACGGAATGCATTCCGCCGCCGATCTCGGGACTGCCCGCCGTACAGGGCACCACGAAGGTGGAGCTGACCGCGCCGGCCGAGGCAGAGGTCGGCGACGAGATCGAGGTGGTCTGGAAGACGGTCGAGGCCGCGTCCAAGAACCCGGACGTACTGGACCTGGGCGCCGACACCGTAAAGCCGACCGGCACCGTCACCCTCGGCGGGGCGGCGAGCGGTGAACTGAAGCTGGAGGGCCCGCGGCAGAACCCGCCCATTCCCAAGAACAGCCCCATGCTGCTGTCCGACATGAAGGGCACGCTCAAGCTGGAGACCGCCGGGGAGATCACGCTGACCCCGGGCGCGTACAACATCAACGTGTCCAAGCCGATCTCCACGAACACCAAGTGCACCCCGAAGGAGGAGGTCCAGCCGGGCGCCACGATCAAGGTCACGGACGGCGGCGGCTCCACCGCGGGCGGCACGACCTCCGGCGGCACGGACAGCGGCGGTACGACGACGGGCGGGGCCGACACCGGAGGCACGACGTCCGGGGGCACGGATTCCGGCGGCACCACATCCGGAGGCGGTGACTCCGGCGGTACGAACGGCGGTACGAACGGCGGTACGAACGGCGGTACGGACGGTGGTACGGACAGCGGCGGCACCGGCAGCGGCGGGAGCACGGGCGGGGGCGGCGGCGAGACCGACTTCCCCGGCAGGGAGGTGTCCGTCGCCTACGCGTGCAAGACCCCGATCGGCGACAAGGACGCCACCTCACCGGTCCGGATCAGCGCCAAGAAGAACGGCGGGGACTACGACCTCACCGTGGAGTTCAGCGAGTCCGTGATGGACAGCCCGATCGACATCCCGGCCAACCAGGTCAAGCCGTCGATGGACGTCGAGCTCGGCGGTGCGGACTCGGGCACGGTCAAGGTCGAGGGGCCGCTGAACAAGGAGGTCATCAAGACCGGCGCCCCGATCGAGATCCCCGACCTCACCGGCACGTACAAGCCCGGCGCGAGCGGGAAGTCCACGCTCAGCCCCGGCGTCCTGACGGTGATGGCCGCCGGTACGACGACCACGTGCACCCCGCCCGACGACGTGGCCGTCTCCCTGGAGCTGGACACCTCCGCCCAGCCGGGCGGCGCGTCCGGCGGCAGCGGGGGCGACAGCGGCGGCACTGCGGGCTCGGGCGGAGCCGCGGCGTCGGCCGGCGGCACGGACTCCGGCGGAGGCCTGGCAGCCACCGGCGCCGAGGACGACGGTGCCCTGCGCGCGCTCGGCCTGGTCGCCGGTACGGCGATCCTGCTGGGCGGTGCGGTGTTCACGTTCACCCCGTGGCGGAGGCTGCGCGGCACGGCATGACGCGCAAGGGCCGCCGCACCGGAGAGTTCCGGTGCGGCGGCCCTTGCCGTACGTCCTACAGGGCGTCCATCAGCGGACGGTGCCTGTCAGCGGATGCCGCCTGTCAGCGGACTTGCCCATCGGCGGATGCCGCCTGTCAGCGGACTTGCCCACCGGCGGACGCCACCGGTCAGCGGACGTCGCCCATCAGCTGCTTGACCTTGCCGCGGTACATGAAGATCGCGATACCGGCCACGACGGCGAGCGTCGCCTCCAGGGCCACGACCCCGGTGCCGTTGAGCCCCACACCGGCCAGCGAGAGCAGGCCCGTGGTGCAGTCACCGGCGGTGACGGCGAGGAACCAGACACCCATCATCTGGCTGGCGTACTTCGCCGGAGCCATCTTCGTCGTGACGGAGAGGCCGACCGGGGAGAGCGTCAGCTCGGCGACGGTCTGGATGAAGTAGATCGCGACCATCCACATCGCGGCGGCCTTGTGGCCGTCACCCGCGATGGTCAGCGGCATCAGGAAGACGAAGAACGAGGCGCCGATCAGAACGAGACCGGAGCTGAACTTCACGATCGTGCTCGGCTCCTTGCCGCGTCGGTTCAGGGCGAGCCAGAAGGCGGCGAAGACCGGCGCGAGCGCCATGATCAGGACCGGGTTGACCGACTGGTACCAGGAGACCGGGAAGTCCCAGCCGAAGACGCTGTTGTCCGCCGAGGACTCGGCGAAGATCGCGAGCGTCGAGCCGCCCTGGTCGTAGATCATCCAGAAGATCGCGGCGGCCACGAAGAACCAGATGTAGCCGGACATCTTCGACTGCTCGGCGGCGCTGAGCTCCTTGTCGCGCTTGATGCGCGTCAGGACCATCACCGGAATGACGAGACCCGCGACGGTGATCGGGACCAGCAGCCAGTTCAGCGTGTAGACGCCGGTGACGACCGTACCGATGTAGAAGACGGCCGCGACGCCCAGCCAGATCATCGACTTGCGCAGCGTCGAGGCGCGCTCGTCCTGGGAGAGCGGCTTCGGGACGACGAGGCTGCGCTCGTTCAGGTGGCGGGTGCCCATGAGGAACTGGAGCACACCCAGGCCCATGCCGAGCGCGGCGAGGGCGAAGCCGAGGTGCCAGTTGACGTTCTCGCCGACGGTACCGATCACCAGGGGAGCCGCGAAGGCGCCCATGTTGATGCCCATGTAGAAGATCGTGAAGCCACCGTCGCGGCGCGGGTCCTCCGGGCCGTCGTAGAGGTGGCCGACCATCGTCGAGATGTTGGACTTGAGCAGACCCGATCCGATGGCCACGAGGCCGAGGCCGCCGAAGAACGTGCCCTCCCAGGGCAGGGCCAGGACGAGGTGCCCCGCCATGATGACCCCGCCGGCGACGGCGACGGTCTTGCGCGGGCCCCAGACCCGGTCGCCGAACCAGCCGCCGGGCAGGGCGAGCAGGTACACCAGCGACAGGTAGACCGAGTAGATCGCGGTCGCCGTGCCGGGGTTCATGTCGAGCCCGCCGGGCGCGATCAGGTAGAGCGGGAGCAGTGCCCTCATGCCGTAATAGCTGAAGCGCTCCCACATCTCCGTCATGAAGAGAGTGGCCAGGCCGCGGGGGTGGCCGAAGAAGGTCTTCTCGCCGGAACTGGCCGAGTCCTTCGTCAGGCTGGACGCCATGGTCGATCCTTGCTGGTCGGGACGCGTCGCCTCGTGAGCGGTACGCGCCCGGTGGGGGGCAGCCGGCACCGGTGCGGTCACCCCCATCCCCGACGCCTGAGGGGGATTCGCCCCACGCGGCCGCGCTCCTGACGGGGCGCTCGGCGACGGGGCGGGGAAGAACCGCATCGGGATCCACACCCGGGGCGCGTCTTCGCGCTCCGGGCCCGGCTCACAGGTCATTCACTCAGGGCGGACCGGTGTGACCGGTCCCGCACACAA
The DNA here is from genome assembly GCF_002382885.1 of Streptomyces sp. WZ.A104. GTDB lineage: Bacteria > Actinomycetota > Actinomycetes > Streptomycetales > Streptomycetaceae > Streptomyces. The sequence continues at coordinate 51,686 of NZ_NWVL01000020.1, forward strand.
AAGAGACCCTTGGCGCTCATGGCTGCCCAAAGGTCCTTGAGTAGTGCAACAGGCGTCGGGACACCATACGCCACGACACGGCAGGATATAAAAGGACTTGAGATATGGATCACAGGTCTTAGTGGAACCAGGCTCGCATATTCCAAGGTCCTTGTCCTCTTTGTGGAGCTGACCCGCAGGTGACGTCGCAGGCCTCACTCCCGGCTCCCCGTCCGGACTACCATCACTCCATGACCCGTGTACTGCTCGCCGAGGACGACGCATCCATCTCGGAGCCACTGGCCCGCGCCCTGCGTCGGGAGGGTTACGAGGTCGAGGTCCGCCAGGACGGTCCGTCCGCGCTCGACGCCGGACTCCAGGGCGGCATCGACCTGGTCGTCCTCGACCTGGGGCTGCCCGGGATGGACGGTCTCGAAGTCGCCCGCCGACTCCGTGCCGACGGGCACACCATCCCGATCCTCGTGCTGACGGCCCGCGCCGACGAGGTCGACACGGTCGTCGGCCTGGACGCCGGCGCCGACGACTACGTCACCAAGCCGTTCCGCCTCGCCGAGCTGCTCGCCCGGGTCCGCGCCCTGCTGCGTCGCGGGGCCTCCGAGCCCGTCCCGCAGCCCGCCACCCACGGCGTCAGGATCGACGTCGAGTCGCACCGGGCCTGGATGGGCGAGGAGGAGCTCCAGCTCACCGCCAAGGAGTTCGACCTGCTGCGGGTCCTGGTCCGGGACGCGGGCCGGGTCGTGACCCGCGACCAGCTCATGCGCGAGGTCTGGGACACCACCTGGTGGTCCTCCACCAAGACCCTCGACATGCACATCTCCTGGCTGCGCAAGAAGCTCGGCGACGACGCCGCCAATCCGCGCTACATCGCCACCGTCCGGGGCGTCGGCTTCCGGTTCGAGAAGAGCTGACGTACGAAGCACCCATGCACTTTGACGACGTACGGCAACGGGTCCGGCGGACATGCGCCGCCGACTGATCAACTCCACGCTCGCCGTGGTGCTCGTCGTCATCGCCGTATTCGGCGTATCGCTGGTGATCGTGGAGACGCGCACCATCAGCGCCAGCGCCCAGGAGAGCGTCGAGTCCGAGGCTCTGCGGCTGATGAGCGTGGTCGACAGCCGTCTGCTGGGCGATGAAGTGATCAACTCCGGAGTGCTGTCCGAGCAGATCGATCCCAGTCGGTTCGCCCTGATCGAGATCCCGGGCCGGGCCCCCATCACCGTCGGCGAGCGCCCCGACGGCAGCGTCCTGCGCGCCACCGAGACCGGCGAGCAGGGCGAGAAGGTCACCGTCGAGGAGTCCCGCTCCTCCGTCACCCGCGAGGTCGGGCGCACGCTGCTGATCATCGGCGCGGTGGCGCTGCTCGCGATCGTCTCCGCAGTGCTCCTCGCCGTACGCCAGGCCAACCGGCTCGCCTCCCCGCTCACCGACCTCGCCGAGACCGCCGAGCGCCTCGGCTCCGGCGACCCCCGCCCGCGCCACAAGCGGTACGGGGTGCCGGAGCTGGACCGGGTCGCCGACGTACTGGACGCCTCCGCCGAGCGGATCGCCCGGATGCTGACCGCCGAGCGGCGCCTCGCCGCCGACGCCTCGCACCAGCTGCGGACACCGCTGACCGCGCTCTCCATGCGGATCGAGGAGATCTCCGTCACCGACGACCCCGAGACGGTCAAGGAGGAGGCGAACATCGCCCTGACGCAGGTCGAGCGCCTCACCGACGTCGTCGAGCGGCTGCTGACCAACTCCCGCGACCCGCGGACCGGATCCGCCGTCGTCTTCGACCTGGACGAGGTCATCAAGCAGCAGATCGAGGAGTGGCGCCCCGCCTACCGCTCCACCGGCCGGGCCCTCGTCTGCTCCGGCAAGCACGGACTGCGCGCCGTCGGCACCCCGGGCGCGGTCGCCCAGGTCCTCGCGGCGCTGATCGAGAACTCCCTCATGCACGGCGGCGGCACCGTCGCCCTGCGCACCCGCGTCACCGGCAACCAGGTCGTCATCGAGGTCACCGACGAGGGCCCCGGCGTCCCCGCGGAGCTGGGGGCGCGGATCTTCGAGCGGACCATCAGCGGCCGCAACTCCACCGGCATCGGCCTCGCCGTCGCCCGTGACCTCGCGGAGGCGGACGGCGGGCGGCTCGAACTGCTCCAGCAGCACCCGGCGGTCTTCGCGCTCTTCCTCAGCCGGGTCCCGCTGGACCGCAAGGAACCCGAGCGCCCGGTGCGCTGAACAGCGCCCGGTGCGCTGACAACGACGAAGGCGCCGCATCAGTTCCGTACGGGGGCCGTGCCGGGCGAGCGCGTCGCGTCAGTTCCGTACGGGGTCGGGCGCTACTCGCTCTTCCGCCGGCCGACGCTGCTCCAGAAACCGTTCCGCGTTCACCACGGTCCCCTTGGTCTCCGGGGCGGGCAGCGTCTTGAAGACCCAGGTCCGGTAGGACCAGAAGCGGAACAGGGTGGCGATGCCGATGCCGACGATCTTGAAGATATTGCTCTGGAGCGGCGTGTTCCAGCCGAAGCCGTATGTCGCCAGGTACAGCACGCCCGTCTCGATCACCGCGCCCGCCGCGCTGAACAGCAGGAACAGCGTCAGCTCACGGGTCCGGCCGGTCTTGTCGCGCTCCCGGTAGGTCCAGTAGCGGAAGCCCACGTAGTTGAAGAGGATCGCGACGAAGGTCGCCAGCACGCTCGCCCGGACCACCTGGAGGTCCGTCGTGTGCCGCAGCAGGTTGAAGACCGCGATATTGACCAGCAGGCCGAAAGCGCCGACCGCGCCGAACTTGGCGACCTCCCGGGCCAGCAGCTCAAGCCGGGTCCGCAGTGCGCCCCGTTCGCTCATGGTGATCGCTGGCCCCGTCCGTTGGAAGGCGTCTGGATGGCGTCGACGCACACACGTCAACCCAGCCATGCTAACCAGCCCTCCCGTGTGACGCCCCTGAGTCCGCGGGGCGGCGAGCAGCACTGCATCCGTACGGCCGTCCGGGGAGCACCGGCGTGGCGGATACCCTGGAGGCGTGACGTTCCCGGTAGTCGGCATGGTCGGCGGCGGTCAGCTCGCCCGTATGACCCACGAGGCGGGCATCCCCCTCGGCCTGAAATTCAAGCTCCTCAGTGACACTCCCCAGGACTCGGCCGCCCAGGTGGTGAGCGAGGTCGTCATCGGCGACTATCGCGACCTGGACACGCTGCGCGCCTTCGCGCAGGGCTGTGACGTGATCACCTTTGATCACGAGCACGTGCCGACCGAGCATCTGCGGGCCCTGGAGGCGGACGGCATCCCCGTGCGCCCCGGGCCCGACGCCCTGGTCCATGCCCAGGACAAGGGGGTGATGAGGGCCAAACTCACGGAGATCGGCGCCCCCTGCCCCCGCCACCGCATCGTGAGCGACCCGGCCGACGCCGCCGCGTTCGCCGAGGAGGTCGGGGGCTTCCCCGTCATCCTCAAGACCGTGCGCGGCGGGTACGACGGCAAGGGCGTGTGGTTCGTCCGCTCCGAGGCGGACGCGGCCGATCCGTTCCGCGCCGGGGTCCCGGTCCTCGCGGAGGAGAAGGTCGACTTCGTGCGGGAGCTGGCGGCCAACATCGTCCGCTCGCCGCACGGTCAGGCCGTCGCCTACCCGGTCGTCGAGTCCCTCCAGGTCGACGGCGTCTGCGACACGGTGATCGCCCCGGCCCCGGAGCTGGACGAGCAGCTGGCGGGCGAGGCCCAGCAGCTGGCACTGCGCATCGCCGCCGAGCTGGACGTCGTCGGCCACCTGGCCGTGGAGCTGTTCGAGACCCGGGGACCCGACGGGAAGCCCGCCATCCTGGTCAACGAGCTGGCGATGCGCCCGCACAACTCGGGCCACTGGACCCAGGACGGCGCGATCACCTCCCAGTTCGCCAACCACGTACGGGCCGTCCTCGACCTGCCCCTCGGTGACCCGCGCCCGCGCGCCCCCTGGACGGTCATGTGCAACGTCCTGGGCGGCGACTACCCGGACATGTACCAGGCGTATCTGCACTGCATGGCCCGCGATCCGCAGCTCAAGATCCACATGTACGGCAAGGACGTGAAGCCCGGCCGCAAGATCGGCCACGTCAACACCTACGGCGACGACCTGGCGGACGTGCGGGAGCGCGCCCGGCACGCGGCCGACTACCTGCGAGGAACGATCACCGAATGACTTCACCCTCCGCACCGGCCGCACCCGTGATCGGCATCGTGATGGGCTCGGACTCCGACTGGCCCGTCATGGAGGCGGCGGCCAAGGCGCTCGACGAGTTCGAGATCCCGTACGAGGTCGACGTCGTCTCCGCCCACCGCATGCCGCGCGAGATGATCGCGTACGGAGAGCTGGCCGCGGGCCGTGGCCTGAAGGCGATCATCGCGGGCGCGGGCGGGGCCGCCCACCTGCCGGGCATGCTGGCCTCCGTCACCCCGCTGCCCGTCATCGGCGTCCCGGTGCCGCTGAAGTACCTGGACGGCATGGACAGCCTGCTCTCCATCGTCCAGATGCCCGCCGGGATCCCCGTCGCCACCGTCTCGGTCGGCGGCGCGCGCAACGCGGGCCTGCTCGCCGCCCGCATCCTCGCCACGCAGGACCCCGCGCTCCAGGAGCGGATGGGGGAGTTCCTCCAGGAGTTGAACGACCAGGCCACGGAGAAGGGCAAGCGCCTGCGGGCCAAGGTCCAGGGCTCCGACTCCTTCGGCTTCGGAAAGTAGGGCAGGCGCATGGACCACGTGCAGCGGGCCCGCGAAATCCTCGCCGCCCACCCCGTCGTCGACGGCCACAACGACCTCCCCTGGGCCCTGCGCGAGCAGGTCGGCTACGACCTGGACGCCCGGGACATCGCCGCCGACCAGCGCGGCCTGCTCCACACCGACCTGGCCCGGCTGCGGGCGGGAGGGGTCGGCGGCCAGTTCTGGTCCGTGTACGTGCGCACCGACCTGACCGGCGACGCGGCGGTCAGCGCCACGCTGGAGCAGATCGACATCGTCGCCGAGCTGATCGCCCGCTACCCCACGCACCTGCGGCGCGCGCTCACCGCCGACGACCTGGAGAAGGCCCGCGCCGAGGGCCGCATCGCCTCACTGATGGGGGCCGAGGGCGGCCACTCCATCAACAACTCCCTGGGCACCCTGCGCGCGCTGTACGACCTGGGCGTCCGCTACATGACGCTCACCCACAACGACAACATCGACTGGGCCGACAGCGCGACGGACCTGCCGCGCCTCGGCGGTCTCTCCGCATTCGGCCACGAGGTCGTCCGCGAGATGAACCGCATCGGCATGCTGGTCGACCTCTCGCACGTCGCCGACGGCGTCATGCGCGACGCGCTCGCCACCAGCACCGCGCCGGTGATCTTCTCGCACTCCTCGGCCCGCGCGGTCTGCGACCACCCGCGCAACATCCCCGACGACGTGCTCGCGGCCCTCCCGGCCAACGGGGGCGTCGCGATGGCGACCTTCGTCCCGAAGTTCGTGCTGCCCGAGGCCGTCGCCTGGACCCTGGCCGCCGACCGCAACATGCGCGAGCACGGCCTGCACCACCTGGACACCACCCCGGTCGCGATGCGCATCCACGAGGACTTCGAGGCGGCCCACCCGCGCCCCGAGGCCACGGTGGCCACCATCGCCGACCACCTCGACCGCATGCGCGAGGTCGCGGGTATCGACCACATCGGCATCGGCGGCGACTACGACGGCACCGCGTTCACCCCGCGCGGCCTGGAGGACGTCTCCGGCTACCCGAACCTCATCGCCGAGCTGCTGCGGCGCGGCTGGTCCGAGGGCGACCTCGCCAAGCTGACCTGGCAGAACGCCGTACGGGTGCTGCGCGACGCGGAAGCCGTCGCCCGCGAGGAGCAGAGCGTACGCGGCCCGTCCCACGCGACGATCGCGGAGCTGGACGGCCCGCTCGGCTGACGCGCGGCCCGCCGCCTCGGTACGTACGGGGGCGGCGGGGCGCCGGACCCGGCACGCGGGCTACGGGGCGGCGGACCCGGCAACACGGGCTGACGGGCAGCGGGCACGCGGGCCCGCCGAACCGGCTACGCCGCCGCGAACGGTCCCCCCGGACCGAAGGCGAGTGCCCCGAAGCGCTCGCCCATGCGGCGGTGGGCGGCCGCGTCCGGGTGCAGCTGGTCGGGCAGCGGCAGGTCGGCGAAGTCAGCCTCGCCGTACAGCTCGCGGCCGTCGAGGTAGTACAGGTTCGGATCGTCCGCCGCCCGCTCCTCGACGATCCGGGCCAGCTCCGTGCGGATGACGTTCAGCGTCAGCTTGCCGAACGCCGCCTCCGCCGGGTCCCCCATGGCCTTGAACGCGACCTTCCCCTCGCTGAACTCCGGCGCGGCAGGCCCCGGGGTGTCCTCGTGGATGGGGCAGTACACCGGCGAGAGCACGAGTAGCGGCGCGGTCGGATGGCCTTCGCGGATCGTGTCCAGGAAACCGTGTACGGCGGGCCCGAAGACGCGCAGCCGCATTCCGTCGAGGTTCACCAGATTGATTCCGACCTTGACGCTGACCAGGTCCGCCGGGGTGTCCCGCAGAGCGCGCGCGGTGAACGGGTCGAGCAGCGCGCTGCCGCCCAGGCCGACGTTGACCAGCTCCACACCTCCCGCGGCCGCCCCCAGGGCGGGCCAGGTCGTGGCGGAGCTCTCGGCGGCGGAACCGTGGCTGATGGAGCTGCCGTGGTGCAGCCACACCCGCCGCCCGCCCGGTTCCACGGCGCTCACGGGGGCGTCGGTTCGCAGCCCGATCAGCTCGGTGGTCTCGGTGTACGGCAGCCAGATCTCGACGGTCTTCTCACCCTCGGGCAGCCCGGCGAACCGCACCGCGCCGACCGGGCCGGGGATCGTCTCGCGGGACCCGTCGGACATGTCGACCATGACCACGTTGCCGCCGCCCGCCGTGGCCCGGCCGGCCGGCTCGCCGTCCACATACAGCTCGTACACCCCGTCCGGGCGGGGCGGAACACCCCGGTACCCCATCTTCGTACGGAGGACGTCCAGCTCGACGGCGGTGGCCCGGGTACGGAACACCACCCGCACACCGGAGGGCTGCGCCTCGGCCTGGGCCACTTGTCCGTCACCGCCGAACTGGGCGCGGGCACGGGCGGGCAGCCGGTGGGGGAGGAGGCCGCCGCGATCGGTGCGCTCCAGTTCGAGGGCGCCGCGCAGCAGGGCGTCGGTGAGCGGGGTGGAGATCCACTGGGTGGCGTCGGAGGCGGGAGCGGGGTCGTACGAGTCGTCCATGCTCCTACCTTGCCAACCGGATGCTTGGAGCGCACACATATTTCTGCCCGCACGCATTTCTGCCCGCACGGCCGAAAAGGAGCCGGACGAACAAGAAGCCGGACGAGATGAGAAAGAAGCCGGACGAAAGAGAACCGGACGAAAGGGAAAAGGGAAGACGGGCTTCCCGACGGACCCAGGTCAGGGGGCCTCAGGCCTTGGGCCGCCCCATCGCCCGGTAGGTCCACCCGGCCTCGCGCCAGACCGCGCTGTCCAGGGCGTTGCGCCCGTCCAGGATGATCCGGCGGGATACGGCCTCACCCAGCTGCGCCGGGTCCAGCTCGCGGAACTCGCGCCACTCCGTCAGATGCAGCACCACGTCCGCACCGCGAACGGCCTCCAGCGCGGAGTCCGCGTAACCGAGGGTCGGGAAGAGCCGCCGGGCGTTGTCCATCCCCTTCGGGTCGAAGACGGTCACCTGACCGCCCTGGAGGTGGATCTGCCCGGCGACGTTGAGGGCGGGGGAGTCGCGTACGTCGTCGGAGTCGGGCTTGAACGCGGCGCCCAGCACCGCCACCCGCTTGCCGAGGAACGACTCGCCGCCCACGGCCTCCCGGGCCAGCTCGACCATGTGGCCGCGGCGGCGCATGTTGATGGAGTCGACCTCGCGGAGGAAGGTCAGGGCCTGGTCGGCGCCCAGCTCACCGGCGCGTGCCATGAAGGCGCGGATGTCCTTGGGCAGACAGCCGCCGCCGAACCCGATCCCGGCCCGCAGGAACTTGCTCCCGATCCGCTCGTCGTGCCCGATGGCCTCCGCGAGCTTCACGACGTCCCCGTCGGCGGCCTCGCAGACCTCGGCCATGGCGTTGATGAAGGAGATCTTGGTGGCGAGGAAGGAGTTGGCGGAGGTCTTCACCAGCTCGGCGGTCGGGAAGTCGGTCACCACGAACGGCGAGCCCTCCGCGACCGGCACGGCGTACACCTCGCGCAGCAGCTTCTCGGCCCCCTCGCTCTGCACGCCGACGACGACCCGGTCGGGGTGCAGGGTGTCCTTCACGGCGAAGCCCTCGCGCAGGAACTCCGGGTTCCAGGCCAGCTCGGCGCCCTCGCCCACCGGAGCCAGCTCGGCGAGGCGGGCCGCGAGGCGGGCGGCGGAGCCGACGGGGACGGTCGACTTGCCGACGACGAGGGCGGGCCGGGTGAGCCGCGGGGCGAGCGACTCGAAGGCGCTGTCCACGTAGCTCATGTCGCAGGCGTACTCGCCGTGCTTCTGCGGAGTGTTCACACAGACGAAGTGCACGTCCCCGAACTCCCCGACCTCCTCCCAGGAGGTGGTGAAGCGCAGCCGCCCGGTGGAGCCCTCGATGCCCACGACGTGCTTCTGGAGCAGCTCCTCCAACCCCGGCTCGTACATCGGCACGCGCCCGGTGGAGAGCAGCTCGATCTTCTCCGGTACGACGTCGAGCCCGAGGACCTCGAAGCCCAGCTCGGCCATGGCCGCGGCATGGGTGGCGCCGAGATAGCCGGTGCCGATCACAGTGATCCTGAGGGCCATGGAGTGCTCCTGGGGGTACGGACGAGGGTGCGGACCGAGCATAGTCGGGGCGGGGGAGGCCGGAATCCGTAGCTCCATCCGCCCGATAGGTCCCCTATGCCCCACCCCTGTCGGCAAGCTCACGTGCTGGTCGCGTATGCCGTCGGGCGGTCGGCACACTAAAATTGAGTTACTTAACGGTAGTTAGCATTTGGGGAGTGAGCGTCTTGGCGGGTTCGACCGATTTCGACCTGTACCGTCCGGCCGAGGAGCACGACATGCTCCGCGAGACCATCCGTGCGCTCGCCGAGACGAAGATCGCCCCCTTCGCCGCCGCGGTCGACGAGGAGAGCCGCTTCCCGCAGGAGGCGCTGGACGCCCTGGTCGCCTCGGACCTGCACGCCGTCCACGTACCCGAGGAGTACGGCGGCGCCGGTGCCGACGCGCTCGCCACGGTCATCGTGATCGAGGAAGTGGCCCGCGCCTGTGCCTCCTCCTCCCTGATCCCGGCCGTCAACAAGCTCGGCTCGCTCCCGGTGATCCTCTCCGGCTCCGAGGAGCTGAAGCGGAAGTACCTGGGCCCGCTCGCCAAGGGCGACGCGATGTTCTCGTACGCCCTCTCCGAGCCGGACGCCGGATCGGACGCGGCGGGCATGAAGACGAAGGCCGTGCGCGACGGCGACTTCTGGGTCCTCAACGGTGTGAAGCGCTGGATCACCAACGCGGGCGTCTCCGAGTACTACACGGTCATGGCGGTCACCGACCCGACCAAGCGCTCCAAGGGCATCTCCGCGTTCGTCGTCGAGAAGTCCGACGAGGGCGTGTCCTTCGGCGCCCCCGAGAGGAAGCTCGGCATCAAGGGCTCCCCGACCCGCGAGGTCTACCTCGACAACGTCCGCATCCCCGCCGACCGCATGATCGGCGAGGAGGGCACCGGCTTCGCCACCGCGATGAAGACCCTGGACCACACCCGCATCACCATCGCGGCCCAGGCCCTCGGCATCGCCCAGGGCGCGCTGGACTACGCCAAGGGGTACGTCCAGGAGCGCAAGCAGTTCGGGAAGCCGATCGCGGACTTCCAGGGCATCCAGTTCATGCTCGCCGACATGGCCATGAAGATCGAGGCCGCCCGCCAGCTCACCTACGCGGCCGCCGCCAAGTCCGAGCGCGGAGACGCGGACCTCACCTTCCAGGGCGCCGCCGCCAAGTGCTTCGCCTCCGACGTCGCCATGGAGGTCACCACGGACGCCGTCCAGCTCCTCGGCGGCTACGGCTACACGCGGGACTACCCCGTCGAGCGCATGATGCGCGACGCCAAGATCACCCAGATCTACGAGGGCACGAACCAGGTCCAGCGCATCGTCATGGCGAGGAACCTGCCGTAGCAGGGTTTTCGCAGGTCAACCGCCTTTCCGGTGATCCCGGAGCGGTGATCGGTTTCCGGCCCGTTCGGGTCCGTTCCGTGCCTCTCCTGGGCGTCATGCTGGGGGAATCCTGGGCGGACACTGGCCCCGGAACGGGTGCTGACCTGCATAATCGGGTAGGAGGGCCGGGGCGCCCGGCCCTCCTACCCGATGGCCAGTGGCCGCCGTCGTGCGCGGTCAGCGTGCCAGCGCGCGTACGAGCATCGTGCCCACGGTCCTGCCCTGCGGCGGATCGATCAGTGATGCTGACACTGCCGCGAATCCGTGGCTTGTGAGTAGGTGTTCCCATGCGTCGAGGCTGTGGTTGTGACGCAACCCCGCCCCGCCTGGTTTCACGTCTTGACTTCCGGCGGGGAGGTGGGAGAACGCGAGAGTGCCACCCGAAGCCATACGGGATCGAATCAGCGGTAGCAGGGTGTGCGGCTCGACGAACCACACGGCACCAAAGATGGAGAGCACGACGTCGAAGGTCTCGTCCGTCTCGCTCAGGAAGGCCGTTGCCTCTGCCGTGCGGAACTGAATACCTGTCAGACCGGCCCAGCGTTCCTTTGCGACCGGTTCGCGGGCAGGTGCAATGTCCACTCCCAGACCCGTCGCACCGAGCGTGACCAGGTGTGCCAGGTTGCTCCCGCTGCCTGAGCCGAGTTCCAGCACCCGACGTCCGGCGACGGGGCCTAGAACGCCCTCGTTCGGCCCGTGATCGGCGTACTGAGTCCAGTTCAGCCACGTCGTCTCGCCCGTGGCGTTCACTGCCCTGCGCGGCTTGCTTCCGACCGCGTATTCGTCCCAGGACTCAGCCAATGACATGCGGTGATCCTTTCCAGCAGAAGGGGCCTACTCCCAACGTACGGGGCAGGCCCCAACTCAACGTCTATGCGGCTCTACTTGGGTGAGTCGTGGCACCCGGCGTGGCACTGGTTGCAGTTGGCTGCACTCTCCATGCCCCACAGGTCGGGGTCGATCTCGAACCCGACCGCCTTGATGGCCTTGACCGTCTGCTCCAGGACCAGCGGGCCACCGGTCCTGGAGCCGTGCCCGTCCCGCGTCGCCTCGTCGTCGCTGAGGCATTGGACCCCGGCAGCCGTTCCCGGAAGCTCGGGGACGTGGTGGATGTACCGGCCGAAGTGCCGGTTGGTGAAGTGGTGGTACGGGATCGAGTCGAGCATGAACGAGTGCCATGCCTCGTCCACCTGCTCGGACGGGCCCATGAGAAGGTCCGGGTTCTCGCCGCACGTGACCAGGTAGGCGATGGCCTGCCCGAACTTGGCTTCCGCCAGTTCGCGTGTGTTCTCCGGGTTCCGGAGGAGAAGGGCTACCTCCCGCTGCCACACGTCCGGCGTGACGTACGTCTTCGGGTCGCGGATCACTACTGCCGTATTCATGCTGGTTTGCCTCCACGTAGTTGGATGTCCGACGTGCTCCGTTCATGCCGTCCGCCTCTGCACCTGGGACACAGGCACGGGGGCATCACGCCAGTCGCGAGGGGCTCCCCGCCCTCACCCTCGTACAGGGTTCGCGGCTCGGTCTGCGTACCGTCGGCTGTCACCTTGTGGCGCTGATACGGATGGACATGTCGACCATGCTCCGGATTAACCTCGACCATCGCGGCGACGTTCGAGGCGACCCTCGGGCGTCATGGCGGTGTCACTCAGAGGGCGTCAAACCGGTGTCATCCGAGGTGCTGCGTGGCTAGCCTCGGACCATGACGACTACGCCCGAGCGTGACCGAGTTCCCAACGACGTACTCACCTCCGTACGCAAGTCGATGAACCTGAGCCAAGACGAGTTCGCCCAGGGATTACGTGGCGCGGGGCAAGAACTGGGCGAACCGAACGACGCTTCCAAGCGACTCGTGCAACGCTGGGAGTCCGGGAAGACCAGGACGTGCCGCCCCCTGTAGGCGCGAGCGTTGAAACAGTTCACTGGCCGCGCCCCCGAGTCGCTGGGGTTTGCGATCCCTATGACACGCGTCCACTCAGACGGCGCAGGAGGCCACGACATGGAAGCTGGAGAAGTCGGCACGACCAGTGCCGTCACAAGCCCGGAGCCGGAGACGCAAGGCGAGTACGCGGGGATCTGGCTGTCTCGGTACGAGTTCTACTCGTCCAGCCGTGGCGAGACTTTCGACTGCAAGCACCATGTCGTAATCGTCCAGCACGGCAACAGGCTGACAGCCCAGAGCTTGCCTGGAGCGTCGACCAACCCGGACAGTCCTCTGTCTCTGGACCTGTCCGTGGACCGGAACATCATCACAGGCACGTGGACGGAACAGACAGCGGTGGACGGCTACTACCACGGCGCCCGTTACCACGGTGCCGTCCAGCTACTGATCGAGCCGACAGGCCGCCGCATGGCAGGCAAGTGGGTCGGCTTCGGGAAGGACTTCGACGTGAACAGCGGACCCTGGGAGCTCCGCCTACTCGACCGCTCCACGGGACGGGCCAGCGTCGAAAGGTACTCGTCTTCCCCAGAGTGAGTGGCAGGCTGGTCACGTAACCAACCCGTGAGAGCACCGCTTCTGGACCGATCCTGGGGGAATCCTGGGCGGCTCCCTCACTTGTGGGGTGGTTTGGCAGGTCAGGCGAATGTATGCCGTAGAGCACCCAGATCTACGAGGGCACGAACCAGGTCCAGCGCTTCATCCGGCCGGGCCGGCGCCACCTCATGGGCGGTAGAGCTCCTGGGCACGGGCGGAGTCTGCGGACCCGTCCTGGGGCAGGTGCAGGAAGTAGTCCAGCTGCCACGCCTGCGCCCTGTCGGCTTGGCGGTTGGTGGTGGTCACCCAGGGCGGATAGACGCGGAAGGCCCGCTTCCCCCCGGCACCGTTCACCGACACGACACCGTGTCGGCAAAGCACGTCCTTGGGAATGACGAACTGGCCGAGGTGGTGCTGGTCGCGGGTGCTGATGACGAACAGATCGACGGAGTCCGACGCGTCGAAGGGCTGGATGGGCCCGCCCGGGGACCTCTTCCACACGGTGACGAACTGGCCGACCTTGGTGGGGGTCGTCTTGGCTGAGCGGAACCGGATGGCGAGTCCGTCAAGCGTGAACGTGTGGGCGGCGTACTCGGCACTCTCGGCTTCGGGGACCGGCTGCGAGCAGGCGAACCCGCAAGGGTCGTAGACGAGGGCCTTCGCCGCGAGGAGATCACCGTGGACCGGGGCGGTGTCCGGCCACGGCGTGAGGCCGGTCGGTTGGGGATCGGGTGAGTACTCGCGGTTCGTCGCCATTCGTTCACCCTGTCACGAATGGTTGGACGGTCGCCGTCTCGACTGAGGGGGCGTATCTCTCGTCTGGTCATTCCGGATGTGCCCAGGCCGGAGGGCTCACTCGCGCGCCCAGCCAGTCCGTCGGGCGGTGGGAGCACGGGACGAAGGGCATGCAGGCCGCACAGGTCCGCCCCGAGTAGTCGTCCCAGGCCGCCCGGATGGCACCTGCGGGACGGAAGTCGTGTGCGGTTCCCGGCCCCGCAGGCCCGAGAACCGCAGGCCCGAGAGTCACGATCCCGAAACCGCAGCCCCGAGAACCGCGGTGTCAGTGGACGACGTCGAACACGTTCTTCTGGATGCCGTTCGCGTACGCCTCGTGCTCGACCAGCTTCAGCTTCTGGCGGTCCTTGTCCGTCTCGCTGAACAGGCGCTTGCCCGCGCCGAGCAGGAGCGGGAAGACGAGCAGGTTGTACCGGTCGATGAGGTCGGCGTCCGCGAGGCTCCGGTTCAGGGCGGCGCTGCCGTGGACGATGATCGGGCCGCCCTCGGTCCGCTTCAGGGCGGCCACCTCGTCCAGGGAGCGCAGGATCGTGGTGTCGCCCCAGTCGGACACCAGATCGTCCTCGGCGAGGGTGGTGGAGACGACGTACTTCGGCATCACCTTGTACGACGCGAACTCCTCCATCCCCGGCCATACCGGGCTGAAGGCCTCGTAGCTGACCCGGCCCAGCAGCATGGCGGCGGCCTCCTTCTGCTCCTGGTCCTTGATGGCGTAGGCCTCCGGGAGGAACTCCACGTCCTTGAAGGTCCACCCCGAGTTCCGGTAGCCGGGCTCGCCGCCCGGGGCCTCCACGACGCCGTCGAGCGAAACGAACGCGGTGCTGATCAGGGTGCGCATCAGGTCTCCTGGATATGTCGCTGGGTTCTTACGTCTCACTATTACGGAAGTACTGACCGCGCGCCGCGCAGAAACTCATCGGTTAGCCTCCCGGCACATGACTGAACTCGACAGACTGACCGCCCTCTTCACCGCCCTGGGCGCGGACGGCGACGCCCGCGACTGGGCCGAATCCGAGGTCTACGAGGGGCTGCCGCAGCTCGCCCGCTACCGGCTGCTGCGCACGGTGTGGCAGGACGTCGACGCCTGGGCCACGGCCGCCGGGCAGTGGGTGGCCGCCTACCGCGCCGACGGCACGGCCGCCGACGCCGTCGACCGCGCCCTCGACGCCGGGCTCACCCCCGAGGACCTCGGCGCGCTGGCCCGTGAGGTGGCCCGGGAGACCGCGTTCGGGGTGCTGTACGCCCTGGCCGATCCGGCGGACGGGTCGCTGCCCGCCGAGGTCGAGGAGCAGCTGCCCCGTTGGCGGATCGCGGAGCTGACCCCGGCCGGTGAACCGACCGGCCGCCACCTCGACGCGCTCCACGAGGACTTCGCCGAACTCGAACCGAAGGGAGTCGCCGGATGACCACGTCTCCAAGGGCATCACGCACCACCACCCCCTTCGACCGTGCCGAGCGGCGCATCTGGTCCGGCAAGGCCGAGGCGTACGACCGCACCTACGCCCGCCTCTGCGCCCACCCGGTACCGGCTCTCCTCGACGCCGCCGAGGTAGGTCCGGGATCCCGGGTCCTCGACGTGGGCTGCGGCAGCGGAACAGTCAGCCTCGCGGCCGTCGCACGCGGTGCCGCCGTGCACGCGGTCGACGCGGAACCCGGCATGGTGGACGCTTCCCGCCGGGCCGTGCCGGGCATCGCGGCGTGCATCGCCCGGCTCCCCGAGCTCCCCTACGAGGACGACGCGTTCGACGCGGTCGTCGGCAACTTCGTCCTGAACCACGTGGGCCGCCCGCGCGAAGCGCTCGCCGAGCTGCGCCGGGTCACCCGCCCCGGCGGCCGGGTCGCGGTCACCATCTGGCGGTCGCCCGGAGCACCCGGCCAGACCCTGATCGGCCGCGCCGCGCAGGCCGCCGGGCTCACCCGCCCCGACTGGCTCCCCGCACTCGCCCCCGAGGACGACTTCCCACGTAACCCGGAAGGCCTGGCCGCCCTGCTCGACGCGGCCGGGTTCCTGGGAGTGCGGTGCTCCGAGGTGGCCTGGGAGCACCGCTGTGGCCCCGATGCGTGGTGGGCGGGGGCAGAGCGGGGGATCGGCGCGATCGGGCAGGTCCTCAACGGCCGGGGGATGGAGGGGGTGGCGGCGGCCAGGCAGGCGTACGACGCACTGTGTGCCGAATTCCAGGCGACGAAGGGCAGGTTGGCGCTCCCGCACGTTGCGTTGCTGGCACACGGGGGAGCATAGGGGGTAGTTCATGGGTGATTCGCCAGGCACGTGGCTTGTTTCGCCAGGCACGCGGCTTGTGCGGCGCACCGACGTCAGCCGCAGTGATCCTGCCGAGCGCTGACGAACAGGATGCCGTTCATCGAAACTCGGTCAGCAACTCCGTCAGCGCGGGGTGTTTTGCGGGGTTGACCGCCTCAACGGAGCCTTTGTGCCTGCTCGGGAAGCCAGTGACGCACTGTTGCTGGATCGTTTGATCACACGGGTATCGTGGCGCGGGGAGCGGCTCTCTAGCGGTATACGGGGTGGGGATCATGTCATTCGCGAAGGAATGGGGCGAGCTGAAGGCCGCCGCCGCCATGAGGCTGAACCAGGCCGGCGGCACCGGGGGTCCCGGCCCGGCGAAGGGGTCGGCCGACTACGTCGTCTCGGACGACGAGCTGGGGGACATCGGCCACGCCGCCTTCAACCTGTTCAACGGCCTCGAACGGACCGGTAAGCACGCGAAGGCGGCGAGCGAGACAGCCGGTAAGGGCCTCAAGGGCGACGGGTTCGACACCGGCGCGGCGTTCACGGAAGTGATCGAAACCTGGGAGAAGCAGGTGAAGACCCTCCTCCAGGCATGCGCCCACATCTCCAACCACCTGGACTACACGAAGGCGTCGAAGAAGGCCGACGACGAGTGGATCGAGACACAGCTGCGCATAGTCGGCCCCGTCGCCCCTGGGGACGACGGGGCCGTCCCCGCTTCTCAGATCAGCAAGTACTTCCGGTAAGGAGAGCCGTCACCGTGCCCACCTTCGAGCAGCTCCTCACCGCCCGGCTCACCCCGCTCGCCACTGCGGTGACCCAGTGGACCGAGATGATCGGCAAGCTGGAATCCCCTCTCCAGACCGACGCCAAGGCAATGAAGTCCAAGGCGGACAAGTCCAGTTGGGCGGGCGAGAACGCCACGGTCACCAAGGAGTTCGTCACCAAGACCGCCAATGAGTTCAGTGACGCTGTCACCGAAGCGGAGTCGGTACGTGACCTCCTCAAGGACGCCCACGCCCTCTTCAAGTCGGCCCAGGACGACCTCAAGTACGCGTACGAGAACCCCCCGCCGGGCATCGTCATCTACCCCAACGGCGTTCTCAGCCACCGGGTACACCCCGACCGCCGCTCCAAGGACAGCACCGAGCCCCTCGCGACCGAGGCTCAGTTCGAGGCGCTGCGCCGCAAGCTCGAAGGGATCCTGAAGCGTGCCAACGAAGCCGATGAGCTCTGCGCCTGGGGCCTGCGCGCACTGATCCGCAACCACGCCAACGACTTCGGCAGCACCGACCTCAACGGCCTCGCCGACGCCAAGAGGATGCGCGCCGAGGAGAAGCAGCAGGCGGAGAACGGCCGTGAGGCCGCCAAGCTCTACGCCCGCTGGGAGCACCTCGACGACGACGAGCGAGAGCGGCTCCTCACGATCGCCGAGGAAGGCAAGGACTCGACGGCCTTCGCCGAGCAGCTGATGACGAACCTCAGCTACCGGAGCCGTGACCAGCAGGAGGCCGTGCTGCTGCTCGCCAGCAGCCTGGAGTCGGGCGGCCGCGACGGCCAGGTCTCCAGCACCGACGCCCGCCTCTACAAGGCGCTGTCCGGCTCCCTCGCCACCGCCACCGGACCCGACTCCTCGATCGGTTCCCCGGGTGGCGTCACCTCGGTCTGGACCGACAAGCTCATCACCACGGCCCGCGACGGCAACGGCCTGGTCCGCCAGCACCCCGGGGTCATCGTGGGCGGCGCCGCGACCCTTAAGGACCTCACGGACCTGATGGCCGCCGACGCCGGCGACGACGCCGTGTACGACCCGAACAAGGACCCCAAGGAAAAGTCCTCGCCCTGGAAGAAGGACGAGGACGACCCGGTCTACAGCGAGGCCTTCCTGACCGAGGTCGGCGACACCATCCGTGAGTGGGAGACGGACAACGACGACGCCTACGACGGACCCCTGAGGCACTGGCAGGGCACGCAGGAGGACCCGATGAAGGGCCTGCTGAACGCCATGAGCCGCAACGCGTCCGCCTCGACCCACTACTTCGACCCGAACACCACCGACAACCTCAAGTACTTCCTGGAGGACCGGAAGTGGCCCGGCGGCGAAGTCGAGAGCAAGATGCCGGACGAGAAGCAGTACACCTCGGCCCGCGCCGAGCTCGGCCTCGCTCTTGAGGCCGCGGCCACCGGCCGCGTGCCGGGTTCGGAGCTGCACCTGGCACCGGCTCACCACAATGCCGCCGAGACCGCGATCTTCGAGCGGGTGATGGGCGAGTACACGGAGGCGCTCCGCAAGGACCAGAGCGCCATCCCCGTCACCATGCGCCTGCCGATGGCCGACATGATCGCCGACTACGGCTCCGACGTGCACCAGATCCTCGGCAAGGAGATGGACGGGCCGACCGACTTCAACCAGCTGGAGATCGACCGGGGTGACCTCACCCGGATCATCCGCGCCACAGTAGAAGACCCCAACGCCTACAAGATGATCCATGGCTCGCAGACCGTGGTCATCGGTGAAGGGCTCGAAGGCTTCCCGGCGGAGTCCTTCCGCAAGGAAGACCAGGAGCTGCGGGCCTGGGTTCAGCAGTCCGCGAATGTGCTCGGTCACCTCGACGGCGTGCGCGACGACGTCATCGCCGACCTGGGCCAGGCGGAGAAGGACGCCAATGCCTACGAGAAGATGCTCAATTACCACATCGTCGGGGGGCTGCTGACCCCCATTCCGTTCGCTGGCGACGCGATTCAGCGCTCGGTGGACTGGGGCCTGAGCGATGACCTGAACGAGGAGAACGCCAAGGTCGACGCCGAGACCCGCAAGAACAGGATTGGTCATTACGAAGACGGCGAGGAACAGCTGAAGGGCATGTTGCGCGGGGTGGCGACGAAACGCGGGCTGACGAAGGAGGAGCTGGACGCGAGCCCCGGCGAGTTCGAGAACCATCTCCAGGCGAAGGCCAAGGAGTGGTACCTCACCGGCCTGGCCGAGGCCAACAAGTTGACGGGACAGTAATCGATGGACAAGAAGTGGCTGCCGT
The DNA here is from genome assembly GCF_002382885.1 of Streptomyces sp. WZ.A104. Lineage (GTDB taxonomy): Bacteria > Actinomycetota > Actinomycetes > Streptomycetales > Streptomycetaceae > Streptomyces. The sequence goes on from NZ_NWVL01000020.1 coordinate 70,409, forward strand.
TGACTGTCACGCTCGGTGTCGCCGGGGTGGCGGTGGTGACGGCGAGTGTCTGGCCCGAGAACGTGGAGAAGGCGCCGTTGCCGCAGAGCCTGTGTCATGGTGCGCTCAGCCGGGAGACGGCGGAGCTGATCGACGACGGCCAGGGTGGGGAGGTCAGCACGGACGAGTGGGAGAGCAGGGGCAGGACCACTGACACCGCAGTGTTCAAAGCGTGCCGTGTGCTGCGCGCCAACCCGTACGACGACAACGACAACCCTCGGGTGGTCTACAAACTGGTTGTAGAGGACACCCCGAGTCCCCCCGGCCGCAAGGAGGGCTCCACATCTCTCGGCCCCGGGCTTATCGGCTGGGCGCTCCCCGAGGAGGCCACGGTCACGTTGCCTGCGGGCTGCCCCGTCCGTATGGGCTCGACCGCCCCGTACATCAGGGTGTGGCTCGACGTGCCGTCGCAGGATGAGGAGAAGCTGGCCAGGCTGGAGAGGGAGCGGCCTGTTGACGCGGACATCGCGCTGCGCAGCAACGTGACCGTGATGCGGGAAGCGGCCAGCAGGCTCGTCAAGAAGTACGACTGCGCGGATTGACCGTCGCGCGGACGGCTGTTGGCGCTCCCATACGTTTCGCTGCTGGCGTGGAAGGACGTAGAGCGAGCGGCGTCAGGCGTAACGCGGCAGATCGTCGGTCGAGATCGTCCACTCTCCGATGGTGACGTCCTCGCCGTACATGAAGTCCTTACGGGTCGCGTAGCGCGGCGCCTCCGGAGCCCGGTGGATGTCGGAGAGAACGGCGCCCGAGCCGGTGCGCGCTCCTCGATCGTGTCCGGGGATGTCGTGCCCGGGGACAAGGGTCGTTCCCTTCATGCTAGGCCGCTCCCAGCAGCTCGCTCCGGCAGCCACGGCAGTGGCCCGGTGAGGTGGCACGGAACGCGTGGTCGCAGCGGTCACAGTTCTGGAGGGGGATGACGACGGTACGGCGGACCGGGGTCAGATCCGAGGTGCCGGGCAGCGGCGGCGGCAGGAGCACGGTGAGGCGGTGCCTGATGAGCTTCGCCGGGCTTCTGGGCGGCTGCGGGAGGTCGGCCGTCAGGGCATGGCGGATCGCGTCGGGCTGCGTGTCGCGCTCCAGCCAGGCGGCCACACCGGGGACCAGCTCCTCGATGTCCTGCTCGCAGAGCAGCAGCTCTTCCGCGTGACGCCGCAGGTCGGCGAGGAGCGCGGAGGAGGCCCGGCGCAGCTCCGGGGTGAGCTCGCGCGGCTGGGGGAGCGGCCGGCGCGGCGGCTTGGGCGCGGTGCGCGGCGGTACGCGTACCGGGGGGTGCGGTTCTTCCGGTACGGGGGCGGGTTCGGGCGCGGGTTCAGGCACCGCAGCCGCCACCACGGGCAGCACAGGCGGCCCCGCCGGCACGGGCGCCGGCGGCGCCACGACCGGCATCGGCACCGCCACGGCCCCGCCCCGCGGCAACGCACCCGGATGGTTGCAGAACACCGTGCGGGTGACCATCCGGCCGTTCGCCAGCCGCACGCGGGTCCGGTGCAGGTAGCCGTGGGTCTCCAGCTCGCGAAGGGCGGAGGCGATCGTCGTCTCGCCCTCGGCGAAGCGGGCCGTGAGCGCCTTGATGCCGACCTGGGACCCTGCGGGCAGCGACTGGATGTGTACGCCGATCCCGATCGCGGCGAGGGAGAGCTCGGCGTGCTGCGCGAGGTGGTTGCCGACGATCGTGAACCGGCTCGTGTGCGGGATCGCTACGTGGATCACGCCGGAGGGCGGGAGAGGCCCGGGAATCCCGGTCAGGGCATGGGCGAGGGCGATATCGTGCTGAGTATCCATCGGGAAGATGTGCTGCTTCCTTGGTGGTCAGGTCCTCGCTCGGGATTGCCGTCCCGGCGGGGGCCGTCTCATGTCTGGGGTTGTGGTCAGCGTGAGCATATGCCTGCCAACCCGTCCGAAATCCAGCCCAGTTGGCGAATCTCACCCGTGTGAGTGACCAGCCCCTCCCGCAGCTGACCACTGGGATCGGGTGGGGTGGGGTTGGGTAATTTCTCTTGGTTCTTTAAGTACTTGATGTCGCGGTCCACCGGGTCGCGGTCAGCCACGACCCGGCGGACCCTCACCGGATCGTGCCGCGCCACGACCCGGTGTGAGCAGCGATTTCTCAACCAGGACCTCGACTGGCGGACGACCCGAGCGCACCCCGGCCCGGAAGGGCAGCGGAGCACGCTCGTCGGCATCAGCGCCGGCAAGCCTTTTGTGGTGGAAACCCTGACACCAACAGTCCCGCTTCGGCACACTGAGTGCATGGACGATCACCCGGGGAAGTCGCCGGACCATCTCACCATCAACGTCACCCACCGCGACGACCCGGTCTCCGAGGTCACCGAGGTGGACGCGTTCGCCTCGGTCCGCAAGTACCCGAGCATCGTGGTCCGGGGGCCGCTGTTCGGGCTCGCCGAGCAGCGGGGCGGGGACCGGCCGCGCTGGCGGCTGATGGGTGAACTCGACACCGGGTTCCCGCAGATGGCCCGGGACGACCTGAACTCGCACCTGTGGTTCAAGGCGAGGGACGAGACCGAGGACCCCGCCGTGCGGAGGTCGCTGCTGGCGGCCGTGGCCCAGCTGGAGACCAAGCCGGTCAACGAGGTGACGGCGGACGGAGTCCGCTACCGGGTCGTGCGGGCCGACGAGTTCGCCCGGATCGGCGACGACCGGCTGGAGCCGCCCCGGGCCACCGATCCGGACGACGACAGCTGGGACCTGGACGCGCCCGACGCCTCCCGCACCGAGGGCTTCGTGGTCGACCACGCGGCCGCCGTCGGGCTGTCCGAGGGGATCGACCGGATGGGGCTGCTGAACCTCTCCTACACCGCCGACCGCTTCCCCAAGGACGTACGGGCCGACTCCCGGCGGGCGCTGACCACCCACCCGGGGGTGGTGCTCCTCCCGGCGACGTTCCGGGTGGTGGAGCGGAAGGAGTTGTCCTGGTCGATGGTGACCGGGCAGTACTCGACCCCACAGGGCGCCCGGCGCGCCCTCGTCCACCACCTCACCCGGCCCGTGCCCCAGCTGCCGGATCTGCCGGACATGCCGGAGCTGCCCGAGTGGATGAAGGTGGACGAGAAGGAGGCGGCCCTCCGTGAGCGGGCCGCGAAGAAGTTCACCGCACGCCGGAGGCCCAACGAACTCGTTCTGCGGGGGCGCCGGTACGAGGTCGTCCGTGTCGAGCGCATGATGCGGATCGGGCCCGACGGGCCGGAGCGGCCGCGCCCGTCCGACGTGGACGACTACGGCCCCTCCCAGATCCATCCCCTCATGGACGAGCACGGGAACATCACGCACGGCTCATAGGTGAGGTGAGGTGACGTGACGTGAGGGTGAGGCGGTCAGTTGCCCTTGACCGTGACCTTCTCGTCGTTGTTGAGCTGCTCCACGAGCTGCTTCACCTTCGCCTTGTCCCAGACCAGGTTGCTCCCGATGCTGCCCGAGATCGGCACGTTCATCGACGTACCGTCGCCGCCCGTGACGCCCTTCATCGCGAAGAACATGTTGCCCAGCGCCCACAGCGACATGTCCTTGTCCACGATCAGCGTGTCCAGGCCCGCGCCCATCGTCGGGTACAGCTTGAACGGGTTGAGGATCGTGGACGGCGTTGCCGTCTGGCTCGCCAGCGCCGCGAGGAACTTCTGCTGGTTCTTCGTACGGTCGAGGTCGCTGCCCGCGAACGCGTAGCGGGTCCGGACGAAGGCGAGGGACTGCTCACCGTTCAGCGTCTGCTTGCCCGCCTGGAAGTCGGCGCCGGACTTCTTGTCCTTGAACGCCTTCGGGATGTCCAGCTCGACCCCGCCGATCGCGTCCACGATCTGCGCGAAGCCGCCGAAGCCGATCTCGACGTAGTGGTCGATGCGCAGCCCGGTGTTGAACTCCACCGTCCGCACCAGCAGTTCGGGCCCGTCCTCGGCGTAGGCGGCGTTCAGCTTCACCTGGCGGCCGGTGCCCGGGAACATCTTGCCGGACTCGGAGCCCTTGAAGGACGGGATCTCGACGTTGGAGTCGCGCGGCAGCGAGATCAGCGTCGGGCCGCTGGACCCGTCGTGCAGGATCATCATCGAGTCGGTGCGCTTGCCCTCGGCGGAACCGGTGCGCAGCCGCTTCTTCTCCTCGGCCGACATGCCCTCACGGCTGTCGGAGCCGACGATCAGGTAGTTCGTTCCGTCGCCCGCCTCCGGCCGCTCGATCACCTTGGAGAGGTCGACCTCGCGCTTCAGCTTCGAGTCGGCCCAGAAGTACGTCGAGACGGAGACCGCGAGGAGGGCGACCACCAGGGTCAGTGCGCCGAGCTTGATCCGGCGGCGCCAGTCCGGGGCGGGGCGGCCCTGGACGTAACCTCCGTCACCGCCGCCGCGACGGCCGCCGCCCCGGCCGGAGCCGTTGCCGCCGCCGTAGACCTGGCCCGTGTTGTAGCCGCTGTCGTAACCGGCGTCGGGGCTGTCGCCGTAACCGGGGGCCGGGGCTTGGTAGCGGTCGTCGTACCCCTGGCTCTGCGGCGGGACCTGAGGCCTCTGCGGCGGCATCTGCGGCCTGCGGGGCGGTGCCGGGCGGCGCTGGACGTGCGGCATGGACCGCGCGCTTTCGGGCTGGGGGCTGGCGCTGCCCCGGCCGTAGCGCTCGCTGCCGTCGCCGGTCCGTCGATCGGGCCAATCGTTCATCCGACCAGTGTGCCGCCCCTTGCCACGGCTATTACAGGGTGTAAGGGAAATCGCACCAGGGCTGTTGCGAACCTGATGCATTCTGCGGGATCGGGGCCCGCGCATAAGGTGGACTGTATGACAGATCAGGCCACCCGTTCAGATCAGGCCAGCCGCCCGGATGGCGAGATTCCGGGCAAGCCGACCGCGGCTTCCCGGACCACGCTCAGCCACATCATGACCGGCAGCGACACCAACCTCCTCGGTACGGTGCACGGAGGCGTGATCATGAAACTGGTCGACGACGCCGCGGGCGCCGTCGCCGGCCGGCACTCCGGTGGCCCCGCCGTGACCGCCTCGATGGACGAGATGGTCTTCCTGGAGCCGGTCCGCGTCGGCGACCTCGTCCACGTACGCGCCCAGGTCAACTGGACCGGCCGCTCCTCTATGGAGGTCGGCGTCCGCGTGATGGCCGAGCGCTGGAACGAGTCGACCCCCGCCCAGCAGGTCGGCAGCGCCTATCTGGTCTTCGCCGCCGTCGACGGGGATGGCAGACCGCGCTCCGTACCGCAGGTGATTCCCGAGACCGAGCGCGACAAGCGGCGCTACCAGGAGGCGCAGATCCGGCGCACCCACCGCCTCGCCCGCCGCCGCGCGATCAAGGAACTGCGCGAGAAGCGCGCGGCGGACGGCATCGACGACTGACCCCGTCCGCGACAGCCCCTACGGGCTCCCGAGAACCCTTGCGGGCTTCGGAACCCTACGGGCTCTCGGAGGTCCTTACAGCCTCCGGAACCCTACGGGCTCCCGAGAACCCGTACAGGCTTCCGGGACCCTACGGGCACACCACCTCGTCCCCCGTCACCGTGGAGAACTCGCCCGTCTGCCGGGCCTCCGCCTTCACCCGCTGCACCTTCGTGAAGTCCGAGCCCACCGTCACCTTCATCGTTCCGCCCTGGCCCTTCACCGCCTTCAGCTCGCTTCCGGGCAGGGCGGCGGCCAGGGACTTCGCCGACCGGTCCCAGCGCGGGTCGTACTCCACGAGCGTCCGCTTCAGGTCCTGCAGCTCCCCGTTGAGCGGGCCTCCCGTGGTGGTGAACCCGGTGGCGCGCAGCCCCTCGTCGACGGTCTGGCCGAGGCCGTCCTTCGGGGTCCCGTTGTAGACCTGGACCCGGATCTCCTTCGGTGCCACGTCGACGAGCGTGGCGGGCGGCTGCCGCGGGCCCGCCGCGGGCTTCGGTTTCGGCTTCTCCGGGGCCAGCGGCCGGTCCTCGCGCAGGGCCTGGAACAGCTTCTTCGACTTCGCCGCGTCCCACTGCACCGTCGAGCCGATGCCCTTGACGGGGAAGCTGGGGTTGCCGATGGGCACGGACGTGAACTCGGACGAGGCCGGACTGAAGTCCTTCATCGCCCGGCCTAGCGCCAGCATCTGCTCCGTACCGAACCCCTTGTCCGCCCGTACCGAGCCCAGCACCGAGGCGGAGACCTGCTGGAACTTCACCGGGTTCAGCAGCACCCCGCTGCTCGTCGCCCGCTTGATCAGCGCCGCCATGAACTTCTGCTGGCGCTCCATCCGGCCCAGGTCGGCGGCCACGTCGATATGGCGCGAACGCACGTACTGGAGGGCCTGGCCGCCGTCCAACTCATGCGTGCCCGCGGGCAGGTTCAGCCCGGTGTACGAGTCCTTCATCGGCCGGGCCGTGCAGATCTTCACCCCGCCCACCGCGTCGACCGTCTTCATGAAGCTGGTGAAGTCGACCTCCAGATAGTGGTCGATCTTGACGCCCGTCATGTTCTCGACGGTCCGCACGGTCAGCGTCGGCCCGCCCTCCGCGTACGCGGCGTTCAGCTTCACCGGGTGGCTCTCGTGGTGCTTGCCCGTGGTGCGGTCGGTGTGGGCGGGCATCTCGGCGTAGCTGTCCCGGGGGAGGCTGACGACGCTCGCCCGCTGCTTGTCGGCCGACAGATGGACCAGCATGATCGTGTCCGTGCAGTGGCAGGGCGCGCCGCCGAGCCGGTACTTCTTCCGCTCCTCCTCGGTGATGGTGTCCCGGCCGTCGGTGCCCACCAGCAGCAGATTCGTGCCGCGGCCGCCCTGGGGCCGGTTCTTCATGTCCTTGAACGGGTCGACCCGGCCGATCCCGGTCTCCAGGTTGCTCACCACGGCGTGACCGATCCCACCTGCGCCCAGCACCAGCACGGACAGACCGGTGGCCACCCGCATGCCCCAGCGCGGCCGTTCGTCCTGCTTGCGCGAGCGGACCGGCCGCGCACCCTGGGGAGGACGGCGCCTCGGGGAAGTGGTGCGGGGGCGCGAGGGGCGCTGTGGTCGTTGCGGCGTGGGCACGGGGGGAGACACCTCCGTGGTGCAGGGGGGACCGTCCGACGGTAGGCCCATAGGATCTCCGCCCCGGCCCACCACCGGGCGGCGCGCGCACCGGTGTCCCCCATTCGCGGTAACGTGGCGGCCGAAACAGAGCCGCCTCCTGGGGTACGAAACCCCCGGCGCCCCCGAGGACCCCCCGAGGACCACATGTCTGCCGCGCAGTACCCCGCCGTCTCCGTGATCATGCCGGTGCTCAACGAGGAACGCCATCTCAGGAACGCGGTCCGGCACATCCTGGAGCAGGAGTACGCCGGTGAGATGGAGGTCGTGATCGCGCTCGGCCCCTCCGCCGACCGCACGGACGAGATCGCGGCCGAACTGGTCGCCGAGGACCCCCGGGTCCACACGGTCCCCAACCCCACCGGCCGCACCCCCGCAGCCCTCAACGCGGCGATCAAGGCCTCCCGCCACCCGATCGTCGTCCGGGTCGACGGCCACGGCATGCTCTCGCCGAACTACATCGCCACCGCCGTCCGCCTCCTGGAGGAGACCGGCGCGCAGAACGTCGGCGGCATCATGCACGCCGAGGGCGAGAACGCCTGGGAGGACGCCGTCGCCGCCGCGATGACCTCGAAGATCGGCGTCGGCAACGCGGCCTTCCACACGGGCGGCCAGGCGGGCCCGGCCGAGACGGTCTACCTCGGCGTCTTCCGCCGCGAGGCGCTGGAGCAGGCCGACGGCTACAACGTCGAGTTCATCCGCGCCCAGGACTGGGAGCTGAACTTCCGCATCCGCGAGGCGGGCGGGCTCATCTGGTTCTCGCCCGAGCTGCGCGTCCAGTACCGCCCGCGCCCCTCGGTGAAGGCGCTCGCCAAGCAGTACAAGGACTACGGCCGCTGGCGCCACGTCGTCGCCCGCTACCACTCCGGCTCGATCAACCTGCGCTACCTGGCCCCGCCGACCGCCGTCGTCGCCATCGCGGCGGGCCTGGTCCTGGGCGCGACCGTCACCCCGTGGGCGCTGGTCGTCCCCGGCGGCTACGCGGCCGCGATCCTCGCCGGGTCGGTGCCCGCGGGCAAGGGGCTGTCGCTGAAGGCCCGCGCGCAGATCCCGGTGGCGCTGGCGACGATGCACATGTGCTGGGGCTTCGGCTTCCTCACCAGCCCCCGGTCCCTGGCGAAGAAGGTCATCGCGAGCCGCCGCCCGTCGCTGGCGGGGAGCAGCGAGACGGTCTGACCGGACCGACCGGACACCCGACACGTACGAAGGGCTCCACCGCTGAACGGTGGGGCCCTCACGTACGTACGGACTGTTATGCCGTCACCAGGTGTAGGCCGGATTGACCTCCATGCAGGCCACTTTCTCCCCGTTGAGGGCACCCGCCGACTTCGGGGTCTTCTCCTCGCCCTTGGACACCGGGTAGACCCCCTCCTCGCGCCAGTCGGCGCCCACCGCGAGCGAGATCCCCGAGACGTCCGTGGACTTCTTCACCTGCGACAGCGGAATCCCGAGTGCCTTGGCGACCGCCTGCGCGTCGCCCTCCAGGTCCGCGCTCGGATACAGGATCGCGGTCCGCGCCGTCCCGGTCACATTGTCCGGGGCGATGGTGGTCCGCGCGAAGCCCGCCTCCTTCAGCTGGTCCGCCACGTCGGTCGCCCGACCGGAGGCCGGTCCGAGCGCGTCGGTAGCGGTCCCGTTCCGTACGGCCACGGCGATCTCGCCGACCGGGGCGGACGGGTCCTTCGGCTCAGCGGCCTTCCGCTTGGAGGGCTTGCCGTCCAGCGGTACGTCCTCCCGGACCATCCGGAACAGCTGCTCCGCGTCGCCCGCCTTCGGGTACACCCGGCCCTTGTTGGTGCCGGTGCCGTACACGTTCGGCATGGTCGACATCGTGATGCGCTTCGTCGGGACCTTCTTGAACTCCTCGGCCAGGTCGTAGAGCTTCTTGACCGTGTCCAGGCCCTTGTCGACCGTCAGCGCGCTGGTGGCGGCCTCGGCGAGGTTCATCAGCTTCGCCGGGTCGGTGAGCTTGGTGCCCTTGCGCAGCTCGCGGACCATGGAATTCATGTACTGGTGCTGGGCCTTGGCCCGCCCGAGGTCGGTGTTGTCCTCGAAGCCGTAGCGGGTGCGCAGCCATTGGAGGGCCTGCTCGCCCTTGACGTACGTGGTGCCCTCCTCCAGCTTCAGCCCGGAGCCCTTGCCGTCGGAGGTCAGCGAGTGGATGTTGGCGTCGACGCAGACCGGGACGCCGCCGATCGCGTCGGCCATCGACACCACACCCGCGAAGTCGATCATCATGAAGTGATCGATCCGGATGCCGGTCAGCTCGTACCAGGTGGCCACCGTGCACCCCGGACCCCCGCGCCCCAGGCTTTGGTTGGTCTGCACGTCCCCCGTGCTGGCCGGGAAGACCTCGCCGTCCGGGGCCGTGCACTTCGGCATCTTCAGCATGGTGTCGCGCGGCATGCTGATCACGGACAGATTGCTGCGGTCGGCTGAGAGGTGGAGCAGCATCTGTACGTCGGCGAGCGGCGGAGCCCCGAAGGTCTCCTTCGCGCCGCCCAGCTTCTGGTTGGCCTCGGAGTCCCGGGCGTCGGAACCGATGAGCAGGATGTTGAGCGGGGTCTGCCCGGCCGCGTTGGCCTTGTGATCGGCCATCGGCTTGTCGCCGAGGGTCAGATCCTCTTTCTTGATGTTGCTGTTGAGGTACTCGTAGTAGAGGTAACCGGCACCGCCGGTGCCGAGTATCAGCACGGAGAGCACGCAGGCGCTCCAGCGCAGCACCCGCCGCTTCCCGCTCTTCGGGGCACGGCGGCTGCTGCGCCCGCGGGCCCGGCCGCCGTCACCGCCGCGGCGGCCCTTCGCCGCCTGACGGACGCCTTCGCCGCCCTCCGGCCCGTGCCCCGGTCCGTGGCCGCCCCCCGGCCCGTCGCCGTCGTACGGCTTCTCGCCCTGGCCGGGTTCATCGGCGCGGCGGACGCGTGATCGCGTCCCCTCCCCGCGTGTACTGCTCCGTCCCACGGGACCCCCCATGCTGTTCAGATTTCCGCCGTGGCGCGGTGCCCCGGTATCACTTGGCGCATACCGCCTTGTCGGCGCTTGCCTGCTCGACGCCCTCCGGAGCCTTCGCGGGCCCGGTGATGGGCTGCCCCGCGCCCTTGAAGTCCGCCCCCAGCGTGAGCACCATCGCCTCAAGCCCCTCGGCGTCGGCGGCGCCCTGCTTCATGGCCGCGGCGGGCAGCCCCATCATCGCGGCGAGCGCCCGGGCCTGATCGGCCTGGTTGGGCGCGTACTCCAGCGTCGTCTTCTTGATCTTCTCCGGTGCGTTGGCCTTGTTGGCGGACTTCAGTACCCCCTGCTCGTTCTGGAGCCAGGTGACGGTCGCGCCCGCCGCACCGGGGATCTCACCGCCGTTGAGGACGTCCACGCGTACGTCGGCGGGCTCGGCCTTCGGGCCCTTGAGCAGGGCCGCCTGCTTGCCCTTGGCGGCCTTCTCCTTCTGCTTCACCTCGGTCAGAGAGGTGTCGGCGCGCAGCATCGCGAAGAGCTGCTCACCCTTGACCGGGTCCACGACCACGGTGACGGGCTTCGGCTCGGCCGGGTTGTCGATGACCGGCATCGTGAGGAAGGTGATGTTCTTCGTGTCGACCTTGCTGATCTCCTGCGCCAGCGTCATCAGCTTCTTCGCGTCGCCGATGGCCGTGTCGACGGTCAGGGCCTTGGTGGCCGCGTCGGCCAGCTTGTACAGCTTCTTCGGGTTGGTCAGGGTGTCGCTCGACTTCATCTCCCGGATCATGGAGCCGAGGAACTGCTGCTGCACCTTGATCCGGTCGAGGTCGCTCCGGTTGCCGAAGCTGTCCCGGGTGCGCAGCAGGGCCAGCGCGTCCTCGCCCTGCACCTTCGACTCGCCCTGCGGCAGCTTCAGATGCGACTTCGGGTCGTCGATCGGCTTGGCCATGCAGACCTTGACGCCGCCGACCGCGGTGGTCAGCTCCTTGACCGCGTTGAAGTCGACCATCATGAAGTGGTCCGGCTTGACGCCGGTGATGGTCTCGACCGTCTTCATGGTGCAGCCGGGATCACGGCCGTTCTGGCCGAGGCTGGTGTTGAAGCGTTCCTTCGGGGTGCCGGGGATGACGGTGGAGGTCCCGTCCGGCTGCTTCGCCTCGCACTCGGGGATCTCGGTCATCAGGTCGCGCGGGATGCTCATCGCCGTCGCGTTGGTGCGGTCCTCGGAGACGTGGAAAAGGATGTTGGTGTCGGCGTGGCCCACGCTGCCGTTGTCGCCGTAGCCCTCGTTGCCCTTGCCGGTGCGCTTGTCGGTACCGATGATCAGGATGTTCATCGGGCCGTCGGGGACGACGTCCTTGTTGCCGGCGTCACCCACGTCGATGGCGTCGATGTTCCCGTTGAGCTTCTCGTACAGCAGGTACGCGCCGAGCGAGGTGCCCACCACGACGAAGGCCATGACCCCGCCCGACCACAACAGCGCCTTCTTCTTGCGCGACTTCTTGGTCTTTCGCTTCCGGCGGTGGCCGGACATGGGCGGCTCGGCGGCCCCGCGCCCGCCCTGGGAGCTGCGGCGGCTGCGCTGGCCGGGGACCTCGCGGCGCGGCCCGTCCGGGGCGCCCTCACGTTCACGCGTACCGGCCCGGGAGTCGCCGCGGCGACCGGTTCCTTCGGTAGCCGTGGCCGTACGTGAAGGGCTGCTCGATTCCCCAGCGGAGTGATTCAGTCGCAGTTCGTAATTGCCGGTCTGCGGGTTGAGTACCCACTGGTCGGCGGGGTCGATATCGTCCGCCCGCCCACGGCTATGCGCGTCCACGGTTGCCCAGATCCTCCGTCGGTGCCACGCGAGGCGCCCTCCCCCGCAAGGCGCTCGTTCCTTCGCTCCAGCAGTGCACGACCTGACGGCCGGAAGCACCGGATCGCGCCACACTATCCGGCGCTTTCCTGGTGGGGCGACGTGCGTGACATATTCCACGCCCCTTACAAGCGGGCATTCTTCCCATTCCGCGTCGATTGTCTTCGGTGTCTTGGGGATTGCTTTACTGCTCACACAGGTTGTCGGCCGCGCTTGAGCCCGAATATGTGGGCGCCGGCGTCGGGCTCTCGGGCCCGGCGCCGTCCGGCTTTCCGCTCTCCTCCCGCTCCTGCACGCTCTCCGCGTCCTTGAGTTCGTCGGCCGGGACGACCGCCACGGGCCGGTCCTCGCGGAGTTGTTCGAACAGTTCGCCCGCGTCCGGTTCGACGAGTTCGTCCCGGTTCGGGTTCTGGCGGTACGGCTGCCGGGGCACGGTCAGGAACTGCACCTGATCGGTCGGCACATCGCGCATGCTCCGCACCAGGTCGTACAGGTCGCGCAGCGAGGCCAGCCCGGGGTCCGTCGTCAGCGACCTGGTCGCCGCGTCCAGCACCGGGTAGAGCCGGGTCGGGTTCAGCAGGACACCGTTGCTCTGCATCTTGTTGACCAGGGCGCCGAGGAACTGCTGCTGGCGCTCTATCCGTTCGGTGTCGCTGCCGTTGCCGAGGGACTTGCGCGCCCGTACGTAACCGAGGGCCTCCTCGCCGTTCAGCTTCTGCCGTCCGGCCGGGAGCTCCAGGCGCGCGTCCTTGTCGTCGATCGGCTCCTTGAGGCAGATCTCGACCCCGTCCACGGCGTCGACCATCTCCTTGAAGCCGTTGAAGTCGACGACCATGTGGTGATCGATACGGATGCCGGTCATCCGCTCCACGGTCCGGATGGTGCAGGCGGTACCGCCGAGCGCGAACGCCGAGTTGAACTGTCCGAACCGCTCCCGGGTCTCCTTGTCGTCCCCGGTGCGGCAGCTGGGGATCTCCACCATCAGATCGCGGGGTACGGACACCGCGGTCGCGCTCTTCCGGTCCGCCGCGAGGTGCAGCAGGATCGTGGTGTCCGAGCGCTCGCTGCCGCCGTCGTCCCGCCCGTACTCGCGGTTGTCCCCGGCGCGGCTGTCGGACCCGATGAGCAGGATGTTCTGGGCGTCCACGACGACCTGCTCCGGCCGCTCCTCCTCGTACGCCTTGAGTTCGGCGGCGGCGCTGGTGTCGGGGGTGATGTTCCCGTCGAGCTTCCTGTACATCCACCAGCCCACGCCCGCGGCGACGAGCACGAGGAACGAGGCGGCGAGGGCGGTCCAGCGCAGCCAGTGGCTCCGGCGGGCGGCCATGACGGCGTCTTTGGGGTGGTCGGCCCAGGTCTGCGCGGCTTCGGTGCCGGTGCTCGTGCTCGTGCTCGTGCCGGTGTCGTCGGCGTCTTCGGGTCCGGCGTCCGGGGCGGGAGTGCCGTCCGGTGCGGACGTCGCGCCCGGGGCGGCCTTCTCGTCGGTGGCCCGGTCGTCCGGCCCGGACTCCTCCTGCGACCTGCCCGGTGGCGTGTCCCCGGCCGGGCGGTCCGGGTCGGCCGGGGGGCCAGCGCTGTCGGTCACGTCTGCGTCCATCCTTCACGTTCGGCGGCGCGATGGGCCGCCGGTCGCAGGAGTAGACGGCTGAACCTCGCGCTTGGTTGTGTGCTGCCGGGAGAGTGGTCTGTACCGCCGATCATCTACCCGCCCCGCCGATCGGTACCGGGGACTCGGCCCGCTGTGGGCCGGACGAGTGCACCTCAGAGCGCTTGTCATACCGCGCCGTTGGCGGCGCCCGGACGCCTCACTCCGCGGTGCCGGTGACCCGCTCGCTCTCGATCCGCTTGGCGAGCCCGTCCGCGTCCAGCTGCCCGAGGTGGCGGCACAGGACCACGGACCCGCCGGCCGCCAGGGGGGCGAAGAGCCCGGCGCTCAGCCCGTCCCAGGTGTCGTACGTACGCCCGGTCAGCAGCCGCGATCCCGGTACGAGTCCGAGGGTGTCGGCGTCCTCACGGGCCCGGGCGACGAGCTGCGCACCCGTCAGCTCGGCCCCGCCCACGGCCAGCGAGGGCGCGTCGGCGTCCACCGGGGCGAAGGGTGCGAAGCGGTCGCCCTGGCTCGGAACCTCCACCGCGTAGTCCGAGAACCCCTCGGGCGGCTGCGGGAACCGGCCCCCCAGCGGGCGCAGGGCGAGCGCGACCCGCTCACCCCGGCAGGCCCGCGCCCGCTCCAGGGTGTCGGGGCCGGTCACGACGAGGTCGGCGGCGGCCGGGTCGCCCTGGACGTCGGCGACGACTCCGACCGAGGAGCAGGCGAGCAGCCAGACGGCGGACTGCCAGTGCGCGGGAAGCAGGAGGGCGAGCCGGTCGCCCGGCTCCGCGGCCAGGTCGCCCTGGAGCAGATTGGCGGTCTTGGCCACCCAATTGGCGAAGGTGGCCACCGACAGTTCGACGCGTTCTCCGGTGGCGTCGTCGTAGAAGGTGACCAGGGGGCGGGCGGGGTCCGCGGCGAGAGCGGATCGCAGCAGGTCGGCGGGGGTGCGGTCGCTGGAGTTCATCCGCGCAAGCGTACGCGGGGACGCCGTGGGGGGCGGGCTGAACGGGTGTCACGTACACCGGTTCGGCAGACGGGGTGTCACTTATGGGTCGATGCCCGGGTGGCCGGATTCAGGCGTATATGCCCAGGATCATGCGTATGCGTGCACTATTCGTGACCTCAGTCGGCGTCACCTGCGCGGCGGCCCTCACCCTGCCGCTCGCCGTCCCCGCCGCTTCCGCCCCTGCCCGTCCCCCCTCCGTGTCCCACGGGACCCCGGGAGCGGGCCCGCCGTCGGTACGACTCGAAGCCGCGCCCGGGGGAGAGACCCGCCCCGACACCGCCACGGGCCCGCGCGGCGCTGTCCTCGGCACCGGGGAGACCGGCGCGGCCGAGGCCATGGCGTCCGCGGCCGAGCCCGCCGGTTCGACGCAGTCCCTGCCCCTGGAACCGCTCGCCGCACCGTCGAACCGGGTCGCGGGCGCGGTGGGCCAGGGCCTGGCCCAGCGTGACGCCCGCCCGTTCTCCCTGGTGGGCGTGGTCTGGGACGATGCCGGGGCCGAGCTGCACGGTACGGTCCAGGTCCGTACCCGGGCGACCGGGACGACGGACTGGTCGGACTGGCAGGACATCGAGACGCACAACGCCGAGCACACCGCCGACCTGGGCAGTGCAGAGCGGGAGTCCGGCACCGTACGCGGGGCGACGGCCCCGCTCTGGGTCGGCGACTCGGACGGCGTCGAGGTCCGCGTACGCCCGGAGGCCCCCGATCCGCAGAACCGGACCATCGCCGCGCCGCTCCCCGAGGGGCTGCGCCTCGAGCTCGTCGACCCCGGCGAGGACCCGGAGCCGGAACCCGCCCGGGGCGCCCCCGTCAACCGGGCCGCGACCCCGGTGAAGCTCCCCGCCATGACCCCGGCGAGGTTCGCCGACACCCCACCGCCCACCACGGTGGTGGCCGTGCCGGAGGCGCTCACCGCCGAATCCGCCGCCACCTCGGCCGCCAACGCGGAACTCGCCCCGCTCGGCGCGACCTTCATCCCCGCGCTGACCAAGGCGGAGACGGAGGAGGAGGCGGCGATCGTCGCGGCCGGGGCGAAGCCGTACATCGGACCCCGTCCGGGGATCGTCACCCGTAGGGGCTGGGGCGCGGACGAGAGGCTCCGCGAGCGGAACTTCGTGTACACCAGGTCCGTCAAGGCGGCCTTCGTGCACCACAGCGCGACCGGGAACAACTACACCTGCAAGCAGGCCCCTTCGGTGCTCCGCAGCATCTACCGCTACCACACCAGGAGCAGCGGCTGGCGCGACATCGGCTACAACTTCGCCGTCGACAAGTGCGGAAACATCTACGAGGGCCGGGCGGGCGGCGTCGCGAGGGCGGTACTCGGCGCCCACACCCTGGGCTTCAACACCAACACCATGGGCGTCGCGGTGCTCGGCACCTACACCTCCACCAACCCGCCCGCCGCAGCGGTGACCGCCGTCTCCAAGCTCACCGCCTGGAAGCTCGGACTGTTCGGGGCCAACCCCAAGAGCAAGGTCACCCTCGTCTCCGCCGGAAGCAACAAGTACACGAAGGGCAGGAAGGTCAAAATGAACGTCATCTCGGGCCATCGGGACGGTTTCGCAACCGAATGCCCCGGAGCGCGTCTCTACAAGAAGCTCGGCACGGCCCGGACCACCTCCGCCAAACTGCAGGGCCGCTGACCGGGGCATCTCCGACCGGTCTGCTTAGACTGGCCAGCCACCAACCGGGCCAGGCCCCAGCAGGAAAGCAGAGACGGTGCTGTGACAGAGGCAAAAGAAGCGATTCTCCTGGTCGGTGGCAAAGGCACCCGACTGCGCCCGCTCACGGTGCACACCCCGAAGCCGATGGTCCCGGCGGCGGGCGTCCCCTTCCTGACCCACCAGCTGGCGCGGGCCAGGGCGGCCGGGGTGGAGCACATAGTGCTCGCCACGTCCTACCTGGCCGAGGTGTTCGAGCCGTACTTCGGCGACGGCTCCTCGCTCGGTCTGCACATCGAGTACGTCACCGAGCAGGAGCCGCTCGGCACCGGCGGAGCCATCCGCAACGTCGCGCCGAAGCTGTCCTCGGGGCCGGACGAACCGGTCCTGATCTTCAACGGCGACATCCTGACCGGGCTCGACATCCGGGCCCTGGCCGCCACGCACAACGACTCCGGGGCGGACGTCTCGCTCCACCTGACCCGGGTCGAGGACCCGCGCGCCTTCGGCCTCGTGCCCACCGACGCGGCGGGCCGGGTCACGGCGTTCCTGGAGAAGCCGCAGACGCCGGAGGAGATCGTCACCGACCAGATCAACGCCGGTGCGTACATCTTCCGGCGCTCGGTCATCGACACCATCCCCGAGGGCCGCCCGGTCTCGGTGGAGCGCGAGACCTTCCCCGGACTCCTCGCCTCCGGGGCCCACCTCCAGGGCATGGTCGACTCCACGTACTGGCTGGACCTGGGTACCCCGCAGGCCTTCGTACGCGGCTCCGCCGACCTGGTCCTCGGCCGCGCCCCGTCCCCGGCGGTCCCGGGCCGCTGCGGCGACCGCCTCGTCCTGGAGACGGCCACGGTGGCCACCGACGCCAAGCTCACGGGCGGCACGGTGATCGGCGCCGGCGCGGTGATCGGGGCGGGCGCGAGAATAGACGGCTCGACGGTGCTGGAGGGAGCGACCGTCGAGGCGGGCGCGAGGATCACGGACTCACTGATCGGGGCGGGCGCGAGGATCGGCAGCCGTACGGTGCTGACGGGCGCGGTGATCGGCGACGGGGCACAGGTGGGCGCGGACAACGAGCTGCGCGACGGGGTCAGGATCTGGTGCGGCGCGGCCCTCCCGGACGCGTCGATCCGCTTTTCGTCGGACCAGTAGGCTCCGCTCTTCCTGGGACCGGTGGGCTCCGCTCGCCGTTCCGGTGGGCTTCGCCCCGTACCCTCGAAGGGTTCCTTCTCCCGCACTCCTGACGAGGCCCCCCGTGGCAGGACGATTCGCCCCACGCACCGCGCGCCCGGCGCTGCCGTCCCAGGCAGCCCCGGTACGGCGGCCGGGGCCGACCCGGGAGGAGACAGCGGAGCGGACCCGGGAGTGGACCCCGCCCGGCCCACTGGACCTGCGCCTGGTCCTGAGCCCCCTGCGCCGGGGCCCGGCCGACCCCACGTTCCGGATGACCAGGGACGGCGCGTTCTGGCGGGCGACCCGGACGCCCGAGGGCCCCGGGACCCTGCGGGTGGCGGAGCGCGGTGGCCGGATCGGGGCGGCGGCCTGGGGCCCGGGCGCAAAGTGGCTGCTGGCAGGGCTGCCCGCGCTCCTGGGCGCGGAGGACGACCCGGACGCCTTCACCCCGCACCACCGCCTGCTCGCCGCGGCCCGGCACCGGCGGCCCGGGCTGCGGCTGCTGCGCACGGGCCTGGTGATGGAGTCGCTGATTCCCTCGATCCTGGAGCAGAAGGTCACCACGGACGAGGCGTACCGGGCCTGGCGACTCCTGATCCGCCGCTACGGCACCCCGGCCCCCGGCCCCACGGCCGACCTGGGCCTCCACGTCATGCCGGGCGCGCGCACCTGGGCGATGATCCCGTCCTGGGAGTGGCACAAGGCAGGGGTCGACACCAAACGCTCGTCGACGATCCTGCGGGCCGTACGGGTCGCCCCCAGGCTGGAGGAGGCATCGGCGATGCCGCTTCCCGAGGCCAAGGCCCGCCTGGAACTGATCCCGGGAATCGGCCCCTGGACCTCCGCCGAAACCCTCCAGCGCTCCAACGGAGCCCCGGACGCGGTCACGGTGGGCGACTACCACCTCCCGGGCATCGTGGGCCACGCCCTGGCGGACAACCGTCACGCGGACGACGAGGAGATGCTGACCCTGCTGAGCCCGTACGAGGGCCAGCGCCACAGGGCAACACGTCTGATCCTGCTGGCGGGCCGCCTGCCTGAGCGCCGGGGCCCGAGGATGACCCCGGGAAACATCGCGGCGCTGTAGCCGGCTCCAGCCTCTCGGTCCACCTCAGCCTCCCGGCCTCCCTCAGCCCCGCCCCCTCCCGGCGCACACCTCACCGCACAGCGATAAACGCCTCCGCATCCCGAACCCCTCGCTCCCGGGGCGCC
This sequence comes from Streptomyces sp. WZ.A104, assembly GCF_002382885.1. Classification (GTDB taxonomy): domain Bacteria; phylum Actinomycetota; class Actinomycetes; order Streptomycetales; family Streptomycetaceae; genus Streptomyces. The sequence continues at coordinate 88,927 of NZ_NWVL01000020.1, forward strand.
CCCGCCGCATGCCCCACCGCCACCGCCCCCAACGGATCCCATGACGTCGGCAACGAGAGCACCTCCCGCACCACCGACCGGCAGAACATCGTCGAGGACACCCACGCCGACCCGAGCCGCTCACCCGCCAGCGCCACGAGGAAGTTCTGCACACCCGCCCCCGCCGCGACCACGAACATCTCGCGCTCCGCCGTGTCCCGCCGCTCGTCCCCGTACGTGTGGGAGCCGTCCATCACCAGGCACGGCACCGCCAGATACGGCGCGTTGCGCAGCACATCACCGCGCCGCACCCGCTTGGCGATCGACTCCTCGCTCTTCCCGTCCCGCCGCAGATCCGCGATCCAGGCGTCCCGCATCGCGTCGAGCAGCCGGGTCCGTGACTCGGTGGACTCCAGCAGCACGAACCGCCACGGCGTCGTGTGATGCGGCGCAGGAGCGGTCACCGCCGCGGCCACCGCTCTCCGCACCGCACCCGGATCCACCGGCTCGTCGCTGAACTCGCGCACCGTACGCCGCAGGGTCACCGCTTCCCGCACCGCCTCGGACGTCCCGAGCCGGAACATGTCGTCGGCCGCACCGCGGACGAGCGCACGGGCGCCGGGGTCGTCCTCCCCGGAGGCCACCACGTGCGGCAACCCCCGCACCACGGCGACCGGCAACCCCGCCGCCTTCCCCTTGACCAGATCCCCGGCGGCGGCCAGCTCGTCCGCCGTGGCCACGACCGTGGCGCTGAGCGGATTGCCGTAAGCGTCCGTCCCCCCGCGCAGGTCGTCCAGCACCCGCACCCCCGCGGCCCCGATCGCGACATCGGTGAGCCCGTTGCGCCAAGGCCGTCCGAAGGTGTCCGTGATGACGACGCCGACCTCGACGCCCAGCGTGTCCCGCAGCCCGTCCCGGATGGCCCGGGCGGAGGCATCGGGGTCCTCGGGCAGAAGCAGAACGGTCCCGGCCGGGGTGTTCGAGGCGTCGACACCGGCGGCGGCCATGACCAGACCCTGCCGGTTCTCCACGATCCGCAGTGTCCCGCGCCGAGCCACGACCCGGACGGTCTCGGCGTCGATGGCGGCCTCGCGGTCCGCGGCCCGGACGATCCGCCCCTCCGCCTTGGAGACGATCTTCGAGGTGACGAGGAGGACGTCACCGTCGACGAGCCCCGGCTCGGCCCCGGCGATCAGCTTGGCGAGATCGTCCCCGGACCGGACCTCGGGCAGCCCGCCCAACGCCCAGACCTGAAACGAGGGCGCACCGCCGCCAACAGCACCGCCACCGACCGCACCGCCGCCAACAGCACCGCCACCGACCGCTCCGCCGCCAACAGCACCGCCACCGACCGCTCCGCCGCCAACGGCACCGCCACCGACAGCACCAGGAGCGATGCTCACGCCCGTACCTCCTCGGCCAGCGCCAACGCCTGACGGGCCATCTCCGCCGTCGCGTCCACGTCCGTCATCATCAGCGGCACCGCCCGGCAACGGACACCGGCCGCCTCGACCTCCTCCACCGCACCGGCGTCCACCGTGTCGACGAGCCACCCGTCCAGCAGCCCGGAGCCGTAGTGCTGGGCCACCGCCGCGGCCGTCGACTCGACGCCCACCGCGGCGAGCACCTTGTCCGCCATACCGCGCACGGGGGCGTCCCCGACGATGGGGGAGAGGCCGACGACCGGCACCCCGGCCTCGGCGATGGCCTCGCGGATGCCAGGCACCGCGAGGATCGTGCCGATGGACACGACCGGGTTGGACGGCGGAAAGACGATGACGTCGGCGGAGCCGATGGCCTCCAGCACCCCCGGCGCGGGCTTGGCCTGCTCCGCCCCCACGGGCACGATCGCCTGCGCCGGCACCGAGGCGCGAAGCTTCACCCAGTACTCCTGGAAGTGGACGGCCTTGCTCTCGCCGTCCGTCTCGACGGCGACATGCGTCTCGATCCGGTCGTCGGACATCGGCAGCAGCCGCACGCCCGGCTGCCAACGGGCGCAGAGCGCCTCGGTGACCGCGCTGAGGGGGTAGTCCGCACCGAGCATCTGCGTACGGACGATGTGGGTCGCGAAGTCACGGTCACCGAGCCCGAACCACTCGGGGCCCACTCCGTACGCCGCGAGCTCCTCCTTGACCTGGAAGGTCTCGTCGGCCCGTCCCCAGCCCTGCTCCTCGTTGATGCCACCGCCGAGGGTGTACATCACGGTGTCGAGGTCGGGGCAGACCTTCAGCCCGAACAGATGGATGTCATCACCCGTGTTGCCGATCACCGTGATGTCCGCGTCGGGCGCGGCCTGCTTGAGGCCGCGCAGAAAGCGGGCACCGCCGATACCACCGGCCAGAACAACAATGCGCATGCACAGCAGTTTGTCAGGCGGGTACGACATCCACGCCCGTCGGGGCGGATTGCGACGCGTGCATCGGCATCTCGGTCAGGCCCGGGTAGTAGACGTGCAGACTCACGGCCGGTTCGAGCGAGTCGTTGACCACTTCGTGGACGTAACCCGGGGCGAAGGCGCGCTGCGCACCCGCACCGAGCGTCCGGGGCCCCCGCTCGGTGCGCTCGGTCAACTCCCCTTCCAGGACCGTCAGCACGCCGGCGGAGAGCCCGTGGTCGTGACGCCCGCTGCCCTGCCCGGGTACCCAGCTCAGCAGCCACACCTCATAGCCCGGGCCCGTGCGCAGACGGTGGTACCAGCGGGAGGCGGAGTCGTACTCGACGAGTCCGGCCCACTGCGCGCGGTCGGCCGCGATGGAGCGCGCGAGGCCGACGAACTCGGAGAGGGTGGAGGGGTGCTCGCGGGCTGGCTGGAGGAGGTGCTGGACCTCAAGAATGTCGCCGGCGATCTGAAGGTCGCTGTCACTGTTCATGGCTGCGGTGGTTCCTCGGCATGGTGGGTGCACGTGCGGGGAGTCACGATGAGCTGAGCAAAGAGGGGCCGAGCGGCCGGAGAGGCCGATCGGGAAACCGGAGAAGGCTGAATCAGAGCTGGAGCGCTACGGCATCAACAGCTGTGACAGCTGGAACAGCAACAGCGGGCCTGGACAGCGCTGCGGAACCCACGGACGTGGGTCGTGTGCATGGCTGTGGTCGCTGGCATGGGGTCAAGGAGAACGGCTCCCCCTGCCCGCTGTCAACCCAATGCCCGATTTGGGCGCATTGTTTCACCCCTTCCGGTCGGCGGTTCCGGAGAAAGGTTTATGCACTCACGGGCGGGGACATGTGGCGCACCATCCGGGCCTCCAAACATGGCTGACGGTCCGTGACCTGAATGTGATCCTGGTCGCTTCAGTGATCGAATCGCAACATGAAGAGACTTCCGTTCGTCTTGATCAAGAGAGTGCGCGGGTGCGGGGCCGGTGGCATATGTCAGATTTTTGGCGATTTGAACACTTTCTGTATACGCTTGGTTCCGCAGAGTGAATCCCTGGGCCAATAGCAGATCCTCGCTTGACTGCCCCAGAGCTACACACTTGTAATTTCACTCGTGTCGTTCGGCCGCAAAAGGCTGCATCACGGGACGCAAGAGACAGACGAGGGGCGCACATGACCGAGCTGTTCCAGCAACTGCTGGTCGAGGACGCGGACGAGGAACTCGGCTGGCAGGAGCGCGCACTGTGCGCCCAGACCGATCCCGAGTCCTTCTTTCCCGAAAAGGGCGGTTCCACCCGCGAGGCCAAGAAGGTCTGCCTCGCCTGCGAGGTGCGCTCGGAGTGCCTGGAGTACGCCCTCGCCAACGACGAGCGCTTCGGTATCTGGGGCGGACTCTCCGAGCGGGAGCGGCGGCGCCTCAAGAAGGCCGCGATCTAGGACGGACGACGGTTCCAGGACGGACGACGGTTTCCGGGACGAGGCGATGGCCCTGGGACGGACGGCGGTTCTGGGACGGACGGTGGTTCTGGGGCGGACGACGGTTCATGGAACGGACGGCGCTCCGGGGCTGCATCCCGGGCGAGCGCCCCACTCACTCCCGTACTCCACACCCTCTGTGCTTACGCGCCGCCGTACGCGGGACCTCCGGCCGGTGCAGCCCCTCTCGCCGGCCACCGGCTCTCCGTAGCCCCCGGACTCCGGACCACAGCCCCCCGAACGGCAACCGCGACGGCCCGTCGTCCGCCCCTCCCCGGAGGGCCCGGGCGCCGGGCCGTCCGCATGCCCACCGCATGTCCACCGCCCGTCCGCGCCCGGCCCTTCACCCGCTCGGGGCCCCCGCCACGTATCCGTACCGTTAGTGTGGGGCCCCGTCCGAGACGCACCAACGCCCCGCCGGGGCGCGCGTGTACACCGATGCAGCCCCGGGGATATGCCCCCGGACCCGGCCGGAGGGCCCGTACCTCGATGTCCGTGCACAGCCACTCGGCGGCGCCGAACGCGGCCGCCGCCGCCCCAGAGTTCCCCCGGCACGTCGTCACCGCCGTGCTCGTCTCCCACGACGGCGCGCGCTGGCTGCCCGACGTGCTGGCCGGGCTGCTCGGGCAGGAACGCCCCGTACAGAACATCGTCGCCGCCGACACCGGCAGCGCCGACGACTCCGCCCGGCTGGTCACCGAGGCGCTCGGTGACGACCGCGTCCTGCACCTCGCACGCCGTACGAGCTTCGGCACCGCCGTCGACGAGGCGGCCCGCACGGCCGGGGTCCTGACCCCGGACGACCTCCCCTACCTCAAGCGCCCCAGCGGCTGGGACCCGGTCAGCCGGACCTGGGTCGACGAGAACTACGACCTGCCCGAGCTGCCGCACGGCGAACCGGTCCAGTGGCTCTGGCTGCTGCACGACGACTGCGCACCCGAGCCGGACGCGCTCGCCGAGATGCTGCGCGTCGTGGACACCGACCGGCACGCCACGATCGTCGGGCCCAAGCTGCGCGGCTGGTACGACCGCAAGCAGCTCCTCGAAGTCGGCGTCTCCATCGCCAACAGCGGCCGGCGCTGGACCGGCCTGGACCGCCGTGAGCAGGACCAGGGCCAGCACGACCAGGTCCGTACCGTCCTGTCCGTCTCCTCCGCGGGCATGCTCATCCGCCGCGACGTCTACGAGGAGCTCGGCGGCTTCGACCGCAGGCTCCCGTTGATGCGCGACGACGTCGACCTGTGCTGGCGCGCCCACCTCGCCGGGCACCGGGTCCTCGTCGCCCCGGACGCCGTCCTGCGGCACGCCGAGGCCTCCGCCCGCGAGCGCCGCCCCATCGACTGCGCGGGCCGCTCGGTCGCCAGCCCGCACCGCGTCGACAAGGCGGGCGCCGCCTACACGATGCTCGTCAACGCACGCGGCAAGGCCCTGCCCTGGGTGCTGCTCCGGCTCGTCGTCGGCACCCTGCTCCGCACCGTCGCCTACCTCGTCGGCAAGGTGCCGGGCCAGGCCCTCGACGAGGTCACCGGCCTGCTGGGCACCCTGCTGCGCCCCGGCCGCATCCTCGCCGCCCGCCGCGACCGCGGAAAGGGCGTCGTCGACGCTGCCGAACTGCGCGCCCTGTTCCCGCCGCCCGGCGCCACCGTCCGGGCCACCGTCGACCAGGTCGCGGGCAACTTCGGCGGCCGTACGGAAGCCGACTCGGGCGGTTCGCGGCACGGGGCCGTCGAGTCCGGGCCCGGCGGCGACGACGCCGACTTCCTCGAAGTCGATCAGTTCGCCCGGCTCAAGCGCATCGGCCGCAAACCCGGGCCGATCCTCTTCGCGCTGCTGCTCGTCGTCTCGCTCATCGCCTGCCGCAACCTGCTCAGCGGCGGCGCGCTGGCCGGTGGCGCGCTGCTGCCAGCCCCCGCCGACGTCGGCGAGCTCTGGGGACGGTACGCGGACGCCTGGCACGCCGTCGGGACGGGCGGCACCCAGACCGCCCCGCCCTACCTCGCGCTGCTCGCCGCCCTGTCGGTCCTCTTCCTCGGCTCCACCGGCCTCGCCGTGAGCGTGCTGCTGGTCTGTTCGATCCCGCTGGCCGGGCTCACCGCGTACTTCGCCTCCCGGCCGCTGCTGCCCTCGCGGCTGCTGCGGGCCTGGGCGAGCGTCGCGTACGCCTTCCTGCCCGCCGCGACCGGAGCCTTGGCCACCGGCCGCATCGGCACCGCCGTCCTCCTCGTCCTGCTTCCGCTGATCGCCCGCGCGGGCGTCGCCGCCCACGGGCTGCGTGCCGACAGCGCGGCGGGGGAGCGCGGCAGCTGGCGCGCCACCTGGGCGTACACGCTGCTCCTCACCTTCACGATGGCGTTCACGCCGATCGTCTGGCCGCTCGCCGTGGTCCTCGGCCTCGGTGTGCTGGTGCTGCGGCGCGGCGACATCATGGCGTACGGACTCCGCTTCGTCGCCGCCGTCGGCACGCCGGTGCTGATCCTCGCCCCCTGGTCGCTCACCCTCCTGACGAACCCGTCCGCCCTCCTCACGGAGGCGGGCATGGACCTCGGTACGGGGTCGGCCTCGGGCCTCGACCTGCTCGGCATCAGCCCCGGCGGCCCGGGTGCGGCGGGCGGCGCCCTGCTCCTCGGCATCGTGCTGGCGGCCCTCGCCGCGCTGCTGCGCGGGGAGCGGCAGCTCGCCGTCCGGACCGCCTGGGCGGTCGCGCTCGTCGGCCTGCTCTTCGCGGCCCTCACCAACGGAACGACCTGGGCCGGGCCCGCGACCCTCGTCTACGGCACCGCCCTGATCGCCGCCGCCCTGGTGGGCGCGGACGGGGCCCGCATCCGGGTCGCCGAGCAGAGCTTCGGCTGGCGCCAGCCCGTCGCCGCGCTGATCGCCCTGGCCGCCGCGCTGGCCCCGGTCCTGGCCGCGTTCGGCTGGATGATCGGCGGTGCGGACGGCCCGCTGGAGCGGCGCGACCCCGTCCAGGTGCCCGCGTTCGTGGCCGAGGAGAGCGGTACCCGCGACCAGCCGCGCACCCTCGTCCTCGGCGGCACCTCGCCCGACTCCGTCGCGTACAGCCTGGTCCGCGGATCGGGCGCCCGGCTCGGCGACGGAGAACTGACCGAGGCGGGCGGTACCAACAGCCACCTCGACAAGGTCGTCGCCAACCTCGTCGCGGGCTCCGGCGCCGACCAGGGCGACCAGCTCAGCGGCTTCGCGATCCGCTACGTCCTCGTACGGGACGGGGCACCGCGCCAGATGAGTCGGGTCCTCGACGCGACCCCCGGCCTCAGCCGCCTCAGCCAGCTCGACGGCAGCGCCCTGTGGCGGGTGGACCGCCAGGTCGCCCGCGTCATGATCGCCCCGGCGTCCGGCGAGGGCGAGCACCTCCCCGTCGGCTCCGGGCCCGTGGAGGCCCACTCCGAGATCCCGTCCGGCGAAGCGGGCCGCGTCCTGCGGATCGCCGACACCGCCGACCCGGGCTGGCAGGCCACCCTGGACGGCAAGCCCCTGACCCGCAAGACCGTCGACGGCTGGGCCCAGGGATTCGAACTCCCCGCCGACGGCGGCCGCCTGGACCTCACCTACGACGCCCCGATCACGCACACCGCCTGGATCTGGGCGCAGGCCGCACTCGCCGTCGTCCTCGTGGTCATGGCCCTGCCGGGCCGCCGCCGGGAGATCGACGACGACCTGCCCGAGGAGGCGCTGGCCGTCGCCGCCGAGCCGGTCGACGGCGAGGGCCGCCGTGCCCGCAGGCTGCGCGCCGCGGCCCAGGCCGAGGCGGCGGCCGCGGCGGAGGAGCCCCGGGCGTTCGGGGAGCCCGGAGGACCCGGGGAGCCCGGAGGGTCCCGGGAGTCCGGGCAGAACTACCGGGCGGACGGCACGACGGACGCGGCAGCGCAAGGAGACCCGGGGGAGTACATCCCCGCGCAGCAGACCGCCGACCCGTACGCCGCGAGCCCCACAGCGCACGCTCCGGCGCACGACCCGCAAGAGGCCACCAGCGGTTACGCGGAAGTTCCGCACCAGCAGTACGGGGAATGGGACGGCGGGCAGCCCCAGGGCGCCGACTACTACGCGACGTACCAACAGGACCCGTACGCCCAGCACCAGCAGTACCAACAGCAGGACACGGACTACCGGAGCGGCTACGGCGATCAGAGCGGCTACGGCGGCGCCCAGGGCCCGTACGCACAGCAGTACAACGACCAGGGCAGCGGCGGCGATGGCAGCGGCGGCGCTGCGTACGACGAGTACGGCCAGTACATCGGCCAGCATTACCCGCCACAGCCGCACCACCCGTACCAGCACCCCACCGAGAACGGTGAACAGGCCGAACAACCCGGCCCCCTGGCCCCGGGTCAGGCCCCGTGGCCGTCCGGTAACGCATCGCGAGGCGAGTCCGAGTGAAGTCCACCCACCTGTCCCTGATCGCCGGTGCCGTCGCCCTGGCCGCCATCACCGGTTTCGCCACGGTCACCGCGCCCGACGGCCCGGCGGCCCCGGAGGCGAAGGCCGCCGCGCTGCTCCCGGTCGAGCGCTCCAGCCTGGTCTGCCCGGCGCCGAGCAGCTCCGAGCTCGCGGAGACGCAGTACACCGCGTTCACCCCGGCGGGCGAGGGCGGCGACGCCAAGGCCACCGCCGAACTGAAGCCGGCACTGCCGGCTGTCGACGAGGACGACGAGGACGAGACCGACCCGGAGAAGGCCGAGAAGGCCGAGGAAGCGGCGGAGAAGGCAAGGAAGAAGGCCGAGAAGCCGGTCCTCGCTGTGAAGGAGCCCGGAAAGCCGGTCGTCGTCGAGGCGGACGGCTCCGACGCCCCGGCCCTCGTCGGCACGGCCACCGGCCGGCTCGCCCCCGGTTGGACCGCCCAGCAGACCACCCAGGTCACCGCGGGCGGGGCGCGGGGCCTGCTCGGGGTCACCTGCACCGCCCCCGGCACGGACTTCTGGTTCCCGGGCGCGAGCACCGCGAAGTCCCGCCAGGACTACGTGCACCTCACCAACCCCGACGATGCCGCCGCCGTGGCGGACATCGAGCTGTACGGCCCCAAGGGCGCGCTCAAGTCCGACGTGGGCGACGGCATCACCGTGCCCGCCCGCTCCAGCGTCGCGCTCCTGCTGTCCACCCTCACCGACGAAGCGGTCGACGAGCTGACCGCGCACGTCACCACCCGCTCCGGACGGATCGGCGCGGTCGTCCTGAGCGCCGACGACACCTCCGGCAGCGACTGGATCACCGCGTCCGACGACCCGTCCGGCACGCTCGTGATGCCGGGGATTCCGGCCGACGCCACCTCCGTACAGCTGGTGGCGTTCGCACCCGGCGAGGACGACGCGGACGTGAAGGTCCAGCTCATGGGGAAGAACGCGACGTTCTCCCCGGCCGGGAACGCCACCCTCCACATCAAGTCCGGCATGACCGCGACCGCCGACCTCAAGGACGTCACCCGCGACGAACCGGGCTCCCTGCGCCTCACCCCCGTGGAGAAGAACCGCGCGACGCCGATCGTGGCCGCGCTACGAGTGGTCCGCGGCAGCGGCGACGAGCAGGAGGTCGCCTACATCCCGGCCACCGGACCGGTCGGCGCCCGTTCGAGCGTCGCGGACAACCGCGCCAAGGGCTCGACACTGTCCCTGACCGCCCCGGGCGCCACGGCGAAGGTGAAGGTCACCGCGTCGGCGGGCAGCGGCGGCGGCGAACCGTCCGTCGAGACGTACACGGTCAAGAGCGGCACGACCCTCGCCGTCACCCCGAAGGCCCCCGAAGGGCTCAAGGGCACGTACGCGCTGACGGTCGAGACGACCTCGGGCGGCCCGGTGCACGCGTCGCGCTCCCTGGCACTCACGGAGGGCGGCGTCCAGATGTTCACGGTGCAGACGCTCCCCGACGACGCAGGGACGGTCGCGGTCCCGTCGGCCAGGCAGGACTTGTCGGTCCTGGACGACTGAACCGAGCAGACGGCGGGTCCTGCCGTGGTGGCGGGGCCGGGTGGGACGAGTCCTGCCCTCGTCGTACGGGGGTGGGGTGGGGCTAGTCCTGCCCGTACCGGGGGTCGACCGACTCGGGCGCGAGCCCCAGCAGCTCGGCGACCTGCTCGACGACGACCTCGTGCACGAGCAGGGCGCGCTCCTCGCGGCTCTTGGTGCGGATCTCGACGGGCCGCCGGTAGACGACGATCTGCGCGGGCCGCTCCTTGCCCGCCGGGACGGCACTGCCGAGCGGAACGGTCTCCTCCGTCGTACCGGGCACTTCGAGGACGACGAAGTCGACCTCGGCCAGCTGGGGCCAGCGCCGTTCGAGCCGCTCCACGGAGTCCTGGACCAGATCGCGGAAGGTCTCCCCCCGGCTGGCCGACAACGGCACCTGCGGCGGTGCGACCGGCCCGCGCATACCGCGGCCGTGCCGGTCACGGCGTCGGGGCCGGGGCTCGAACGGGTGGGGAGGTACGGGACTGTCCATCACCGACGCAGCGTAACGCTCCGGGGAGTGTCTCGATCACGGAGACAGCACGCATGGGGAGTCAACTTCGGGCCTGGGTTCGGCCCGGGGCCTGGCTTCCAGCCTCGGCTTCGGGCTCCCCTTCCTGGCCCCGCTTCCAGTCCGTCTCCCGGTCCCGGCTCCGGGTCTGGCTCCGGGCCTGGCTGTCGGCCCGGCTGCGGGCTCCCTTTCCCGGCCCTCTAACCGGCCCCTTATCCGGGCCTGCTCCGGGCCCGTCTCCCGGGCCCGCTCCGGATGTCCACAGTTGAACATTCCGGCCAAGGTTGAGCCCCTTTCAGGCCCGTAATCCGATCCTTACGACTCGCCCGACGCGGGGATCGGCCCCCGTCCGCGGCCGGCCGGGCGGCCCCACGATCGCCGTGCTCGCGCAGTGGTGCAGGTCAGGGTAAGCCGCTCGGAGTGCGGCTGTGCCGCAGGTCACAGAGCGACACGGTGGGGTGACGTGAGGGAGAGTCGTCGCAGCCCGCTCAAGAGTGCGGTACCGTCCAACATCGTGAGCCCTGTACGTCGCTGTTCGCGCACTGCGTGCGGCCGCCCTGCCGTCGCGACACTGACGTACGTCTATGCCGACTCGACTGCGGTCCTCGGCCCGCTCGCCACTTACGCCGAGCCCCACTGCTATGACCTCTGCGCCGAACACAGCGAGCGGCTGACCGCGCCACGGGGCTGGGAAGTGGTGCGGCTCTCCGACGGCTCCGCACCGACGCACCCCAGCGGCGACGACCTCGAAGCACTGGCCAACGCGGTCCGGGAAGCGGCGCGTCCGCACGACCGCGGGCCGGACGGCGGGGGCCGGGGCCCTCGTTCCGCAGACCCGGTGGAGGTGGCCCGCCGAGGTCACCTGAGGGTGCTGCGCTCACCTGATTCCTGAGGCTGAGGGGGGCGTTCCCTGAGGCCGACAGGGGCTGCTCTTGAGGCCGACAGTTGAGACACCACCCGGCCGGGTAGTTTGGGCGGTCCGTAAAGACCCCCAGGAGGACCGGCCGTGGTTGCTGATCTGTCGCAGCTCGTGAAGGCGTACGACGTGCGCGGAGTGGTGCCCGACCAGTGGGACGAATCACTGGCCGAACTCTTCGGGGCCGCGTTCGTCCAGGTCACGGACGCCGAGGCGATCGTGATCGGCCACGACATGCGCCCGACCTCGCCCACCCTCGCGGGGGCGTTCGCCCGGGGTGCGGCGGCCCGGGGTGCGGACGTCACACTCATCGGGCTCTGCTCGACGGACCAGCTGTATTACGCCTCCGGCGCGCTGGACCTCCCCGGGGCGATGTTTACGGCCTCGCACAACCCGGCGCAGTACAACGGCATCAAGATGTGCCGGGCCGGTGCCGCACCGGTCGGCCAGGACACGGGCCTGGCCGAGATCCGCACACTGGTCGAACAGTGGTCGGAAGGCGCACCGCGGCCCGCCCCCTCCACCGCCCCCGGCACGATCACGGAACGTGACACGCTCACCGACTACGCGGCGCACCTCCTCGGCCTGGTCGATCTGACGGCGATCCGCCCCCTGAAGGTCGTGGTGGACGCGGGCAACGGCATGGGCGGCCACACAGTCCCCACGGTCCTCAAGGGCCTCCCACTCGACGTCGTACCCATGTACTTCGAGCTGGACGGCACCTTCCCGAACCACGAGGCCAACCCCCTCGATCCGAAGAACATCGTCGACCTCCAGGCCCGTGTCCTCGCCGAGGGGGCCGACCTCGGCCTCGCCTTCGACGGCGACGCGGACCGCTGCTTCGTGGTCGACGAGCGGGGCGCGGGCGTCTCGCCGTCCGCGATCACGGCCCTGGTAGCCGCCCGCGAACTGGCCCGCAACGGCGGCGAGGGCATCGTCATCCACAACCTGATCACCTCCTCGTCCGTCCCCGAGGTCGTCCGCGAGAACGGCGGCACCCCGGTCCGCACCCGGGTCGGCCACTCCTTCATCAAGACGGAGATGGCCGAGCACGGCGCCATCTTCGGCGGCGAGCACTCGGCGCACTACTACTTCCGCGACTTCTGGAACGCCGATACGGGCATGCTCGCCGCCCTCCACGTCCTTGCCGCGCTGGGCGGCCAGCGGAAGCCGCTCTCGGAGCTGGTCGCCGAGTACGACCGGTACGCGGGATCCGGCGAGATCAACTCGACCGTTGCCGACCAGGCCGCCAGTCTCACCGAGGTCAAGAAGACCTACGGCACCCGCGACGACGTCACCTTCGACGACCTGGACGGCCTCACGGTCACGACGCCCGACTGGTGGTTCAACCTCCGAGCCTCGAACACGGAGCCCCTGCTGCGCCTGAACGTCGAGGCGAGGGACGAGACGACGATGGCGGCGGTACGTGACGAGGTCCTGAGCCTGATCAGGCGCTAGCTTGCCCTCTCACTCCGGCGGCTTCGGCCGCTGGTTCGCCCCCTCCGGCGATCTTCCAGTTCCCGCGGAGTTGGTAACCCACCCTGTCCGGTGTTGGGCATCCTGGCCTTCAGCCGGCGCGGCTCGTTCAACCGGCGCGTCTCCTTCACCGCTCGTCCGCTTTCCCCAGCTCCTCCGCCCACCTCGGCTTTCCCCTCCCAGCTCCTCAGCCCTCGTCCTCTTCCCCCCCCGGCCTACCCCAGCCCCTCCGGCGATCGAGTAGCGGGGTCCGGGGCAGAGCCCCGGTTACGGGAAGGGGCGGGTAGGGGAAAAGCCCGCCGCAGGCGCCCCCATCCGAGGCCCCGCTCCGCCCGGCCCCCGCCCACCGCGCCCCCCCCACCCCGCCCATCCCCGGTTTCCTCCCCCCAGCCAGGCCGCGCCCCCGCCACCCCAGCGGTAGGCTGACGACGCCTGATCCACGTGGATCGGGACTCGCATGCTCGAAGGGACTCACCCCATGCCGCTCGAAGCCGGCCTCCTGGAGATCCTGGCCTGCCCGGCCTGCCACGCCCCGCTCGACGACCGCTCGTCGGCCGACAGCCCCGAGCTGGTCTGCACCGGTGCGGACTGCGGCCTGGCCTACCCGGTCCGGGACGGCATCCCGGTGCTGCTCGTGGACGAGGCCCGCCGCCCCGCCTGACCGCGAGCGAAGCGGGTACGGGGCACCGACGACGTACGAACGTACGAGAGCCGGTCCGACCGTACGCGGGGCAGGGCACGCCCAAGGCGGACCGTTCGCTGCGACCGCCCCGGCGACCGGGTGTGACCGGCACGCCGCAGGTATCGCCACCACGCACCGCCACGAGGCAGAACCACAGCACCACAGCACGGCCACAGGCGCGCCCCCTGCCCCCCCCCGGCACCCCGCCCCGCACCCGCATCCCGCACCCCACCCGGTGATCGGAGGCCCACCGCCATGCTCGACGAGTCCCTGCTCGACGCCCCGGAAGCCCTCGCCCGAGCCGACCGCCGCGATCTGCTTCGCGGCGCGGCCGAGGCAGGCGCCCGCGTACGTACCGCCGCCCGGCACGCCGCCGAGGCGGGCATCGGTGGCCTGGCCCCGGAGGGCCGGCCCCGAGCCGTCCTCGTCGCGGGCCCCGGAACCGCCGCATCCGGCGTCGCCGACCTGATCGGCGCACTGGCGGGCGCGGCCGCCCCCGTGACCCGGATCCACCCCACGGGAGTCGCCCCCGCCCCCGGCGCCCTGCGCTGGACCCTGCCCGGCTGGGCCGGGTCCGTGGATCTGCTCCTCATCGCGACCGCCGACGGCTCCGAACCGGGGCTCGCCCTGCTGGCCGAGCAGGCGTACCGCCGCGGCTGCACGGTCGTCGCCGTCGCTCCTACCCGCTCGCCGCTGCGCGAGTCGGTCGACGGAGGGCACGGCCTGGTGGTCCCGATGGCGGCTGCCCCGCACGGGGAGTACGACGCGGAGACCTCGGCCGCGGGCCCGGGCACACTGTGGGCGCTGCTCACCCCGCTCCTGGCCCTCCTGGACCGGGTCGGCCTGGTGACCGCTCCCCCCGAGGAGCTGCAGAAGGTGGCGGACCGCCTCGACCGCACCGCGGAACGCTGCGGCCCGGCCATCGCCACGTACAGCAACCCGGCCAAGACGCTCGCCGCCGAGCTCGCGGACAGCCTGCCCCTGCTGTGGACGGAGGGCGACGCGGCAGGCCCGGTCGGCCGCCGCTTCGCCGCCGTACTCGCCGAGCTGGCGGGCCGTCCCGCCCTCGCCGCGGAACTCCCCGAGGCCCTGCCCTCGCACGGCACGCTGCTGGCCGGGGACTTCGCGGCGGGCGCCGACCCCGACGACTTCTTCCGCGACCGGGTCGAGGAGGGGGAGACGCTGAGAGCCCGAGTGGTTCTCCTCCGGGACCGCCCCACGGGCGGCCTCAGCGCCTACCCGGCCGCCCGGGAGCTGGCGCTCGGCCACGACACCCCCGTCAGCGAACTGGAACCGGACGAGGGCAGCGACCTGGAGGCCCTCGCCGAACTGCTCGCGATCACCGACTTCGCGGCGGTCTACCTGTCGCTGGCCTCGTCCCCCCAGCCCTGACGCCTCCCCCCGAACCATCAACGCGCCCCCATCTCCGTGTCTCCAAATCTCCACCCCCGAGGACGACTTCATGGACCGGCTGTCCAACACCGTGCGCCCCTACGCCTGGGGGTCCACCACGGCCATCCCCGCCCTGCTGGGCATCGAGCCCACCGGCGAACCGCAGGCCGAGATGTGGATGGGAGCCCACCCCGGAGCGCCCTCGCGGGTCAGCAGGTCCGGTCGGGCGAGCAGGTCCGGTCAGACCGGCATGGCCAGCCGCACCACCGTGCCCGATGACACGGAGCTCGCGCTCACCGAGGTCATCGCAGCCGACCCGGAGGGGGAGCTCGGCGCAACCACGGTCGACCGGTTCGGCCCCCGCCTCCCCTTCCTCCTGAAGCTCCTCGCCGCCGGCGCCCCCCTGTCCCTCCAGGTCCACCCGAACCTGGACCAGGCCCGCGAGGGCTACGCCGACGAGGAGGCCCGGGGCGTCCCGATCGACGCACCGCACCGCACGTACAAGGACGCCAACCACAAGCCCGAACTGATCTGCGCCCTCACCCCCTTCGACGGCCTGTGCGGCTTTCGCAGGCCCGCCGAGGCGGCGGACGCGATGGAGGCGCTGGGAGTCGACTCCCTCAAGCCGTACGTGGATCTCCTCCGCGCCCACCCCGAAGAGGCCGCCCTCCGCGAGGTGCTCACGGCGATCCTCGGCGCGGACCCGGCGGAGATGGCCGAGACCGTCGAGCAGGCGGCAGCCGCCGCCGAACGCCTCGGCGGCGCCCATGCCCCGTACGCCCGCATCGCCCACCACTTCCCCGGCGACCCCGGCGTCCTGGCGGCCATGCTGCTGAACTACGTACAACTCCAGCCCGGCGAAGCCCTGTTCCTCGGTGCAGGGGTCCCCCACGCCTACCTCGACGGCCTCGGCGTCGAGATCATGGCCAACTCGGACAATGTGCTGCGCTGCGGCCTGACTCCCAAGCACATCGACGTCCCCGAACTCCTTCGCATCGTCCGCTTCGAGGCCACCGAACCCGGCGTGCTGCGCCCCGAGGCAGCCCCGTCGGGCGAGGAGTTGTACGAGACCCCCGTCGACGAGTTCGCCCTGTCCCGCTACACCCTCGCGTCCGGGGCGGCCCCCGCCGTACTGACCGCCCCCACCCCGCAGATCCTGCTTTGCACCGCAGGAACCGTCCGGGTCGGCGAGCTGTCGCTGAGCCCGGGTGAGTCGGTCTTCGTACCGGCCGGTGAACCGGTCGAAGCGGCCGGAGCGGGCACGCTCTTCCGAGCCACAGTGGCCGCCTGACCCAGGGTCCGACACCCGCCGTCCGGTCCAACTTCGGCTCGTCGGCTGCAACAATGTGCCGCCTCACCGCGACGGCGGATGCCGCGCACCGACGAAGGGACGGCACGCACCTATGAGCGCGTCAGGCGGAACCAAGGCGATCGTGGCGGCACTCGTCGCCAACCTCTCGATCGCCGTCGCCAAATTCGTGGCGTTTCTCTTCAGTGGCTCCTCGTCGATGCTCGCGGAGAGCGTCCACTCGCTCGCCGACTCGGGCAACCAGGGACTCCTGCTACTCGGCGGCAAGAAGGCGAAGCGCGAGGCGACACCGCAGCACCCCTTCGGCTACGGGCGCGAGCGCTACATCTACGCATTCCTCGTCTCCATCGTCCTCTTCTCGGTGGGTGGCATGTTCGCGGTGTACGAGGGTTACGAGAAGATCAAGCACCCGCACGCGATCGAGGCCTGGTACTGGCCGGTCGGGGTCCTGGTCTTCGCGATCATCGCCGAGACCTTCTCCTTCCGTATGGCGATCAAGGAGTCCAACGAGACGCGCGGCGATCGCTCCTGGACCGAGTTCGTCCGCCACGCCAAGGCTCCGGAGCTCCCGGTCGTCCTCCTGGAGGACCTCGGTGCCCTCGTCGGTCTGTTCCTGGCGCTCGGCGGCGTCAGTCTCGCCCTGGCCACCGGCAACGGGGTCTGGGACGGCATCGGCACCCTGTGCATCGGCATCCTCCTGATCGTCATCGCGATCGTCCTCGCCGCCGAGACGAAGTCCCTCCTGCTCGGCGAGTCCGCGGGAATCGAGGACGTCGAGAAGATCAAGGCGGCCGTGGTCGACGGAGACACCGTCACCGGGATCATCCACATGCGCACCCTCCACCTGGGCCCCGAGGAACTGCTGGTCGCCGCCAAGATCGCGGTCCAGCACGACGACACGGCGACCGAGGTCGCCAACGCGATCAACGCCGCCGAGAACCGCATCCGCGACGCCGTCCCGATCGCCCGCGTCATCTATCTGGAGCCGGACATCTTCGACGCGGAGGCAGCCACAAAGGGAACCAACCCGGCCAAGCCCCCCACCACGCCCTCCACCCCCAATACATCCACCGGCACAACCCCCGCCCCGGGCACCGGCACGATCCCCGGCACGGACACCGACACGACCTCTGGCACGACCTCTGGCACCGACCACCTCCCGAAGGATTCCGGCCACTGACCCACCACACACCAGCCCCGATCGTCCGGTGACCCCTCCCACACGCCCCTGTGCCCAGACGGGCTGGGGCTCACTGGGCCGTTCGGTGTAGATTCGGATACGGATAACAGACGTCGCTGCTGATGGCGGTCGACCGGCTGGCAGGAGCGAGCCGGGCGAGGGACAGAGGGCCTCCGACGGACTGCACTGCGAACGCCCGGGCATTCGTGTGCCCCGCCACCGCAGAGTCAGCCCAGACAACCCCACCCTCGACCCATCACGAGGAGCAGCCCGTTATGACGACGGCAACCAACAGCCAGGACTTCAAGGTCGCCGATCTCTCCCTCGCCGCATTCGGGCGTAAGGAGATCACTCTCGCCGAGCACGAGATGCCCGGCCTGATGTCGATTCGTAAGGAGTACGCCGCGGCTCAGCCGCTGGCGGGTGCGCGGATCACCGGTTCGCTGCACATGACGGTGCAGACGGCCGTGCTGATCGAGACGCTGGTCGCGCTCGGCGCGGAGGTCCGCTGGGCCTCCTGCAACATCTTCTCCACCCAGGACCACGCCGCCGCGGCCATCGCGGTCGGCCCGAACGGCACTCCGGAAGCCCCTGCGGGCGTCCCGGTCTTCGCGTGGAAGGGCGAGACGCTGGAGGAGTACTGGTGGTGCACGGAGCAGGCGCTGACCTGGCCGAACACCCCCACCGGCGGTCCGAACATGATCCTCGACGACGGCGGTGACGCGACCCTCCTCGTCCACAAGGGTGTCGAGTTCGAGAAGGCGGGCGCCGCCCCGGACCCGTCGACCGCGGACAGTGAGGAGTACGCCCACATCCTCACCCTGCTGAACCGCACCCTTGGCGAGTCCCCGCAGAAGTGGACCCAGCTGGCCTCCGAGATCCGTGGTGTCACGGAGGAGACCACGACGGGTGTGCACCGCCTCTACGAGATGCATCGTGACGGGACCCTCCTGTTCCCCGCGATCAATGTGAATGACGCGGTGACGAAGTCGAAGTTCGACAACAAGTACGGCTGCCGTCACTCGCTGATCGACGGGATCAACCGGGCCACGGATGTTCTGATCGGTGGCAAGACGGCCGTCGTGTTCGGTTACGGCGATGTGGGCAAGGGCTGTGCGGAGTCGCTGCGTGGTCAGGGCGCTCGGGTGATCGTCACGGAGGTCGACCCGATCTGTGCGCTGCAGGCGGCGATGGACGGCTATCAGGTGACCACGCTCGACGAGGTCGTCGAGACGGCGGACATCTTCGTCACCACGACGGGCAACAAGGACATCATCATGGCCAAGGACATGGCCCGGATGAAGCACCAGGCGATCGTCGGGAACATCGGTCACTTCGACAACGAGATCGACATGGCAGGTCTCGCGAAGATCGACGGGATCGTGAAGGACGAGGTCAAGCCGCAGGTCCACACCTGGACGTTCCCCGACGGCAAGGTCCTCATCGTCCTCTCCGAGGGTCGCTTGCTGAACCTGGGCAACGCCACCGGCCACCCCTCCTTCGTCATGTCGAACTCCTTCGCGGATCAGACGCTGGCGCAGATCGAGCTGTTCACGAAGCCCGAGGAGTACCCGACCGACGTGTACGTGCTGCCCAAGCACCTGGACGAGAAGGTCGCCCGTCTCCACCTCGACGCACTCGGCGTCAAGCTGACCACGCTGCGGCCGGAACAGGCGGCGTACATCGGCGTCGAGGTCGAGGGCCCGTACAAGCCCGATCACTACCGCTACTGACGCGCTACTGACCGGCGGTCCGCCCCTCGGTGTGCGGAAGGATCGACCTCCCGCGCACCGAGGGGCATCACAGCCCTCGGCAGCAGTCCAGCGGAACCAGCAGAACTAGCAGGTCAAGCAGGTCAAGCAGCGTCCGAGAACAGGCCCCCGCACCCCCGTGTCGGGGGCCTGCTCCCGTTACCGCCACCTACCGCCCCACCGCCCTACCGCTCCCGAACAGCCCGAGGAACCCGAAGGACCCCATGCCCCGCGGCAGGTATTCGCTCCACGACCTTCACGATCACACCCCCCTCGGTGAAGAACACTTCCACTGCGCCCCCGGCCCCTCCGGCTGGCGCTACGTCTCCCAGACCACGTCCCCCTCGGGCGACCACCTAGGCTCCGTCGACCTGGCCCTGGACGAGCTGGGCCGCCCCATCCGTCTCGAACTGCATGCCGCGAGCTGGCAGGTCCGAGGAGCCGCCCTGGAAGGCGTCACCTGGGTCCGGGCCGACCCGACCGGCGCTCACGCCACCGAAGGCAATGTCCGTGCCCACGCCTTCGCCGGCGCATCCCCCGCATTCCTCATCGCCATGACCCGTCTCCTGCGCCTCACCCCCGATTCCCCCACGACCCGCGTCCGCGTGGTCACCTTCACGGACCCGGTCCTCGCGCCCCGGACCGTCGATCAGTCCTGGGCTCTGGTGAACAGTGAAGCGCACGCCACTGACAACGGCCCCCTGACCGTGGACGAATACCAGGTCAGCGCCCTGGACACCGGGGAACAGCACGCGGTTCACATCGCCGGCGATGTGGTCCTCGCCGCCCCCGGCATCGAGCTCGAACACCTGGAGACACCCCCGTCGCCCCGTCCGCCCGGCCCCCCGCCCCGGACCGCACCGGACGCCTCGCAGCCGTACAACCTCTAGCCGGGCGGAGCGAACCCCGCAGAAGGCGAGCCCCCGCCCTCGGCGGCCCACGCTGCCCCCGCAGCATCCAAGCGCCCCCCAGGCGCGGGAGCCCCGGTACTTCCAGCCGGCAGGGTCGGTCCACCACCCCCAGCAGGCACGAACAGACCGGGCCCTTCCACCCGCCCCGGACCGAACACGCGCCGCGCATCCCGCGCCTGACGCTCATGGACCACCGCAGCCAGGAAGGCGGCCGCCGGAACGCCCTGCGGCGCCGTCGTTCCCGTCCGCGACACCAGCTCACCGGCCAGCCGCTCCGCGATGGAACGGCCCACGCCGGGGTCCAGCTGCTGCATCCGCGTCAAGTACTGCCTTATGGCAAGCCATAGTTCGTCCGGCACGGCGGACAGGTCCAACTGCGAGAACCGGCCGACCAGCCACGGCGGGGGAGGCGGCACGGCCATGGACCGCCCCGACGCCGCGACCCGCTCCCGGACGACCAGGGTCCCGGCGAACACATCACCGAGCCGACGCCCCCGCGCCGACACCAGGGAGGCGATGGAGGCCACGGCACCGAACGTCATGAGGATCTCGGCGAGCCCCATGGCCCCGCGCACCAGAGCGTGCCGGAATCGGATAGGTCCGCCGTCGTCCCGCACCACGCGCAGCCCGCAGGCCAGCTTCCCGAGCGAGCGGCCGTGGCTCAGCGTCTCGACGGCGACCGGCCCACCGATCAGAACCAGCAGGAACGACGCGACCCCGACCGCTGCGACGGCCGCTTCGTCCAAGGAGGCGGAGGCGATCCCCAAAACGATGGAAATCAGAATGAAAACGGTGAAAGTCACTGACAGATCGATCGCCGCAGCCAGGGCCCGACTCGGCAACCTCGCCGGCCTCAGCCCCAGAACGACCGCGTCCCCGGTCACCAGCTCACTCATCGGGCCCCACCCTTCGCCGACCTTCTCTGCCCCAGCCGGGCCCAGTCTGCCAAGCTGACCGGCAGCGCGCCGCAGTAGTACGGACCCGTACGCACCCTTGCCAGGAGCAACAGCCGCCCATGGACCTCGACGTCTTCGTCACCGCCCACCGCACGGAGTGGGACCGCCTCGAACACCTCCTGCGCCGAGGGCGCCGCCTCACCGGCGCGGAAGCGGACGAGCTGGTCGTCCTCTACCAGCGCACGGCGACCCACCTCTCGCTGGTCCAGTCGAGCACCCCCGACCCCGTGCTCACCGCCCGCCTCACCCAGCTCGTGGCCCGTGCCCGGTCGACGGTGACCGGGAGCCGCAAGGCGTCCTGGCGCGACGCGACCCGATTCCTCACAGCAGGGTTTCCCGCAGCGGTCTACCGCTCGCGTCACTGGTGGGTCCCCACCGCCATCCTGTCCACCGCACTGGCAGCGCTCATGGGCTGGTGGATAGGCACACACCCCGAGGTCCAGGCCGCGATAGCCGCTCCGGAGGAGCTCCGGGCGATGACCCGGCCGGGCGGGGAGTACGAGGCCTACTACTCCAGCCACCCCGCGGCATCGTTCGCCGCCCAGGTATGGACGAACAACGCGCAGGCCGCGGCGCTGTGCCTGATCCTGGGCGCGTTCCTCTGCATACCGGTGCTCTGGATCCTGTTCCTCAACATGCTGAACCTGGCCGTCGGCATCGGCCTGATGTCCTCCGCGGGCCGACTGGACGTGTTCCTCGGCCTGGTTCTGCCCCACGGTCTGCTCGAACTCACCGCCGTATTCGTCGCCGCCGGCACGGGGCTCCGCCTCGGCTGGACGGTGATCGACCCCGGTCCCCTGTCACGGCGGACAGCTCTGGCCCAGCAGGGCCGTGCAGCGTTGGGCATGGCGATCGGCCTGGCTCTGGTCCTGTTCGTATCAGGGCTCATCGAGGGCTTCGTGACCCCCTCCGGCCTTCCGACCTGGGCAAGGATCACGATCGGTATCGCCGCTGAGCTGGCATTTCTCGCGTACGTCTACATCCTGGGCGGCCGCGCGGCACGAGTCGGCGACACGGGCGACCTGGCGGCCGTCGAACGGAGCGCCGAGCTTCCCTCCGCAGCCTGACCGCCGATGTGCGATCGCCCCTGCCGAGCTGCTAGTGTCCTCCTCGCCCACAAAAACCGTTGACACGGAGGATGTGGGGAGGTAGATTTTAACGGTTGCCTCGGACTAGACAAGTTCGAGCCAACCGCGTAAGATCTACTTTGCTCGTGCAGGGAATGTTTGCTCATTCCGCCGAGCCACCCCGATCCCCTTTATCTCAAGCCTTCCGGTCGCTCACTTCGCACCGAAAACTTCTGATAAAGTCGGATCAGCCGAAAGGCAAGGCCATTCCACAGGCCACCGGAAATCGAATTCGGACCGGAAACGGAACGAAAAAGAGTCTGGTAAAGTTGGAACCGCCGGAAAGGGAAAACGCGAAAGCGAAGAACCTCGAAAGCAACCCGCTTCGACCGGGAATCGGACACGAAAGAGTCTGATAGAGTCGGAAACGCAAGAACGAAGGGAAGCGCCCGGAGGGCCCCGGTGAAACGGGACCGAAGGAAGCG
>NZ_NWVL01000021.1 GCF_002382885.1 Streptomyces sp. WZ.A104
AGCGACGGGCGGCGGCCGCGGGGCTCGCCCTGGCGGGTGCCGCGCTGGCCACCAGCGGCCTGGGCGGCGGGGCCGACGGGAAGGCAGCGGCGTCGGATGCCCCGGCGGGCGCCGGGCGGCCGTCGGTGCGGCTGGTCTCCGCGCCGGTGCGGATCGCGGACGCGGAGACGGTGCACCTGCTGCGGCCGGGAGACCGGGTCGATGTGATCGCGGTCGGTGACACGGGCGACGACGCACACGTTGTGGCACGAGGTGCGCGCGTGGCGAAGGTGCCGGACGACAGTGCGCGCGGGCCGGCGGCGGGGGCCCCAGGGGCCTTGGTGGTGCTGTCCGTGGAGCGGTCGACGGCCACGGCGCTGCTGGGCGCGGGCGCGTCGGGCCGACTGGCCGTGGCGGTTTCCGATGCGAACTGACACGCCATCAAGTCACCCGTGCGAATTAGCGGATTGGACAGTGCCTCCTTCTGCCGCCTTAGGTGACGGAGCAGTTTGCTCCCGTCACCGCACATGCGAAAGAAGGCTCACCTGTGAGCGAGAAGAAGGTCAGTCTGCTGGAGGGCTTCAAGGCCTTCCTGACACGCGGCAATGTGGTCGACCTCGCGGTGGCTGTCGTCATCGGTGCGGCGTTCACCAACATCGTGAACGCGTTCGTCAAGGGCATCATCAATCCGCTCGTCGGTGCGTTCGGCACGCAGGACCTGGACAGCTACAGCTCCTGCCTCCAGGGCCCCTGCACCACGAACCCGCAGACCGGGGAGATGGAGGGGATCAGAATGCTGTGGGGCTCGGTGCTCAGCGCCACCCTCAGCTTCCTGATCACCGCCGCCGTCGTGTACTTCCTGGTGGTGCTGCCGATGGCCAAGTATCTGGCCAGGCGGGCGGCGATGCAGGCCGCCAAGGACGGGGTGCAGGAGACGCTGGAGGTCAGCGAGCTGGAGGTGCTGAAGGAGATCCGCGACGCCCTGCTCGCACAGCGCACCGGCGGTGCGCCGGACGGCTCCGGTGGGGCGGGGCCCGGCGGCCTCCCGGGCGGGGACCGGTAGCCCGCCGCGCACCGGCTCAGATGTGGTGGGGTGGCTTCTCGTCCAGAAAGCGGGCGAGGTCGGCGGCGCTGCCACCGGCGAGAGGCCGCTCACCCCACCCCTGGTCCGTATCGTCCGCGGACTGCCGGTCCAGCGGATCGTCGAAGACCAGAACCGGCTTGGGCTTCGGTTCCTCAGGCAGCTGCCCCGATGGCTGCTGCTGCTTCGCATCGCGCGGGCGGGGGGCGGGGGCGGCGCTCATGCTTCCAGGGTACGGCGGCTCACGGGGAGACGTGAGCCGCCGGGGGGGCCGGGAGGCGGCCGTCAGCGGTCCTTCGGATCGAGCAGGCCCCCGCCCGAGAGCCCAAGGTCCCGCCTGAACCGGACCGTGCGCCTCGCAGCACCGCTGAGCTGTGGTTTCGTGCGGAACCTTGGACCCTTGCGCGGTTGTGAACGCCTTCACGAAATCTGGGACGCGCGGGACCGTACGCATCACGCCCCGCCCGCCGGTACGTTCGACGCACACCCCCCGCGCCGACGTGAGGAGCCGCCCGATGCCCCGCGAGGACCAGACCCCTGAGAACCGGGCTTCCGAAAACCGGGCCCCCGGCAACCCGCCGCTGCTCGACGCGTTGACGGACGTGGCCGGTATCCGCGTCGGGCATGCCGAGGTCGCCGGTGCGGGCGCGTTGAGCGGTACGACCGTCGTCCTGGCGCCCGAAGGGGGCGCGGTGGCCGCCGTGGACGTGCGGGGCGGCGGGCCGGGGACGCGGGAGACGGACGCACTGGACCCGCGCAATCTGGTGCAGCGGGTCGACGCGGTCGTCCTCACGGGCGGCAGTGCGTACGGGCTCGACGCCGCGTCCGGCGTGATGGCCTGGCTGGAGGAGCGGGGCCGGGGTGTCCAGGTCGGCGCGGACCCCGCCCAGGTGGTGCCGGTCGTTCCGGCCGCCGCCCTCTTCGACCTCGGCCGGGGCGGTGACTGGCGGACCCGGCCCGACGCGTCGACCGGGCGCGCGGCGGTGGAGGCGGCGGCCGCGACGGGCCCCGGGGAGCCGGTCGCCGAGGGCGGTGTGGGGGCGGGTACGGGGGCGGTGGCCGGGCAGCTCAAGGGCGGGATCGGCACGGCGAGCGTACGTCTGGCGTCGGGCGTGACGGTGGCGGCCCTGGTCGCGGTGAACGCGGCGGGTTCGGTGGTCGACCCCCGGACCGGGGTGCTGTTCGGGGAGTACGGGGCCGGGTCGGAGTCGCCCGCGCATCCCCGGCCGGCGGAGCCGCCCGCGTACCCCCCGGCCGAGGTCCACGCGGAGGCGCTGCGGCGGCTGGCGCGGGAGCGGGAGGCGACGGAGGCGGCCGGGGGCGGGGCGCCGCCGTTCAACACGACGATCGCGGTGGTCGCCACGGACGCGGATCTGGTCAGGGCTCAGGCCCAGAAGCTGGCGGGCACCGCCCACGACGGGCTGGCCCGAGCGGTGCGCCCGGTCCATATGCTGACCGACGGGGACACGGTGTTCACGCTCGCCACGGGGCGGGTGCCGGTGCCCTCGCAGGACCCGGTCGCGGTCAACGAGATCCTGGCGGCGGGCGCGGATGTGCTGGCCCGCGCCATCGTGAAGGCGGTGCGAGCGGCCCGTACGGTCACGGGGCCGGGCGGGACGTTCCTCTCGTACACGGAGCTGTACGGCGACCAGCACGCCCCTGCCGGATGCGAGGGGGGCGTGCGGCGCGGGTGAGGGGCGCGCGGGGCGGCCGACTTGGCGCCTGTACAAGGGAGTTCATCCCAACCGCCCGAAATACGCCGGGAACACCGGGGGAACTTTCTGCGTGCGCCCTACGTTTTCACGAACCCCGGTCACGATGTCAGACTCAGGGACTACGTTGAGCACGCATCAAGTAACACGCGGCGACGGCCTGGAGACAGCACCTTGAGCGATCCGTACGAGACAACCGAGCAACACCTCGACCGACTCCTGCGACGCGCCCTCAACTCTTTCGACCTTCCCGACAGCACGGTCGACCGCCTCGGTTCGGCGCTGGCGCACAGCAGTTCGCTGCATTCGTCGCACCACAGCTCCGTACTGCACCGCGAGACCTACCGCCACACGTATCTCCTCGCCGACGGCTCCGCCCTGACCCTCTGGGAGCTGGTGCACAGCGGCGGCCGGGACGTCCGGGCCCCGCGTCGGCACGAGTTGTACGACGTGGAGGGCGACGCCCGCATCGCCGCGTCCCGCCTCGCCGGGAGCTGCTCCGACACCCCGGTCTTCGGCGAGGAGGGCGGTCAGGGGGAGATGGAGATGCTGTCGGTTTTGATGTCCGCCCCGCCGGCCCCGCTCCCCCGGACGTATGCCCCCGACAATTCCGCGGACCACGCCCGCCGGGTGCTGCGCCGCGCGGAGAACGCCGACCGGCCGGGCGAGCGGAAGGCCTCGCTGCTCCGGGCCGCGTTCGCCCACCACATCACCCAGATCTTCGGGCGGCAGTGCCGGGTCGACGGCCAGGAGGCCGGATTCACGCTGTACGAGCACGCGTTCCTGCTGCTCGACGGCAGTGAGACGAGCCTGTGGGAGGTCGAGCACACGGCGACGCCCGACGGCCGCCATATGTGCGAGGTGTACGAGGACGAGGACGCCGCCCGTTCGGCGATGGAGAGCCGCACGCAGATCTGCTGATCTCAACGACGACTCGTCGGACCCGGTCAGCAGATCCAGCCCTGGCTACGGCCCTGCCCCAGCTACGGACCCGGCTACCGTCCCGGCCCCGGCCCCGGCGAGTCGTCGCCGGGACCGGGGCAGCCGTCCGCGCGGGGCGGTTCGCCTCGGCCTTCACCGGGCAGTCAGCGTCCGCCCCGCCGTCAGTTCGCGTCCGCCTCCGCATGGGCGCGCGGTCGGGCGGGCAGCGCGAACATCACCAGGAAGATCACCGCGAGTACTCCGGCGACCCACCGCAGCGACTGCTGGAAGGCGTCGACGAAGGCCGGGCCGATCGCCTCTGGGGCCAGGCGGTCTCCGATCGCGCCGAAGAACACGACGGACACGAGGCCGAGGCCGAGTGCCGTCCCCATCTGCTGCACGGTGTTGATCAGCCCGGATGCCGAACCGGCGTGTTCCTTGGGCACTTCGGAGAGGATCGCGTCGGTCAGCGGCGCCACGATCAGGCCCATCCCGATGCCCATGACGACCAGCGGCACCGCCATCTGCCAGGGGGTGATGGCCATGCCGTAGTGCTCGGCCTCCCAGAGGTAGATCAGCAGCCCGGCGATCATGAGGAGCGCGCCGGCCTGGAGGACCTTGCGGCCGAAGCGGGGTACGAGCTTCTGTACGGAGATCCCGGCGGCCACCGAGACGGCGATGGAGAACGGGATGCCCGTCGTGCCCGCGCGCAGCACGCTCCAGCCGAGGCCCATCTGCATGTAGAGGGTCCAGACCAGGAAGAAGATGCCGAGGCCGATGCCGAAGGTGAGCTGCACGGCGATCCCCGCGGCGAAGCTCTTGACCCGGAACAGGGACAGCTCGACCAGCGGCGAGCCGTCGGTCAGCGCCTTCTGCCGCTGGTGCACGACGAGGGCCCCGAAGACGAACAGGCTGCCCACCATCGACACATGGCCCCACACCGGCCAGTCCAGCTCGTGGCCCCGGGTGAGCGGGTAGATGAGCATCAGCATGGCCAGCGTGACCAGGACGACGCCCACCAGGTCCAGGCGGACCGCCTTGGGGGCCTTGGACTCGGTGATGAACTTCGCGCCGAGGACCAGTCCGGCGATGCCGACGGGCAGGTTGATCAGGAAGATCGGCCGCCAGCCGAGCCCGAAGAGGTCCCACTCGGTGAGCAGTGCGCCCAGCAGCGGCCCGGAGACCGCCCCGAGCCCGACGACCGCGCCGAAGAGGCCGAACACCTTGCCGCGTTCGTGCGCCGGGAAGGTGGCGTGCACGATCGACAGCACCTGCGGCACCATCAGCGCGGCCGTGCCGCCCTGAAGGATGCGGGCGGCGACGAGTATCTCCGGACTGCCCGCGAAACCGCACAGGGCCGAGGCCACGGTGAATCCGCCGATGCCGATGAGGAAGAGCCGCTTGCGCCCGTAGATG
Source organism: Streptomyces sp. WZ.A104 (assembly GCF_002382885.1). Taxonomy (GTDB): domain Bacteria; phylum Actinomycetota; class Actinomycetes; order Streptomycetales; family Streptomycetaceae; genus Streptomyces. The sequence continues at coordinate 5,110 of NZ_NWVL01000021.1, forward strand.
TCGCCGAGCCGGCCGCCCGTGATCAGCCCGGCCGCGAACGCGAGGGCGTATCCGGCGGTGATCCACTGGATCGCGGAGACGGAGGCCCCGGTGTCGCGCGTGATGCTGGGGATCGCGATGTTGACGATCGTGACGTCGACCAGGTCCATGAAGGCCGCGGTCATCACGATGGCGAGCGCGAACCAGCGCCGCCGGTCGACGGGGGCGGGCGCGGGTGCGACCGCTGTTCGCACCGGTGCGGGGGGTGCGGGCGGTGCGGGGGCGGTGGATGCCGCGAGGGGCGACGCCGCGGACGGCGGGGGTGCGGAAGAAGGCATGGGGAGAACATAAGTGCCCATTAGGTCAGGTCATGACCTGATGATCCGGCACCCTGGGGTCATGTCCGATACCCCGGCACGCCTGCTGAAGTTGCTGTCGCTCCTCCAGACCCCGCGCGAGTGGCCGGGCGGGGAGCTGGCCGACCGCCTCGACGTCAGTCCGCGCACGATCCGCCGCGATATCGACCGGCTGCGGGACCTGGGCTACCCGGTCGAGGCCTCGCGCGGTTCGGTGGGCGGCTATCGCCTGGTCGCGGGCGCCGCCATGCCGCCTCTGCTGCTGGACGACGAGGAGGCGGTGGCCATCGCGGTGGGACTGCGGGCCGGGGCGGGGCACGCCATCGAGGGCGTCGACGAGGCCTCCGTACGGGCACTGGCGAAGCTGGAGCAGGTGCTGCCCTCGCGGCTGCGGCACCGGGTCTCCGCGCTCCAGACCGCCACGGTGCCGCTGACCAGGGGCGACGGTTCCACCATCGACCCGCGGACCCTGACGACGCTGGCCTCGGCGGCGACCGGGCGGGAGCGGCTGAGGTTCGCGTACCGCAGCGGGGACGGCACCCGGACGAAGCGGCAGGTCGAGCCGTACCGGCTGGTGAGCACCGGGCAGCGCTGGTATCTGGTGGCGTACGACCTGGGCAGGGAGGACTGGCGGACGTTCCGGGTGGACCGGGTCGGCGAGCCGTTCGCGACGGGTGCCAGGTTCGCCCCGCGGCCGCTGCCGGTGGAGGGCGGCCCGGACGGTGGCGGCAGTGGCGGCGGTGGCCGGGCGGACGGCGGCCATGGCAAGGAGCCGAACGGCGAGGGGGACGCGGCGAGGTTCCTGGCCCGGTCGATGCGGCGGATGCAGCCGGAGCTGCGCCTGGACGTGCGGTTCGGCGCTCCGGCGGAGTTCGTGGCGGCGCGGCTGCCCGCGACGCTCGGTACGCCGGAGCCGGACGGGGAGGGCGGATGCCGGCTGCGGGCCTCGTGCACCGATTCGCTGGAGTGGGTGGCGCTGCGGCTGGCGCTGGTGGACTGCGAGTTCTCCGTGGCGGGGCCGCCGCAGCTGGTGGCGTATCTGGAGAACCTGGGCACCCGGCTGACCCGCGCCGCCAGGCACCCGCCCGCACACCCGATGCGGAGCGACGCCCCAGAACGGGGAGACGCCCCGGAACAGGGATGAGCCCCGGCGCCGGGGGGGGGGTGGGCGCCGGGGCTCAGCTCAGGGACCGGGGAAAACCGGTCGGGTGACCGGAAAGACCCGGTCGGTCGGCCGGTGCGAACCGGCTTGATGGGGAGATTACGGGTTATTGGCTCACGCCGCAGCGTCAAAGCCCGTGTCGTGAGCCATTCGCTTCAATTCGAGGAGTGCGTGCTTCTCGATCTGGCGGATCCGCTCCCGTGTGAGGCCATGCTGCTTGCCCACTTCGGTCAGGGTCCGCTCACGGCCGTCCTCGATGCCGTACCTCATCTTGATGATCGAGGCCGTCCTGTTGTCGAGCTTGCCGATCAGGTCCTCCAGCTCCTCGCTGCGGAGCAGGGTCATCACGGACTGCTCGGGCGAGACGGCGGAGGTGTCCTCCAGCAGGTCGCCGAACTGGGTGTCGCCGTCGTCGTCCACGGACATGTTGAGGCTGACCGGGTCGCGGGCCCAGTCCAGGACGTTGCCGACGCGCTCGGCGTTGGAGTCGAGCTCGGCGGCTATCTCCGCGTGCTCCGGGTCGCGCCCGTGCTCGCGGTTGAACTCGCGCTGGACCCGGCGGATCCGGCCGAGCTCCTCCACCAGGTGGACGGGGAGCCGGATCGTGCGGGACTGGTCGGCGATGGACCGGGTGATGGCCTGCCGGATCCACCAGGTGGCATACGTGGAGAACTTGAAGCCCTTGGCGTAGTCGAACTTCTCGACCGCGCGGACCAGGCCGGCGTTGCCCTCCTGGATCAGGTCGAGCAGGGGGAGCCCCGCGCGCGGGTAGCGGCGGGCCACGGCGACGACGAGTCGGAGGTTGGAGCGGATGAATATGTCCTTGGCGCGCTCGCCCTCGGCGACCAGCGCCTCCAGCTCTTCGCGCTTCGCCCCGCCCGCGTCGCTCTCCACCTCGCCGTCGAGGATCTTCTGGGCGTACACGCCCGCCTCTATGGTCTGGGAGAGGTCGACCTCCTTGGCGGCGTCGAGCAGCGGTGTGCGGGCGATCTCGTCCAGGTACATGCCGACCAGGTCGCGATCGGCGATTTCCCCGCCCACGGCGCGAACACTGCTTGCCCGGTCGGTCCCACCGGAAGTGGCGGACGTACGACGGGCGACGGCACGGGTTGCCATGCGTGCTCCCTTGCTGAGTAGGTCGCGACACCCTCTCGGGTGCCCTGCATCCGATGGAAACAACGACTGGAATCCGGACAGAATTCCCATGCCACGCATTCATTTTCGCGATCATGCAGTACCCTGTTCGACCCCACCAGGAGGCGGCACGCCGGAGATGCGCATGGACGTGCAGGTCAGAACCGGTACCGAAGCAGATCCGGTGCCCTGGACCGAGATCTGCAACCGCGACGTCCATGAGACCGCGCTCACATTCGACACGGCCCCCTTCACTCCTCGGCCCCCTCACTCCGGAGCGGCGGCTCCCGTGGCTGCGCTCCCACCCGGAAGACGGACCGCACCGCCTTCTGGTTGCCCGGGATGCCCACGGCCACCGCGTCCCGGGGTACGCCACCAGCAGCCCCCTACGGCGCCTCCATCGAGCCGAGCGTCCACTGCGGCCCCGACACGGTGGGCCGGAAGTTCGGCCGGCACGGGGACGCGCCCTGGTACGAGCATGAGCTCGGCCCGAAGTCCTAGGGCCCCGGCCCGTTCCGTCGGGTCCTGCGCCGCCCTAGCGTGACCGCCACGAAGTAACAGGCACGGCGTAACAGGCACGGCGTGACGGGCACGGCGTGACGGGCACGGAGTGACGGGCAGGAAGTGCCCCGCACGGAGTGACTCGCACGCAGCGGCCCGCACGGACGACACCACGGGAGCGTGATCGGCATGGACGACGACACCACGGGCACCCTCGACGAAGCTCTGGAGCGCCTCCACGCCTCGGGGCCGGAGCGCGACGGCTGGCTGAGCAATCACGCGCCGATGGCCGTGGAGGCCCTGGTGCGGCGCGGTCAGGCACCGGTGGTGCAGCGATGGCTGGACCGCTACGGCCCCAAGCTGGAGGAGATGCCGGGCAGCGCAGCCCCGGTGACCGTGCGGAACTGGCGCGAGGCGCTGGGCGATCCCCGTCGCGTCGCCGACTGGACCGGGTACTTCGAACGGGAGACGGCCGACCGCCCCTGGCGTGATGTCCTGGCTGAGTGGTGGCCCCGGCTGCTGCCCGGTATCGCGGCGGGTGCCACGCATCCGGTGATCCGGGTGGGCCACTCCGTACGGACCCTGCTGGCGGGCGAGGAGACCGCGCCGCGCGTGCGGGAGCTGGCCCACGGGCTCGGCTACTGGGCCGCCCGCCACCAGCCGCTGCCGGCCCTGGAACTCCTCGGCCCGGCCCCGAGCGCGGCGGCTGCCCTGGACCGGGTTCCGCTGGTGCCCGATCCGAGCGGCGGCATCCTGGCCCGGTTCGCGCAGCTGACCGGCCTCCCCCACTGGCCGGGGCAGGAGCCGGCCGAGCCGGAGGAGGCCCGCTCCGCACTCCGTGAGCTGGTCCGGGCCGCCACCCACCGGTACGCCACCCACGGGCACGGTGAGCCGGTGATGCTGGTCCACGCGGCGACCGCGCCCAACGCGGTGCTCCGGACCCTGCCCGCGCTTCCCCGGGCCCTGTGGGGGCCGAGCCTGGGGGCGGCCTGGGCGGCGAGCGCGGCGGTTACCGCCGCCTACGCGCCCCCTCTCCGCGAAAGTTCCCTCGATGCCCCCGCTCGGACTCCCGGGGCCGAGGGCGCTACGGACGCGGAGGAGCTGTTCGCCCGGGCGGCGGCGCACGGGGACGACCACACCATCAAGTTCGTCGACACGGCGCTGGACGTCGGCGACAGGACCGCGTTCGCCGCCGCCCTGCGCTCGATCGAGCTGAACACACCGGTCTTCTGAGACCCTCAAGCTCCCCCGGCCCCTCAGCCGAACCGCACAGCACCGCCCCGCACCGCACCGCACCGCACCGCACCGGGGCAGCCGGACTGCGCCGGATCAGCCGAACTGCACCGAGCGCTTCGCCAGTCCCATCCAGAAGCCGTCGATGACGCTCCGCCCCCTGTCCAGCTCGTCCTCGGCCGCGCCGAGCGTCACGAACAGCGGGGCGAAGTGCTCGGTGCGGGGGTGAGCCAGCTTCCCGGCGGGTGACGTGTGCTCGAAGTCGAGCAGCGCGTCGATGTCCTGCGCCCGCAGTGCGCGGTCGCCCCAGTCGTCGAACTCCGCCGACCAGCCGGGGACGCCGCCGCCGGTGTGCCGCAGGGCGGCCAGGTTGTGGGTGAAGAAGCCGCTGCCCACGATGAGCACGCCCTCGTCGCGCAGCGGGGCGAGCTTGCGCCCGACGTCCATCAGCTTCTGCGGGTCGAGCGTCGGCAGGGAGATCTGGAGTACGGGGATGTCGGCGTCCGGGAACATCTCCACCAGCGGTACGTAGGCCCCGTGGTCGAGTCCCCGGTCCGGAATGTCCTGGACCGGCGTACCGGCGCCGCGCAGGAGCCCCCGGACGCTGTCGGCGAGCTGCGGGGCGCCGGGGGCTCCGTACCGCACCCGGTAGTAGTGCTCGGGGAAGCCCCAGAAGTCGTACACGAGCGGCACGGTCTCGGTGGCCCCGAGTGCGAGCGGCGCCTCCTCCCAGTGCGCGGAGACGATGAGGATCGCGCGCGGGCGGGGCAGGGCGGCGGACCAGGCGGCGAGCTGGCCGGGCCAGACGGGGTCGTCGGCCAGCGGCGGGGCGCCGTGCGAGAGATAGAGGGCGGGCATGCGCTCCGCGGTGGCTGTCATGGCACTCACTCCCATCCACAGAACTCGGGACGAGTTCGTACGAGCGTGGTTTCCCTAGGTCATCCGGGGGATCGTTGTCCAGGGGCCCTGCGGAACTCCACCGGAGTCCCGCGGGATTCCTTCTCCGACAGGAATCCCTCAGGCATCCCGCAGGGATCTTGAAACTTCAAGTTCCCACCTCCGGAGACCTTAGCCCTATCTAGTTAAACTTTCAAGAAAAGGTCGTACAGTGGAGTCCATGACCACGGCATCCACCAGCGCGACGCGCTGGCTCACCGACGAGGAGCAGCGCGTCTGGCGCGCCTATCTGCATGCCACCACGCTGCTGGAGGATCACCTCGATCGCCAGCTCCAGCGCGACGCCGGCATGCCGCACATCTACTACGGACTGCTCGTCCAGCTCTCCCAGGCGCCCAGGCGCCGGATGCGGATGACGGAACTCGCCCGGAACGCCAAGATCACCCGCTCCCGGCTCTCGCACGCCATCGCCCGGCTGGAGAAGAACGGCTGGGTGCGCCGCGAGGACTGCCCCTCCGACAAGCGGGGTCAGAACGCGGTCCTCACGGACGACGGGTACGCGATGCTCCGACGCTCGGCGCCGGGCCATGTCGACGCCGTACGTCAGGCGATGTTCGACCGGCTCACGCCCGAGCAGGTGCGCAGCCTCGGGGAGATCATGCGGGTGCTCGCCACCGGCCTGGAACCGGAGGGCCCGGACGCGGATCTGCCCTGGCTCCGCTGAGCGGCGGAACCAGGGCAGAGGGGCGACGCTCCAGGTGCCGTACGGCGTCAGTGGGCGACGACCGGGATCCGGAACTCGTCCTCGGCACCGTCGGCACCCTCGGCGTTGCCGCCGGACGCACCGCCCGGACCCGCCCCCGGGCGGCCGGTGTTGATCAGGACGGCCGCGATCGCGGAGGCGGCGACCAGGATGCCGACCGCCCACCAGATCGCGGCGGAGAAGCCGCTGACCATGGCCTGGAGCTCCAGGAGCTCCGGGTCCGTGGCGCGGGCCGCGTGGTCGGCGACGTACGCGGTGGTGGCGCTGGCGGCGATGGTGTTCAGCAGAGCGGTGCCGATGGCGCCGCCGACCTGCTGCGAGGTGTTGACCATCGCGGAGGCCACCCCCGCGTCACGCGGCTCGATGCCGTGCGTGGCCAGGGACATGGCGGGCATGAACGCCGTACCCATACCGAGGCCGAGCAGCAGCTGGCCGGGCAGGATGACCGCCGCGTAGCTGGTGTTCAGGTCCAGCTGGGTCAGCAGCAGCATGCCTGTCGCGGCGACCAGGAAGCCGGGGCCCATCAGCAGGCGCGGCGGAACCCGGGTCATCAGCCGGGTACCGATCTGGGTGGAGCCGATGATCATGCCCGCGATCATCGGGAGGAACGCGAACCCGGTCGTGACCGGGGAGTAGCCCTTCACGACCTGGAGGTAGTAGGTCAGGAAGAGGAACAGCCCGAACATCGCGATGATCGCGAGACCCAGCGAGAGGTAGACCCCGCCCCGGTTGCGCTCGGTGAGCACGCGCAGCGGCAGCAGCGGGGACTTCACCAACGCCTCCGTCACGACGAAGGCGATCAGGAGGACGGCGGAGGCGATGAACATGGTGACGGTCAGCCCGTCCGACCAGCCGGCCGACTCGGCGCGGGTGAAGCCGTAGACCAGGGCGACCAGGCCGAGAGTGGAGAGGACGACGCCGGGGATGTCGAGCGACGCGCGGTTGCGGGTGCCGGACGGCTCGCGGATGACGAAGTACGCGCCCGCGGCGGCGACGACGGCGAACGGGATGTTGACGAAGAACGTCCAGCGCCAGTTCAGGTACTCGGTGAGGAAGCCGCCGAGGATCAGCCCGACCGCGCCACCGCCACCGGCGATGGCCCCGTAGATACCGAAGGCCTTGGCGCGCTCCTTGGCGTCGGTGAACATCACGGCGAGCAGGGAGAGGGCGGCCGGGGCGAGCAGGGCGCCGAAGACACCCTGGAGGGCCCGGGAGCCGAACATCATCGCCTCGTTCTGGGCCGCCCCGCCGAGCGCGGAGGCCAGCGCGAAGCCGATCAGTCCGACGACGAAGGTGCGCCTACGGCCCCAGAGGTCGGCGATCCGGCCGCCGAAGAGGAGGAGCCCGCCGAAGGCGAGTGCGTAGGCCGTGATGACCCACTGCTTGTTGCCGTCGGAGATGCCCAGGTCGGCCTGGGCGGAGGGCAGTGCGATGTTCACGATGGTGGCGTCGAGGACGACCATCAGCTGGGCGAGCGCGATGAAGGCCAGCGCCTTCCAGCGGCCGGGATCGGGAAGTCGGCCGGTATCGGGAAGTCGGCTGGGATCGGGCAGTGCGGTGTCGGCCGTTTTCGACATGGGTGTAGCCACCTAAGGACGTATGAAGGCGCCGAGGGCGTCATGAGGCGAGCGTCGTCGGTACGGGCTGTGCCGTACGCGCGACGGTTACGTGGGCTGCCGGTACGTGACGTGGACGTGGACGTGGATGGTGACGCGGACGTAGACGTGGACGTACGAGGCCGTGTTCAGGCGAGGAGAAGCGGGACCGGAAGGTTCAGTTCGGGGCGGGCGTCAGGGGCGGCGCCGCAGATCCTCCAAAGTGGCCGCCGATCCGGGCAGTTCGGAGCGGGCCGGGGCTTCCAGTCCGTCCAGGAAAAGCTGCAGATGGCGGTGGGTGAACCGGTCGATGCCCTGGCAGGCGATGCCGGGGAGCGGCCGGGTGAGCTGGGAGAGGACGACGAATACGTCACCGACGCCGATGTCGGCACGCAGCCGCCCCGCGGACATGGCGCGCCTCACGAGCCCCCCGACGGCCTCTTCGAGGCGTCGGCGCTCGGCGAGCAGGTCGGGGTGGTCCTGGTCGAAGACGCCGGAGAGCATCGGGCACAGGGCGCCGATCCGTTCGTCGGCGGCCGCGTGCACGAAACGGCTGAGCGCGGCGAACGGGTCGGCCTCGGCGGCGACGGCCTCTTCGGCCCGGCTGGTGGTACGGGAGGTGACCGCGAGGACGACCTCGTGGATGAGGGCGGACCGGTCGGGGAAGTTGCGGTAGAGCGTGGCGTTGCCGACGCCGGCCCGCCGGGCGACGTCGTCGAGCGGCACCTCGGGCCCGAACTCGACGAAGAGCTCGCGCGCGGCGCTCACGATCCGCTCACGGTTGCGCAGCGCGTCGGCCCGCGGGCGGGACGAACGGCACTGTGCCGCCGGTGCGGTGTTCTCGGCGGCGCCCTCAGTGACGGTCCCAGCGACGTTCTCGGCCACGCAGTTCACGACGACAGCCCTCCCTCTGCTTCCCGTTACCAGCGACTCCGCTGCCTCTGCGCAGCCGGTCGGCCCCCTCACGTAACCGGGGACCGATTCCCCGGTTAGTGGGGACACGTATGCAAACGGGGAGCGACTCCCCACTTATTTCCCTCATCGCATGTGACCTGAATCACATCGCCTGACGAGGAAAAACCTCCGATCGGCGCACCCAGCGAGCGCCCCCGGACCGCCCGGCACAGGCTGATCGCCAGAGCGCAGTCAGGTCGGCCGACTGCCGCGGACCCCGAAGGCGCCTCTATGCAGCAGCCTCGCCACCGCATACGCAGACACCACCGCCCGGTCGCCCTGGCCGGGGCGACCGCCCTGGTCATAGCGGCCATGGCATCGGCGAGCACCACCCTCCCGACGGGCGGTCGCGCCTCGGCGGGTCCGGCGGCCACGTCCCCGGACTCCGCGCTCGCGCCCTGCCGGATCTCCACGGTCATGGGTGTGCAGATGTCCGAGGGCATGCCGACCCCGCCCGGTTACGCCCGGTCGACCGGCGACGTCAGGGCGCTCAACCTGATGATCGACTTCCCGGACGCGGAGGGCGCCGAACCGGCGATGGACCGGTTCGCGGAGTTCTTCCCACAGACCTCCGACTGGTTCGCGACCAGCTCCTACGGCCGCCTCGTCTACCGCCCCGAGGCCCCCCTCAAGGACTGGCTGCGGATGCCGCTGCCGTTCACGGAGTACGGGATAGAGCGCGGCTCACCGTTCGAGCCGGGCTACCGCCAGCTGGTCAAGGACATCGTCGCGGCCGCCGACCCGGAGGTCGACTTCTCCGCGTACGACCTGGTCAACATCCTGGTCACCCCGAACGCCGGGCCCTCCGCTCTGGACACCGTGCTCTCGGTGACCTTCTCCGGCAACGACGACGCCCCGACCGCCGACGGCGTCCCGCTCTCCAACACGTCCTTCGTCTACAGCCGCCAGGACGACGGATCGGGTTCGTACGCCGAGACCGGCTACCGCGTCCTGCCGCACGAGAACGGCCATGTCTTCGGGCTGCCCGACCTCTACACGATGGAGGGCGGGGGCTCGGTCGGACACTGGGACATCATGTCCGAGGACTGGGGCGCCAACAACGACTTCCTGGCCTGGCACAAGTGGAAGCTGGGCTGGCTCGACAACGAGCAGATCAGCTGCGCCTCGCAGCCCGGCGTCAGCGAGCACACGCTCGGCCCGCTGGCCACCGAGGGCGGCACCAAGCTCGCCTTCGTCCCGCTGAGCACCCAGTCCGGCTATGCCGTGGAGGTACGCACGGCAGGCGGCAACGACGACGCGGTCTGCCGTCCCGGGGTGCTGATCTACAAGGTGAGCTCCGATGTGGACACGGGCCAGGGGCCGGTCTCCGTCGCCGACGCCACCGAGGACAGCGGCGGCTGCACCCGGCGGCCGAACGTCCACGCCGAACTGTCGGACGCACCGTTCCGCCCCGGCCAGACGTTCACCGACCGGGCCAACGGTGTGCGGATATCCGTGCTCGACGAGGACGACCGCGGCAACTACCGGGTGCGGGTCACACGTCCGTGAGCGGCGCGGGGGACTGATCGGAGGCGGAGGCGGAGTCGGGGGCAGGGGCAGGGGCAGGGGCAGGGGCAGGGGCAGGGGCAGGATCGGGGCCGGAGCCGGTACCTGGCCCCGCGAACCGTTCCCCTGAGCCGGACCCCGCGAACGGTCCCCCGGAGCCAGGCGCCGCGAATCGGCCCCGGAGCTCGTGCTTGAGGAGCTTGCCGGTGGCGTTGCGCGGGAGCGGCTCGTCGGTGAGCAGCACCCGCGTAGGCACCTTGAACGCGGCGAGCGAGCGCCCGACGTGCGCCCGCAGGGCCTCGCCGGTGACCCGGGACCCCGTGCGCGGGCGGACGACGGCGGCCACCTCCTCCCCCAGCACCGGGTGCGGGATACCGAGGACGGCCGCGTCGCACACGTCGGGATGGTCGTGCAGGACGCCCTCGACCTCGGCGCCGTACACGTTCTCGCCGCCGCGGATCACCACGTCCTTGATCCGGTCGACGACGCTGACCCGCCCCTCGTTCCGTACGGCGAGATCCCCCGTACGGAACCAGCCGCCGTCGGCGAAGGCCTCCTCGGTCGCCGCCGCGTCGCGCCAGTAGCCGCGGAACAGCGACTGGCCGCGCAGCCACAACTCGCCCGGCTCCCCGTCGGGCAGCTCCTCGCCCGAAGGGCCGGCGACCCGCGTCTCGGTGACCGGGGTCGGGCGGCCCGCGCCACCGGGCTCGGCGCGGTAGCCGGCCCCGTTGTGCGCGAGGACCCCGCCACTGGTCTCGGTCAGTCCGTAACCGGTACGGGGCTCGACGCGCTCGCCGTACCGGGCGGTGAGCCGGGCGACCAGGGCGGGCGGGGCGGCGGCGCCTCCGGTGCTGAACAGGGTGAGGCTCTCCAGCTCGTCGCCCGCCCCCGTCCGGTCGGCGGCCTCCAGCAGTCGGAGCCCGGTGGTGGGGACACCGGAGAAGTGCGTGACGCGGTGCGTACGGATCAGGCGCAGCGCCTCGTCCGCGTCCCACCGGTGCATCAGGACGAGGGTGCCGCCCGCGGCCATCACCCCGTAGAACCCGGTGAACGCGGCGACGTGGAAGAAGGGGAACGTCATCAGGGAGACCGGGGCGGCCCCCTGCCCGGGGATGACTCCCCGCGCCAGGGCGGAGGCCGCCGCCTGGTAGCGGGAGTTGAGCGCGGCCCCGGCCTGGGCGAGCTGGGTGGCCACAGCGCCCTTGGGGCGGCCGGTGGTGCCCGAGGTGTAGAGGACCGTGGCGTCGTCCTCGGGCCGGGGCACCACGTCGGGCGGCGCGGCCAGCGGATCGGGGGCGGGGAAGTCCTCGTACCGCTCGACGCGCAGCCCCTCGGCCCCACTCCCCTCCGTACTCCCCTCCGCGTGGGAGCCGTGGAAGAGAACGACACGCGTCCCGGTCCGCCGCGCCCAGCCCGCGACCCGCCCGAGCCGCTCCCCGTCCACGAGGAGCACCCCGGGGCCGCAGTCGTCGAGGGCGTGGGTGAACTCGCCCTCGGTCCACCAGGCGTTGAGCGGTACGGCGACGAGACCGGCCAGCTGGGCGGCCCAGAAGGCGATCTGCCACTCGGGGTGGTTCCGCATCGCGACGACGGCCCGGTCACCGGGTCGCAGCCCGTACCGCTCGTGGAGCCGGACGGCCAGGGCCGAGGCGGCGGCGAAGAACTCCCCGTACGTGTACGTCCGCTCCCCCGCGATCAGGAACGGCGCGTCCCCGAAGGCCCAGGTGGCCTCCACGAACTCCCGGAGCGTGCGGGGCCCGTCGGCGTACTCCAGCACCCCCCGCTCACCCCGCACCACGGCGAAGGGGGCGCCGGGCGCGGTGAGTGCGGCAGCGACGCGCGCGGCTCGGGCAGCGCGCTCGGCGCGTTCCGCGCGGGCTGCGGCGCCTTCGGAGCCTGGTTCCGGGGACGGGCGGGTGTGCGGCACGGGCGGCCTCTCTCGCACTGGCGCTTGCTGGCTGGTACCCGTGACGCTATGCGTACGGCGCCGGAGCGCCAAGGCCGAGGTGGAGCCGCAGCGGCCGCTGCCGTCCCCGACGGACTCGACGGCGCCCGTCCACGGCCTGCGGTTGCCCTCGCGGAGGAGCCTGCCGGGTCCGCGGCGAGCGCGTCGGGGAAGTCAGTGACGCGACCGCGACCATATCCGGCCGCGTGGGCGACCTCACCTCAGCCGCCCCGAAGTGCGCGGAAGCGCGCGGAAGACATGGAGGCCCTGACCCACCCTCCACACCATGCCCGTACCCGCGGAACGGGTGTCGGCGACCAGCTCCGACGACGGCCGCGATCAGGGGTTTTCCCTCACATATCGGGCTTATATGAGATAGGCCACTTTCGGGGGCCATAGGCAGGGGTGGTCACACCGGCCTAGAGTCCTGTCGTTTGCGGAGTATTCGGCTCCGCGCCGTCCGGCCCACCCCTCCGCCCCGTACACGACCTGTACGCGCAGGCAGAGACCGGGCCGATTCCCCGACTCACAAGGAACCGGGAACATCCGCATGGGCACGTTGGAAACCTGGGTCGTCGAGTTCAACGACGTCTTCTGGACATACCTGCTGATTCCACTGGTCGCCGTCGCCGGCGTCTGGTTCACGCTGCGCTCCAAGGGCGTGCAGATCCGCCTGATCCCGGAAATGTTCCGGGTCTTCAGGGACAAGCCGCAGTCCGGCGTCAGCCCCTTCGGCGCCTTCACCATCTCCGCCGCCGCGCGGATCGGCACCGGCAACATCGCCGGTGTGGCCACCGCGATCACCATGGGCGGCCCCGGAGCCGTCTTCTGGATGTGGATGATGGCCCTGGTCGGCGGTGCCTCGGCGTTCGTCGAGTCGGTCCTGGCCCAGCTTTACAAGGTGCGCGACGCCGAGCCCGGTACGTACCGAGGCGGCCCGGCCTACTACATGCAGAAGGCGCTCGGAATGCGCTGGCTCGGCGTGGTCTTCGCCGTCCTGATCACGCTGACGTTCGGGTTCGTGCTGACCGCGGTGCAGTCCAACACGATCACGGTGGCCACGAAGGGCTCCTTCGGCTCGGACGCCTCCTGGTTCAATCCCGTCCTCGGCGTCGTGCTCGCCGGGCTGCTCGCGCTCGCGGTGTTCTTCGGCGTGAAGCGCCTGACGGCCGTCACCAAGGTCATCATCCCGGTGATGGCCGGGATCTACCTGCTGACCGGCCTGGTCATCGTGCTCCTCAACCTCGGCAACGTGCCGGGCATACTCGGCGACATCATCGGCGGCGCCTTCGGCTTCCGCGAGGTCGCGGGCGGCGCCGTGGGTACGGCGATCCTCCAGGGCGTGCGGCGCGGCATGTTCTCCAACGAGGCGGGCATGGGTTCCGCCCCGAACGCCGCCGCGGCCGCGGAGACCACGCACCCGGTCAAGCAGGGCCTGGTCCAGACCCTCGGCGTCTACTTCGACACCCTGGTCATCTGCACCATGACCGCCCTCGTGATCCTCTCCGCCAACCCGACCCTCGGTGAGCGCGGCGGCGCGGACGTCACCCAGGCCGCCTTCACCAGCGAGCTCGGCGACTGGGCCGGTCACCTGCTGACCCTGGTGGTCTTCATGGTCGCCTTCAGCTCCATGATCGGTAACTACTACTACGGCGAGTCCAACATCCAGTTCATCACCCGCAGCAAGAGCGTGATGAGCTCGTACCGTGCGATGGTCATCGCCTGCGCCGTCCTCGGCGCGATCGGCTCCGTCCCGCTGGTCTGGAGCCTCGCGGACGTCACGATGGGCGCGATGGCCCTGGTCAACCTGATCGCGATCATCCCGCTCAGTGCGGTTGCCTTCCGCCTCCTCGACGACTACCTGGCCCAGCGCCGTCAGGGCCTCGACCCGGTCTTCCGCAAGGACCAGGTTCCGGGCCTGCGCGGCGATGTGGAGTGCTGGGGCACGTCGGACCAGGACGCCACACCGCAGGAGCGGATGCCGGTCGGCTCGCTCTGACGCGGACGCGCCCCGCGCGACCGTAGGCGTCGAAGGGCGGCATCCCGGGAGGGGTGCCGCCCTCGGGCGTTCGGCTGCCGGGCCCGAACCCCGGGACCGTGTCGTGCCGCGGCACGACAGGCGTTGCGGCGCACAGTGGCAACGGGGGCGACCTCCGCAATCCCTATCCGCTAGGCTGTCAGCGGTCAGTCGACCTCCAGTGCGCCTGCTCGGGAAAGTGTCCTTCCGGATCCCTACCGCGGCACCGCCACGGGGTCGCATGACCAGGGCGTTTGCCTCACTCCGCCCGGCAGTCCCCCCTGGGGATTCCGGCACGGTTTTCGGCAAGCCCCCGCCTTCGTAGCTCAGGGGATAGAGCACCGCTCTCCTAAAGCCTCGGTCATTCTTTCGACTTCAGAGCCGCAAACCCTCTCTGACCAGGCACGGAGCATCGAACAAGGCCCCTCGGAGTGATCTCCGAGGGGCCCTTTCGCTGGATGGGGGGACAGAGGGGGGACAATCCGCGGCCGGTGCGCTGGGGGAGGACGAGGGCTGATCAGGCGGCTTCCTTGACGTCCGGGGAAGCGGCGGCCACGAGGCGTAGACGAGGGGCCGTCCCGGTGTGTTCGCCCTGCGTGCCTGGGGCCGGTTCGGCGGGCTCGGGGGCCGCGTCTGCGTCGGTCGGGGCGCTCCCCTCGTCGGTGCCTCCGCTCTCGGCGTCGCTCTCTCCCTCCGACGGCTTCTGACGCGGGACGAGGTCCAGTGCGGCGTCCGCCGCGGCCTGCTCGAACTGGGGCATGAGCGACGTGTACGTATCGGCGGTGAGCGAGTAGGAGCTGTGCCCGAGGAGAGCCTGGATGGCCTTCATCGACAGGCCGGCGGCCAGGCTCAGGGAGGCCGCGCAATGGCGCAGGTCGTGAAGGCGGACCGGTGGCAGGTCGAGACGCTTGATGAGCCGAGCGAACGCCTGGGAGACGTTGTTGGGGTTGTGGGGGCGGCCGTCCGGGCGCGTGAAGACATAGCCGGAGTCGACGTAGGGGCCGTACTTCTCGGGGTCTTCTCGGTGCTTTGCTTCCCACTCCTTTCGCTGTTCCTTCTGTACGTCGCGCCAGGCAGCGAGAAGCGCGAAGGTCGCGGAGTCGAGGGTGATGGTGCGCTTCCCGCTGCGGCTCTTGGGGGCGTCTTCCCACATGGTGTAGGAGGAGTCGGTCACCAGCTGCTCGGTGATGTTGGCGCTGCCCTTGGTCATGTCGACCTCGGCCCATCGCAGGCCGCTGGCCTCTCCTCGGCGTGGTGCCCGGAAGATCATCAGGTGCCACATGATGTACATGGGGTGATCGACGGCCGCGTCAAGGAACTGGCCGGTCTGGTCGGGGGTCCACACCATGACGGGTCCGGGGCGCTCGCCGGTCTGGCGCCAGCGGGCGGTACGTTCGGGGGTCCATACGAGCGGGTCTGGCTTGTGGTACTTCGGAATGGTGACGCTGTCGCACCAGTTCTGCGTGATCAGCTTCTCGCCCACGGCGTCCTTGAGGGCCGAAGAGAGCGCGTCGAGGAACTTCTTCTGGCGTCCGGGGCCGGTGTCCTGGCGGGGCTTGGAGCGTGCTTCTTTCAGCTCGGCCTTGGCCTGGTGCCATGCCTGGCGCAGCTCCGGCGGGCGCGGCTTCGCAGCCGCCTTCCACGCTTGATGGGCGGCACGGCATGCCTGCTCGGCGTTCTTGGCGGCCTCGCGGTTGGCTTCCTTGACTTCGTTTTCGGCCCAGATGGCCTCGAACACCGCCTGTATGTGGCGGGCGCGCAGCTCGCGCATGGTGAGGTGGCCCAGGGCGGGGATGAACACGCGCTCTAGGTAGTCGCGGTAGTCGGTGTGGGTGGTGCGTTTGAGGTCTACGCGCTTGGTGTGCCAGCGGCGCAGGTACTGGGCGACTGTTTCCTTGGAGTCGATGTCGATGCCGGACTGGTCTTCGTCCCAGAGGTTCTGGGCTGCCTTCTTGGCCTCCTTGGCCGTGGAGAAGCCGCCCTTGCGGGGCCGACGCCGCTCCCCGAGGGGGCCGTCGGGGAGTTTGAGGTAGTAGTACCAGGAGCCGTGGTCGCGCTTCTTCAGATCCGGGCAGGAGGCGCCGAGTTCCCGCACGACGGTGTTGCCTTTGCTGTCGGTGACGGGCTGGCCGGCGTCATTCAGTTTCGGGGTCCGGCACTTGCATCGGCGGTAGACGCTTCCTTCAAACACGTGGCTCCCCTAGGTGGCTGGGTTGTCCCTTGCGTGTCCTGATCCTTCTGTAGGCAAGGAGATGCCTCCTTGGACGCCGTATCCTTCTCGCCAGGTGGCGCGGGGAAGAGGGATGTGACCACCTTTGTCCTCATCTGTTTCCGTCGTGGATTCGCGTGCTGCGATGACCATGGAGGAGTTGCTGAGTCTGCCGCCGGCGGTGAGTGTGGCCACGGCTGCTCGCGCTCTGGGGATCGGCGCGGATAAGGCGTATGAGTTGATCAAGGGCGGGGAGTTCCCGGCGCGGACGATCCCCTTGGGGCGGACGCAGAAGGTGGCGACGGCGTCGCTGTGGGAGGCGCTGGGGGTGCGCCGGTGAGGTGATCCTTAGGGAGGCTGTCCGCCGGGCCGGTGTTGGTCACGGCGGACCCTCCTCGCCGAGATTCCGTGTTCACGACAGCAGAGTGCTACGACCTATTCGACACGGTTCACAGCGCGAGAGTTGCTGTGCCGTGTGTCACACTCCAACTTCAACTTGACGTGCTTTGTCCACCCTGGCCTGCGGAGATCCGCGCGATCTTACGTGTTGGGTCTGACAGTCGGCCCGTCTTACACATGATGGACAAGTACTGTGACCTATTACGGGGCTAAGCGGCGGCTAAGTGGGAGGTTGCCGGAGCCCTCGACGGATGGAGTTTCATGGCACGCCTCACTGGCTATGCGAGCCCGGGGGTGCTGAACCCCGTGGAGGCCAGAGGGCTGCGCCAAGCCACGTCCAGGATGCTGAGCGGCAAGGCCACCAAGCCGGAGGCGTGTCGCTGGCTGAACAGCGGTGGGTACCGCACTGCGCGTGGCGGCGAGTTCCGGCCGGAGACGTTGGGACGCATCCTCAGCAACCCGCGCATGGCGGGCCTGGACGCGGACCTGAACCCGATCGAAGACTTCGGTGACACAGTCCTGACCGTGGACGAGTTCAACCGGCTGATGGCGCTGTGGGCCGAGCAGAGCGCGGAGCAGCCGGAGGCCCGCGAGGCATACGAATACCTGCTCACTGAAGGCATCGCGGGCTGCGGCAGGTGCCAGCAC
Organism: Streptomyces sp. WZ.A104; assembly: GCF_002382885.1. Taxonomy (GTDB): domain Bacteria; phylum Actinomycetota; class Actinomycetes; order Streptomycetales; family Streptomycetaceae; genus Streptomyces. The sequence goes on from NZ_NWVL01000021.1 coordinate 22,408, forward strand.
TCGATGACCGGTGCGCGGGTGACCGGGGAGGCAGCCCCGTCTTACCGGTGCCCGCCGCCGATTCCCGGACGTAACTCGTGCGGCGGGGTGCGTATCAACGCCGACCGGCTTGAAGACCCCGTTGCGGAGCAGGTGCTGGCCGATCTGCTGCGCCCTGGCTCGCATGAGCGTGTCGTGCAGTTGCAGGCCGACGTCATGGCGGAGGTCGTTCGGCTTCGGGACTACGTGGCCAACGCCGACGAGCGTTTCAAGGACCTGGGCGAGATGCACGGCCGGGGCCTGCTGGTGAAGTCGGCGTTCCTCGCCGCCCAGGAGGCGACCAAGAAGGACCTCAAGGACGCGAGGACCCGCCTGCGGTTCCTGGAACAGATCGCGGAGGTCCCGATCGCTGGAGTGACCGACTTCGTGAAGTGGTGGAAGTCGGCTCCACGCGCCTCGCAGCGCGCCCTGATCGCCCTGGAAGTGAAGCGGGTGCACGTCATGCCGTCAGGTGGGGGCCGCCACAAGGACCCCCACGCCCGCATCTCCATCGACTGGCGGACCCCCTCCCGCTGACCCCTGAAGGCTGTGCGCCCCCGCCCGGGTGGGGGCGCACAGCCATGCCTTTGTTCACTGCACACCCGCCACGACCGGCGGCGCGAAACACCAGAAACAGGACCCTGCGTGACCAGCACTTCCCTGCGCCCTCTTTCAGCAACTACCTGGGCATGGGTGCATGACAGCACAGCCTGGGGCTACAGCAACTGCGGCCTCATAGCCTCCGACGGGCAAGCCCTGCTGGTGGACACCCAGTTCACCTTGGACGCGACCCGCACGCTGCTCTCCGCGGTGGCGGAGACGGTTCCCGGCACGGAGATCACCACCGTCGTCAACTCCCATGGCAACGGCGACCACACCTGGGGCAATCAGCTCCTGCCTGATGCGGAGATCGTCACCTCTGCCTCGTCGGCCGCGCACCTGTGCCACGAGATGGGGCCGGAGGAGCTGGCCCGGCTGTGCGCGCAGGGAGACGCCTCGCCGGTGGCCGCCTACGCGGCCAAGCACTTCGGCGCGTTCGACTTCTCAGGGGTGGAGGTGACGGGTCCGACGCGCACGTTCGACGGCCGCCTGGAGATCAAAGTCGGGACGACGCTTGTCGAGCTGATCGACCTCGGCCCCGGCCACAGCGCCGGAGATGTTGCCGTACATGTGCCCGAGGACGGGATCGTGTTCACTGGCGACGCGCTGTTCAACGGGGCCCACATGGTGACCTGGTCATCCAGCTTCAGCGGGTGTGTGGCGGCCTGCGACATGCTGTTGGCCACAGGGGCGGAGACGTTCGTGCCGGGACACGGCTGCATTACCTACCGGCCTGGGGTGCGGGAGATCCGTGATCGCCTGGAGTGCATAGGCCAGGCCGCTGCCGCGCACGCGGCAGCTGGTATCCCGCTGGAGGCTGCGGCACGGCTGGTTTGCTCGGAGTACGCCGGAGACTGGGCGCACCCCGAGCGGCTGTTCACGGCGGTGGCTGCCGCCTACCAGGAGGCGGGGGTGCCGGGCGCGGAGGACATGTTCAGCAGGGTCGCGGGCATGGCTCAGCTGGCGAACGCCTGATCGGCGGGGACGACGATCATCAGTCGCTGGGTGCGCTCGCCCAGCGGGGCGTAGGCGCGGAAGACGACCTCGAACTCCTCGCCCCCGTGGCCGGGCAAGTACACCCAGCGGCGGTCTCCGTCGGGGTGGGTGACCGAGGTCAGGTCCTCGTTGAGGATGCGCGCGGCGACGCGGTCACGGCGCCTGATCTCCGCGATGACCTCCTGAAGGCGCTCGTTGTCGGGGTCTTCCTGCGCTCGCAGCCGCAACTGGGAGGCCATGGGCTTGGCCCAGTCCTCTTCCCAGTTGATGAGCTGAAGACGCGCTTCGGGGTACGTGAGGGCCCAGATCATGACGTTGACGCCGTGGCGCATCCACGGCCAGTCGCGATCGCAGGCCTCGTTGTACATCAGGACGTCCCAGGCCCAGTCCGAGATGTACGCCGGCCAGGGCTGAACGCGGATGAGAGCGGCCGTACTGGGGTCCACCCGGTTGCTGGGGCAGATTCGGGGAGGCGGTTCGTGCCCGAGCGCGTAGACGTACAGGGTGTGCCGCTCGGCGTCGTTGAGGTCGAGCACGCGGACGACGGCTTCGAGCCATTCCGTGGACGGGGCTCGCTGACCCACTTCCAGCTTGCGGTACCAGCCTTCCGTGACTCCTGTGAGCTGCGCCATCTCGGCCTGCGTGAGCCCCTGTTTACGACTGCTGCCGAACCGGGCGGTGAATCCGGCGACCTGGTTGGCGTCGCGGCGGCTGCGCCATTCACGGAGCAGTGCAGTCAGTCGCCTATCGGTATGCATAGGGCTTGGCCACTCATTTCTCAGTAAAGCTATAGGAAAGACTTCCGGAACCTTAGCTACCGGTGGGTAGCGAGCACCCGCATCGAGCGATCCACTCAGGCGGACTTATCGGCATAGGTGTGGACCAATCAGTACTCCTAGGTGATGTATCCGACACCTCGGCGACCGGTACTCGCGGTGCCGGTAGCAGGGCTGCCGCCTAAATCGGCCATCTGGCCGGTTCGGTTGGTGTGAGGCTTGAGGGGTTGCCGGGCGCGTCTCGGCAGCCGCCCTTCTCGGCGAGACCCGCCGCGAACGGCGTGCGGAACGATCGACTGAGAGGGCACCACCCATGAGCCGCAGCGTCTTCGTCACTGGTGGCAACCGAGGCATCGGGCTCGCAATAGCCCGGACCATGGCTGCCCAGGGAGACAAGGTCGCGGTCACCTACCGGTCCGGGGAACCGCCGGCGGGAGTCTTGGGTGTGCGATGCGATATCACCGACCCTGATCAGGTCGATGCGGCGTTCCAGCAGATCGAGGCGGAACATGGGCCCGTTGAGGTCCTGGTCGCCAACGCGGGTGTCACCCGGGACACCCTGCTGATGCGCATGTCGGAGGACGACTTCGCCGATGTGCTCAACACGAACCTGACGGCTTCCTACCGCGTGGCGAAGCGCGCCACGCGCGGCATGCTGCGCGCCCGGCGAGGGCGGATGATCTTCGTCTCCTCGGCCGTGGCGTTCCTCGGGGAGGCCGGGCAGTCGAACTACGCGGCCTCGAAGGCCGGGTTGATCGGCTTCGCCCGGTCCCTGGCTCGCGAGCTCGGCTCGCGCGGCATCACCTCGAACGTCGTAGCACCCGGCCTGACGGCCACCGACATGGCCGCCCAGCTCCCCGAGGACCGGATGAAGGAGCTACTGGCGAAGATCCCCCTGGGTACGACCGCCCGCCCCGAGGACATTGCCGCCGCGGTGCGGTTCCTCGCGAGCGAGGAGGCGTCGTACATCACGGGCGCCGTACTGCCCGTTGACGGCGGCGTCGGCATGGGTCACTAGCTATGGCTCCCGTCCGCCGCCCGAGCTGGACACGGCGCGCCGACGGAACAGGGCCGCAGCGGCAGGGCCCTGGCCAGACGAGGGGGAGATGTGATTGATGAGCAGCGCATCTTGAAGCTGGCCGCCCGCCCCCGCGAGGGGCGCGCAGGCGAGGACGAGTTCAGCGCCGCCGCACGGATTCGCACGGTGAGCTTTCTGGATCGCGAGAGCGATCCGCTGGCCATGCCGATCCGATGGAGCGCCGCCCTGTGCGGCAGCACGCGAGAGGCCACCACTGCGGTCGATGCCGAGGAGCTGTGCGCCGTCTGCCCGATCTCGGCGGAGTGCTCCACCGCGCTGATGGCGGGAGCACCCGCCCACGTGAGCCGGTGGCGTGATCGCTTGAACAGGGGACAGGCGATCGCCTCCTGACCGAAGAGAGCCTGCGAGGTGCCGGGAAGCCGGCCTTCGCAGGCTCTCGCCGTTGGGTGAAGCTTCTTAAAAGGATGCCCTGAGCTGGGAGAACTCCGAACGGGCCACTGCGGACATCGGCAGCCACGGGTGCCGGCACGGCTCCCGATAGCCTGTTCGCTCGGTCGCCCAGACCGACCGTCGGCCAGGAGGGCAAGAATCCCTGATCGGCGAGACTTAGTACTACGAAACAGGGGATGACGTGCACAGGTGGGGACGAATCGCAGCGGCATTGACCTTCGCCGTGGGTGGGGTGATGACCACGGGGACGGCGGCCTCTGCAAGCACGGCGGGGCAGGCCGACCACGGATGCGAGAGCGGGTGGGTGTGCATTTACCAGGGGTGGGAGGAGTGGGCGGCCAGCACCCCGGAGCACAAGTACTACCGCTACGGCACGTACAAGTTCTACAACGAGTTCGATATCCACATGGCGTTCAACAACCAGACTGGTGGCGCCAAGGCGTACCTGTGCCGTAACTCCAACGGCACCAACTGCGACAAGCTGTTGGTCGCCGATGGCGTCTACTCCGTGAACCTGACCCCGTACAACTCGATCAAGCTCACTCCGTAGTCCGGGCCTGAGGGCCGGGCCTTCACGGCTTCCCGCCCCCCATCGGGTGGGACTGAAGCAGCCGGAGGGCCAACCGGCGCATCGCTAGCCTGCGGATCAATGCCGCCTGGCGGTGCGCCCCGGGGCGGCGACTTGGCGCCTATGACAGGACTGGAAGATCGGCGCCCGTCAGGCGCGAACTACCGCCCGAGGGTGACTGGACGCACTTTCCCAGGCCCTGGCCGCGGTGACCGCCTGCAAGTAGGCACACGCCCTGACTGGCGCTTCCCCTCGGAAGGAACCGCACCCTTCGCCGCTCCAGGGGAACGCCCCATGCCGGAGCGTGGTCGAGGTCACGTCGGGGGTGGATGCCGGGGCTGGACACCCCCCATATCCATAGTAGAATTTAGGTACAAGGTGAGGGCAGGAACTCACCAACTACCCACCTCTTGGAGCCCCCGATGCAGCGCACCGTCAAGATGAGCCAGGTCCACCGCAACCCCCGCCAGCCCCGCGAGTACTTCGACGAGGAGGCCCTGAAGGAGCTGGCTACCTCCATCGACACCTACGGGCTCATGCAGGCCATCGAGGTACGCCCCGACAACGACCAGGGCGGTTACGAGATCGTCTCCGGCGAGCGCCGCTGGCGCGCCCACCAGATCCTTGGCCGCACCAAGATCCGCGTCACGGTCGTCTCCGAGCAGAACGAACTCAAGCGGTTCAAGCGATCGGTGTCGGAGAACGTCAACCGCGAGGACATGACGCCCTTCGAGGAGGCCCGCGCCTTCCAGCGCATCCTGGACGAGGAAGAGGGCGCCACCCCGGAATCCGTCGCCGCTGACTTCGGCAAGACCACCACGTACGTCAAGCTGCGCCTCGCCCTGCTCGACCTGCGCGAGGAGATCGCCAAGCACGTCCAGGACGGCCAGATCGGCACCCAGGCAGCCGTACAGATCGCCGCCCTCTCCCACACCAACCAGGGCTCCGTCCTGTCCAAGTTCGCACGCGGCGAGTTCGCCTCGGACAACGAGATCGTTCACTTCGCCTTCGCGATGAAGCAGCAGCAGGACCAGGCCGTGCTGATGATCGTCGAGGAGATGACGGAGGAGCAGCGCACCGAGCGCGCCGCTACCCAGAAGAAGACCCGCAGCACGCTCGACAAGATCGAGCAGATCCGGGGAATGCTCGATGAGATCGCCAAGACCGACCCGTTCAAGCTGGCCGAGGCCCTGGAAGGCGGAGTCGGCGCCCGCCTGGAGCAGCTTGACCGTGTCGCGGAGTCGCTGACCAAGGCCCGCTTCCAGCTCAAGCAGGCCAAGGCGCACGCCGAGGCGAAGGAACTGGTCGTGGTCAACCCCGACGCCGAGACCGAAGCGAACGAGGCCACCGCAGCAGCCTGACCGGCGCCCGCAGGGGCGGGGCTCCGGCCCCGCCCCGCCGCCGCCCAGACCCCCACCCACGCCAGAAAGCAGCGTCTCGTGCCGGAACACAACCAGCAGCCCGACTGGTCCACCATGACCGAAGCCGAGTTCGACCACACCGCCCCCAACACGCTGCCCGTCACCGGCGGCCCGGCCCGCATCGTCGCGCAGCCAGGCGCCTGCGGAACCGAAGCCCTCTTCGGAGAGGAGCCCCCGCCTGCGCCCGTGAAGCGCCCCGCACCGAAGCCGGGCGGCCCCGACGGGCAGGAAGAGCTGTTCTGATATGCCGATCTACCGGTCCGAACCGGCCGCCGACAGCCTTACTGTGAAGCGCAGTTCACGAGCAAAACCTAGATGCGCTCCATGATCAGCCGTGACAGGCTCCGCAGATGCCGATCGTTGACGTATCTCCCGAGGTGTCCATCGCGTACGAAAGCTTCGGCGACACCGGGGACCCTCCGGTCCTGCTCGTGATGGGCTTCGGCGCGCAGATGCTCGCCTGGCACGAGGACTTCTGCGGAGCTCTGGCCGACCGAGGCCGCCGCGTGATCCGATACGACAACCGCGACTGCGGGCTGTCCACCAAGTTCGACGAACACCCCGTCGACATGAACGAGTTCATCGCCGCCGTCAGCTCGGGTGACTTCCCGGCCGCCCTTGCGATGGTCCCCTACCGGCTCACCGACATGGCCAGCGACGGCCTCGGGCTGCTCACCGCACTCGGTATCGAGCGCGCCCACGTGGTCGGCGCCTCGATGGGCGGAATGATCGCCCAAACGATGGCTCTGTCCGCCCCCCAGCGGATACTGACCCTAACGTCAATGATGTCCTCGACCGGAGAGCCTGAACTCGGTCAACCCAGCCCAGAAGCCCAAGCGGTGCTGTTCAGCCCGAAGCCCGCAGACCGAAACGGATACATCGAGGCGGCGGCAAAGGAACTGGTCTGGGGCTCCAAGCGGTACGGCGACCCCGCGATGCTGCGTGAGCTGGCCGCCGAAAGTTACGACCGCGCCTACTACCCCGCGGGAATCGGACGGCAGCTCGGTGCGATGATCCTCAGCGGTTCGCGCGCGGATGCGCTCCGTGAACTACGAGTGCCCACGCTGGTGATCCACGGCCTGGACGATACGCTCATCGACCCTGACGGTGGGAAGCGTACTGCAGAGCTGGTGCCCGGCGCCGAACTCCTCCTGGTTCCCGACATGGGCCACGACCGCCCGCGCGAACTCTGGCCACAGCTCATCGACGCCATCGTGGCTCACACCGGTTGAACAGCTACGTCGTCCCGACGAGCGTCCCTGCTGCTCGTCGGGACGACGCTGCCAGTGCCCGGGAACCGCTCCACGTGTGCACGAAAACAAGCTCAACTCGCGACGGGAGCCCAGCTCTCCAAGCGCGACAGCTGGCCGTCAACTGGTGAGTTGACGCAAGAGCTTGGCGCTGGCGTCTCTGTCATGGTTCAGAGCGACGCTGACACTCGGCAGAGCCGTCAGCCGGTCAGCCAGCACACGACGCACCTCGTCATCGGCGGCCTTGGGTGCGAGCCCGAACACATCGGGGTACCGGTCCTCCGTACCCGCGGTGAAGAAGTCGCTATCCACCAGCTCCCGGCCGCGCCCCTCGACCGCCGGAGCAGCCGCGGGGGCGATACGCGGGAAGACGATCCGGCCAGCCTTCCCGGAGACAGCGAGGGGAAGACCCAGCCACGTTGTGAGCTGGTCCGGGAAGAACTGCGGCTTCAGCTCCTTGCCGCTACTCGCGAAGATCGGATCACGCTTGCCGTCGGTGAGTGCCTGGCTGACTCGCTCGTGCTGGGTGGGGTGCAGCCGCTCACCCGCGAGATGCCGTGCCCGCACCTCGTCGTAGACGCCGAGCGCATCGAGGGAGCCGAGGCCGATGGCGGCGGCCGACGGCCAGGGAAGAACGTCCACTCCCCCATCGCCGTCGGGGCGGACGAACACCCGGTCGTTGGCCAGGAGCTGCCAGCCGGATTGGGCCAGCAGCAGCGCCGTGGTGGTCTTGCCTGCGCCCTTCTCTCCCAGGGTCAGCACGGTAGATCCGTCCCGGACGGCGGCGGAGGCGTGCAGGATGTGCCATCCGTCAGCGAGGAGCTGCGAGCGCAGCAGCTCACGGGCGAGGCGAGCGGCGGCGAGCGCCACGGGCACGGGCTCGGTGCCGGCGATGCGCAGGACATCAGGCTGGTACTGGTAGGACAGGCTGCTGTCGGGCTGGTGGGCGTACACGCAACCGTCGTCGTCCCGCGTGTGAAGCAGAGGCGCGTTGGCGTAGGTCACCACGTCGTGCGGGTAGTCGGTCACGAGCTGGGCCAGTTGCGCGGCCTCCGTCTCGTCCACGCCTGCGGCGACAAGCGGACCCGCGTCGGCGCCTGCTTCGCTGCTGGTGGCCTGCCACCAGGGGCCGAAGTAGCGGCGCGACCAGTCGGTGATGCTCGGTGTGCTGCTGGCAACGGTGACGTGGTGGCTGGCCGCGGTGATGCGTACGGCGGTGTGGGTCACGATGCGTCGGCTCCTTCGGCGTGATGGGCGATGAGTTGGTAGGCGGTTCGGGTCTTCTGGTCCGCGGCAGCGAGAAGCGCCTGTTCGCGCCCGCTCAGATCGGGCATGGCCACGGTGGGCACTCCGGCGGTGAACTGCAACGGAGTTCCGAGGCAGGAGCCCGACGGGTTGACGGCCGACAGTTCCAGCGTCCCGTCGACCAGTCCAAGGGTGTGCGTCAGCGCGGCGAGCACAGCCCCCGCGGGGCCGCAGCGCGTCCGCCCGAGTCCGGCGTTGATGCGTCGCGGCCGGGCTGACAGCTCCTCGTGGACAGCGGCCAGCGGAACAGTGGTTGGGCGGCTGGCGACCCGGGTGGTGGACGCGCACACCACTGCGGCGTCACCGTGCTCACCGACCACGCGGCCCGCGACACGTTCCACGGGAACAGCGAGGAGCCGGGCGAGAGTGAGGCGGTAGCGAGCCGAGTCCGTAGCCGAGCCGACGCCGTACACGCGCCGTACACGGGAGGTCTCGGTGAACAGCCGAGTCATCACGTCGACGGGGTTGGTCACCACAATGACCGTTCCTTCGTAGCTGGTCAGCTGCCGCCCGAGTGCGGCGATGACGGGGGCGTTCGCCACCAGCCCGGCCATGCGGATCTCCGTGGTGGAGGTGTTGGTGAACGGGGCGCGCGGGCAGATCACGATGGCATCGCACAGGGTCATGGCCGAAGGTTTGACGGCCTCCACTCGCAGGGGTGAACCGAGAACCTGGGCCATGTCCTCCACGTCGGTGACCAGAGCACGGGCGGACGCTCTACTTCCGGAAGCCACCAGGAGGCGGCTACACCAGGGCAGGACGGTGAGCACGGTCGCGAGGGTGTGTCCCACGGCGCCGGCCCCGACGATTCCGATCGTCTTACCGGGGTCGGTCATCCGCGTACCGCCGTGGCCACGTTGTTCAGCGCGCGGAGCCACAGGTCCGGCCCGTTCACTCTGTGCTCGTTCAGGTCCGCGGTAGTGCGGTCGAGCATGGTGCACACGGCGGTCGCATGGTCGATCACGGCCTGGGCCGCATCGGGCAAGGGCAGACCGGTGGGTGCGGTGAGGTAGGTGGTGAGGATGCTCGTGGCGTCCATCATCCACATGGCCACCAGGGCGCGTAGCCAGGCGGCGCGTTCGGCTCGGGGCATGACATCGGTGAGCATTCCCGCGAAGGAGTGCACGCCGTCAAGGATCAGGCGGGTGCGGGGACTGCCGGGAGGGTCCGCGATCAGCGCCAGCGTGAGACGGGAGATGACCTTGCCGTAGTCGGCGCACGGGTGGCTCAGCGACATGCCGGGGTCGAGGAAGGCCGGGCGCGGCTCGGCGGTGGGCCAGATGACGTGCTCTGGCTTGAGATCCCCGAAGACGACGGTGTTTCCAGGCGGTGTGGCCAGCCGATCACGCAGCAGTCGGCCGACGACCGCCGCCAGGGTCGGCGCAGCCTGACCGGTCAGGGCGAGGTAGCGGCGCGAGCTGAGGCCGTTGAACTTCCGGTGGAACGTGGCGGGGACGGACCTCTCCGGGATGGCGGCTGCGGCGACGAGGGCGGCGGCCTGGTCCTGCCGGAGGTGGGCCAGTTCCTCAGTCATCTGGGCCAGCAGGTCAGCGGTACGGGCGGGCTCCTTGACGACCAGGTCGGTGAGGGTTGAGCCGGTGATCGGTTCGGTGAACAGAACGCCGGCGGTGTACCCGGTGATCTTCGGGGCACGCAGGCGCGCGGTGTGCAGGATGCCGTACTGGATCGTTTCCCGTTCCAGCATGCCGCCGGTTGCTGCGATGTAGGCGTCCTGCCGGGCTCGCGCCTCCGGCCAGGGCCCGCATGCTCCGCGCAGCAGGGAAGCGAGGGAGACGCCGAGGAAGGAGAGCTTCGCGAACAGGGGGCGCCCGTCCACCTCGATGTGGCGGACGTATGCGGTCACCGACGGCACGTGAGGGCCGAGGCGCACAGCGGAGTCGGGCCACAAGGAGTTGGCGGCTTGCTGGATGCGGTCCGCTGCGTAGTCGAAGACCTGCTCCGGGGCGGGTAACGGCGCGTTCATGATGAGGCTCCCAGAGGGTGAGGTGTCTGGTGAGGCGTGGAGGCTCCGGGCATCCGGCGACCCGCTGTCAGCCGAATGCCCGGAGCGGCTTTCGCCGGGCTGCCGTGTTCGGTGTCGCGCGGCAGCCGGATGAACGGGCGGCCTATGTGGCCGCGGCGTTGTTGGCGGCAGCGCGGGAGTGGATGGCTCTGTCGAGCTGCCGGGACATCGCGACCATCTGCGCGGGTGAGATGACCAGCTGGGCGGGCATGGCCTGACCGCCCTGGAGGAGTACAGCGACCGGCATGAATGCCTGGTCGGTGACGTGGTCGTAGCAGGTTTCTCGCCGCAGGGGCAGAACGCATTCGACGCCTGCGGGTTTCACTGCTGGCGTCGGAGCAGCATCGTGCGCAGTGGTGGGCCCGAGGCCCGTCGTGCCGTGCATCGCGTATTCACCATCTCTCGCGCTTCGAGGGACATGCGGCGGCCGGTGTGAGACCGTCACAGAGACTGAGGCCGCTGCGCGGCGTGCCCGTCAACCCGCTACTGGACGGCCGGATTTCGTGCACTTGGGCGGCAGCAGACGCCACAGTTAAGGCCGCTGAAGAGGTTCGCGGTAACCCCGAGAGGAGGCCCCCCTCGTGGGTACACACCATGGGGGTGCCGCAGCAGAGGGGAGTTGAGGTATGCAGGTTCCGGTGTCACCCGCGGCTTTGCCTGGTCGCCTTCTCTGCGACCCGCGCATGAGGCAGGCACTGGCGCGCCGCGACATCGGAGCTGTCTTCCACCTCGCTCACAGTGAGGCGGGTATCAGCTTCAACAAGCTCGCTGAGGCGACTGGTATCCGCGCCGAACGCGTCAGTCAGCTCACCAAGGGCGACGGGGCGGTCACGTCCTTACCGGTGCTGGAACGCATCGCGGACGGGCTGCGGATTCCCGGGGCCGACCTGGGTCTGGCGGTCAGGCCCTGGGAGGCACCCGAACCTCCTGCTCGCCAAGAACAAGATGGAGACGATCCGATGAAGCGCCGCGACGTACTGCGTGGCGCGCTCGCTGCCGGATTGGCAGGTCCCGGGCTCGCTGCGCTGACCACCACACGCCACGACATTGACACAGCTCTCGCCGCCGGCCACGGCGATGTGGAGTTCTGGGAGTCGACTGCCGAGAGGTACGGCTACGGCTACAACGGCAGGCCTCCCGCCACGGTCCTCACCGACATCGTGGAGGACTTCACGGAGCTCAACACGCTTCTGTCGCAGCCGCAGACGGTCAAGGGCCGTTCGGCGCTTTGCTACGTGACCGGGCAGATGGCGGGGATGGCTGCCATCGTGTTGCACGACCTGGGCCAGCATCGGGAAGCGCACCGTTGGTTCGGCACTGCGGCCCGGGCGGCTGAGCAGTCGGGGGATGCCCTGCTGCATGCCTGGGTGCTGGGCCGGGAGGCCATGGTGCCGCTGAACTACGGCGCGCCAGAGGCGGCGGCGCAGCTCGCGGAGCGAGCCCGTCATATCGCTGGGGATCGTCCTTCCGCTCCAGCCGTTCTGGCTACCGCGGTGGCCGCACGCGCCAACGCTGTGGCCGGCCACCGGGCCAAGGCTCTCGACGCTGTAGCGGCGGCGGAGACGCTTGTGGGACGGCTCGGCGCCCTTCAGCAAGCGGACACCTGGTTCGGGTACCCGATGCAGAAGCATCACGTCCACATGAGCCAGGCGCTCACCTGGCTCGGGGAAACCGATCGTGCATACGCCACCCAGCAGGAGGCTTTGAAGCTGACGCGCACACCGTCTCTGATGACACGGGCGCTGATCGCCATCGACACAGCGTCTTGCCGTGCCCGCGACGGGGAGCACGCCGAGGCGGTGAGAGTTGCACTGGAGGCGTATTCGGACCTGCCGACGTCGTACCGGACGGGGCTGACACGGTCCCGAGCCGAGGCGTTGTGTCAGGCGCTGCCTGCAACGGCCCCAGGACTGGATGCCCTCTCGGACGTGCTCGCTCAGGCGACCTGACGGGTGCGGCGGCCGGCGCGACGCCGGGGCTGGCAGGCCTCCGGAGGCATCGTGCTGACTGGACACCCCCCTCACGCATAGTAGAATAGAGACAAGAAAGGGAGGCTGAAAGGCATCCAACCGAAGGGGAGTTGACTCGATGAACACCATCGTGAGTCCGGTGCACTGCCGAGACGCACTCGGATTCGAGGCACCCGAGTGCATCGAATGCGAAGGCACGGGCACCGTCACCTACCTACGCGGGCCACATCCGGAGCAGCGAGAGTGCGACGACTGCCTGAGTACGGGCCGACGCCTGGCCTGCCCGGACTGCATCGACGGGACCACGGCGTCAGGCGAAGAGTCCTGCCCCACCTGCGACGGATACGCCGCCCTCTACTAGCCAGAAATAGGCCGCACCAGAAGGAGTCGAAGAGTGTTTGAGATTGGCGACAGCATCACCCGCGAGGCGCTCGCAACAGGGAGGCGTAGCAAGGTCACCGCCTCCGGCGACACGATCACGATCGCCATTACCCTCCCAGACGGCGACGTTCAGCACTTCGAGAGGCCCGCAGCGGGGTCGGCCGCCGATTGGAGGGTCACGACCCTCACGAGCTCGTACGGCGGCGCCGCGTTCGATGAACCCGCGGGCCAGGCAGGTGAAGGGCTCGAAGTCCTCGCCCGATCGAAGTCCCCCGAACCGTGCAGCGCGTCGCACGGCTTTCCGCGCGGCGCGGACGTGACCCTCGCGGCGCCGCCCCGCGAGCCAGGCTCGTTGCGACTGTTCGGCACCGTCCTGGGCGGCGCAACGGACCCGTTCACCGGCGATCGGCTGGTGATGGTCCTATGGGACGGCGTCGGCCAGCCTCGCGCCCACAAGCACGCGGAGTTGGTGATCGTGGACTAGTAATAGGCCGCTACATAAAACCGTGCTAGGTTGTGATCGTGATCGAGCCCAGGCACGGCCCGACCACCCATCCGCCTCCGGTCGGGCAGCGACCCCCGCGCCCCGCCCTTCCGGAACGGCTCGCCCGATGCGAGCCCCCCTCCGGCCGGGACCCGCACCCCCACGCGGGTCCCGGCCCACATATGGAGACCCAGATGCCTACCAGCACCAGCAGCACCGACGACCTGTACGCGGCACTCATAGCCGAACGCTACGGGCGACCGCTGCACGAAATCCTCCAGGAGGAGGCGAAGCTCCCACTGCCTGAACTCCTCCTCGAACAACACCGGCGCCCCACTCCCACCACGCCCCCACGCAAGCGCCAGCCCGGCCCGCCAGACCCCGAGGGGCCCGCGCGCCTCCGCGCTCTGGACTGGGCCAGCCAGCCGCGCCGCCGGAGGGCACGGTGACCGAGGAACAGTTCCGCAGGCGAGTACGCCAGCTCGCCGCCCTGCGCGGCTGGACACTCGCCTACCACACCCACAACTCCCGCCGCAGCGACGCCGGATGGCCAGACGAGGTATACGGGCACCCCGACGCCGGCCGGACCCTCTTCGTGGAGCTGAAGACCAACACGGGCCGCATACGGCCAGCCCAACGCGACTGGCTCAAGCACCTCGCGCAGTGCGGACTCGAAGCCACCCTCTGGCGCCCCCGAGACCTCGGACTCATCGTTGCGACGCTCGCCCCCAAGGGGCCGCGCGCTCAACTCCCAGACGACCTGTGAACAGGAGAAATACTTTCGTGGAGAACACGCCCAAGGACACCCCGCCCACCCCCGGTTCGGTGTGGTGCTCCAGCTGCGACAGCTGGTTCAACATCATCACCAACACCTGCCGGTGCAACAACCGTTGAAGGACGCGACCATGGCCAGCACCCACCAGGACCCAGAAACGTCCCCGGCCGTCGGCAGCATGCCAGCCGCGCCGCGAAGCCTCACCGAGGTCCTGGCCGAGATCGCTCACCTCGCCAACCGGCTGTGCGGCGACCTCGCAGACGATCAGTGGGACACCGCCGACCGCATCCGCCACCTCGCAGAGACCGCCACGACTCCGCCAGGAGCCTCCTCATGAACGTCCGCTTCGCGCCCCTTCCACCCCGCCGCAGCAGCCAGAAGCCTCACGCGGCCGCGCAGGCACTCCGGGACAGGCCCGGCGAGTGGGCGCACATTCACACCCACAGCAGCGGCACCCGGGACGAGAACAGCAACCGTGCCAACAACCAGAGCCACCGCATCCGCACCGGCACTCTCGTCGCGTTCCGCCCCGCTGGCGCCTTCGAGGCCACCACACGCAGCAACGAAGATGGCACCACCGAGGTGTGGGCCCGGTACGTCGCCACGAGCGGCCGACCGGATTGCTCCGCGTAAAAGACAGCGAAACGCAGATGCGGCCAGAAGCGCGCTGGCAGGCTTGCCCGCATGGAGCTGGAGAACGTGAGCGCAGCCGCAGCTGCTGCAACCGCCTTGGCGGCACTCGCCTCCGTGGCTGTTGCCCGAAGCCAGGTGAGGACGGCTCGGAAAACCACGCTCGAAGCGATCCAAGTCCAGCATCACGGGGAACAGGCTCGCCGCATCGAAGATCACGGAGTTGCCCTGCTTCATGCGGCTAATGCCCTGGTGGCCACGGCAAAGGGCCTGCCCAGCGTCCGGTATGAGGAGTGCGCCGCTCTCATGCAGTCAAGGATGGAAGCGTTAGAGGCCGCACACGCTCACGTGATCACCCTGGGGCCGGACACCTTGGTTCAGCGCGCAGAGGCCCTGACCGCTCAGTGCCGCAGCATCGCGAACTATGCCCTTCCCCGGAGCGTGGTACAGAAGGCCATCCGCGCTCTTGAACAGGGTTGGTGCCACGGTGACATAGAGCGGTGCACGGATGCCGCGCACGGGGACGCGTGGGTCGCCTCAGACCTCCTGGAACGGTGGGAGGAGGTCGAGGACGCGGACCGCCCAGATCAGCTGGGCTTCTTGGAGTACCTGCTGACAGAGAGCGCCATCGGCATGTCCGGAATCGACGGGCTGACTGAGGACGATGTACGCCGTCTCCTCGCTCTTGCTCGCCATCCGGTCGCGTGGAGCCGCCTGGTTGCCGAGTGGCGTTGGCGCAGAGCTCCTGCGGGTTTTCTGCAAGCGCGCGAGGAGTACATCGTCGAGATCCGCGCAAGCCTCTGGCCGTACGCCGTCGTAGCGCAGGGCCGTTGGCCCCACCGGCTTCGTGCTCTGCTCAGGCGCCGGGACTCCCCTTCCCCGGTCACCTAGGCTCGGCTTCGGGCGTGGGGCTGGAGAGCTATGTCCCCCGTCGTTGCCCACATCCCTGAGTCGCTGGCCGCTCTCGCCGTTCCGGTAGCGGATCTGGCCCCGTATCACCGCAACCCGCGAACCGGTGACCTCGACGCAATCGCGGAGTCCCTGTCCACCCACGGCCAGTACCGTGCGATCGTCGTCAACCGGGGCAGTCTCACCGGACGTCCGAACGAAGTCCTCGCCGGCAACCACACGTTGAAGGCCGCGAGGAAGCTCGGCTGGGACAAGATTGCCGTCACATGGCTCGACGTGGACGACGAGGCCGCAGCGAAGATCGTCGTCGTCGACAACCGCACCTCCGACCTTGCCGGATACGACACGGCACTCCTGGCGGACATCCTGACCGATCTGCCCGACCTCCAAGGCACGGGCTACGACCAGGAGCAGCTGGACCAGCTGCTGGACGACACCGCGCTGCCCGCGCCCATCGAGTTGCCGAGCGACGGGGCCGGGACCGGCGCCGCCGCCACGGTGGACTACCTCCAGTGGGGCTACATGCAGTGGTCCTCCACCCGTGTGCGGATCACGCAGGCCGAGGTGGAACTCCTCGACGCGCTGTACAAGCGGTTCGTGGATGACCATGACTCCGACATGGGGTTCGGGTGGCACGTCCTCAACGAGGAGCACGAGGCCCGCGAGGGGGAGCCCGCGTGAGCCTCGATGTGCGGTTCGACCCGTCCTACCCGCTGGCGAAGCTCCGCCCGGCCGACTACAACCCGCGCCGTCTGTCCGCGGAGTCGTTCGACCGGCTTCAGGGTTCACTGCGCCGACACGGGGTCGTGAAGCCGGTGATCCTCAACGCTGACGGCACGCTCGTCGCAGGCCACCAGAGGACGAAGGGGCTGAAGGCGATCGGCCAGGAGACGACACCAGCGATGATCCTGCCCCAGAAGGTGCGGCTGCAGGACGAGATCAAGTTCAACCTGCTCCACAACCGGGTCGAGACCGAGGCGTCCGTGGTGTACGCGGAGCCGGGACCGATCGGGCAATGGTGCTGGATTCCGTGGCAGACGATCGAGGTGGAGGAGTCGAAGAACCTGCCGTTCCAGCAGGCGATCGGCTTCATGACCGCGGCGCACGGCCCGTGGGGGTCGGTGGTGATCGATGACCAGGGCCGCATCGTCCTCAACGCGGAATATGCGGCGGTCGCGAAGTCGCAACGCTTCGATGTTCTCGCCTGGACCGTCGCCTCCTTCGACGCCGGCCAGCTGGTGGAGGACCTGACGGGCGAGTACGGCGTGTACGACTGGTCCGGGCTCGAAGAGCAGGCCCCGGTGTGGAACCAGCACATCGTGCAGCCGAACCGGCTGCGGGAGCACTCGTCGAAGGCGAAGGCGGGCCAGGTCCGCTACAAGTCGGAGGTCTGGGAGCAACTGGTGCGGCCGTGGCTGACGACGTCGCACCGTGTGGTGGACTTCGGGGCGGGTCACGGTGACTACGCCCGCCATCTGCGGGCCAAGGGCTACCAGGTCCACGACTACGAGCCGTACCGCACGCTCAAGGGCAAGTACGCGATCGACATCCGGTCGGTGGTCGGTCAGATCCGGCGTATCGAGCGGGAGCTCCGCGACCGGGGGCTGTACGAGGTCGTGGTTCTGGACTCGGTCATCAACGCCACGACGAGTCTGGAGTATCAGCACTGGGTGCTGCTGACCGTGAATGCGTTGTGCGCCGCTGATGGCCAGGTGTGTATCGGGACGCGGAATCTCGTCAGGGAGATGGCCTACGAGAACTCGGAGCATGCCATCAGCCGTGACTCGACCCGGCTGAACTTCCTCGACTCGAACCAGGTGGACATGCGATTCGTGAGGGGGAAGTGGCAGCGCATCCGCTATCACACGCCCGAGTCGCTGCGGGGCCTGCTGTCGCGGTACTTCGAGGATGTGCAGCTCAGCGATGCGACGCGAGCGACGGTGAAGGCGGTTTGCCGCAAGCCTCGCCGCTTCCCCATCGAAGAGTACGAGGAGGCATTGAATAACGAATTCAACATGCCCTACCCGAACGATTTCCGGCATAATAAGCACGGCGGAATTGTGGAAATTCTGATAGAATTGATCAAGGAAAGGAATGGCTCCACGGAGGGGAAACAGGATGAATTCGGGGGCGAATCCCGAGAGGGTTCGCATTGATATAGAGGCACGGGACAGCTACCACATCATGTGGCTGGCCGGCGTCAGGCAGCTCGATCTCACCCAGCACTGCATGAAGGTCTTCGCGGACAGCGACCGGCACCGCGTGGACCCCAAGCGCCGAGTCCAGACACTGCACCTGCCTGTCGACCGGCCACCGGTCGCCTGGTATCTGTGTGCGCTGCCCTTCCCCTGGGACTGGTCCCGCAACGCGCACCTGGCGTTCGAGCACGCTCCGGGCGAGAGGTGGGAAGGGGACGCGATGGTCCGCGGGCTCGGCGTGAGACTCACCAACGCCCGGCCGATCACAGGTTGGGGTGAACACTCCATCCCCCGTGATGCCCCGAGGCGCACCGGACGCCTGTACCGGACGTGCAGGAACTGGCAGTTCGCGTGGTGGCTACGCGCCCATCGCACGATTCCCGATGCACCGCCCTGGGCTCCCCGCCGGACCGAGGGGGACGCGGAGCAGCTGCCGCTGCTGTGACACAGGCGGGCTCCGGGGCAGACAGACGCCCCGCCCCGGAGCCCGCACCATCCCGGTCCTTGTACCGCGGATCAGCCGGGGCATGGGTGTTCACGCTCCGCTACGGGATCATGGATGGCGGGCGCGGGGTCTGGGAGTTGTGTTCATGGGCCGCCCCAACCGCGCCACGCGGGCCGCCATCACCCAGCGCCGCACCGACGCCATCGATCTGAAGCTGGCCGGTGTGGACTGGCTGACCATCGGCCGCAAGCTCGCGGCCGATCCATCGGTCAACAGCGACGGCATCGCCTATCCGCAGGGCTACGGCATCGACAAGTACCGTCGCGGCCTTGAGCCTCCCACCGACAAGCGGCTGATCGAGCTGGCGTGCAAGGACGTGTCGAAGGCTCTCAGCGAGCGCGCCGCGGCCCTGGACGAGAACACCGACGAGCTGCGGCACCTCATGGCCGAACGGCTGGAGCGGCTGTTCTTCGGCGTGTACCGGGCCGCGATCCGCAACGGCGACTACCAGGCCGTAGACCGGGCAGTCCGCATCATCGAGCGCAGCAGCCGTCTCCTCGGCCTGGACAAGCCGACTCGCACTGAGGTGTCCGGCCCCGACGGGGCGGCCATGCAGGTCGAGACCACGGGCATGGACGAGCTGGAGCGGCTGATCGCCCTCGCCGGCGGCGGCACCGCTGAGGATGGGCAGGGCTGACGAAGCGGCGGTCCTCCGGCTGTACCGCTCGCTGCCCCCGCAGCGGCGCCGGGAGATCGCCGCTGCCTCCACATCACAGCTCCGCACACGGCTGGCCCGCATCGAGCGGGAGATGGCCATGGACCGATCCCCCGGAGCCATGGCCGCCGTCCTCACCGACGGCCGCGAGATGCAAGCCCCCCACCTCGGGCTCATCGACCGCGCCTTCGAGCGGGTAGCAGCCGGAACCCCGACCCGGCTGCTGCTGACCATGCCGCCCCGGCACGGCAAGTCACGGCGGGCCGCACGGTGGGCGCCCCTGTGGTACCTGCGCAGGCGCCCCGAGCACCGGGTGATGATCGCCTCCTACTCCTCCGACCTCGCAGACGACCACGGCCGGTGGATCAGGGACGCGATCCTGTCCTACGAGCAGCAGATCGGCATCAGCCTGCGCCCCGGCTCCTCCGCAGCAAACCGCTTCGACCTGGTGGGCACCGAAGGCGGAGCCGTGATGGCCGGTGTCGGCGGCGGCCTCACCGGCAAAGGCGCGCACCTGGCCGTGGTGGACGACCCGATCAAGGACGCCGCCGAAGCCTCCTCCCCCACCATGCGCAAGCGGCTGTGGGAGTGGTGGCAGGCCGTACTGCTGACCCGCATCGAGCCGGGCGGCTCGGTCATCCTCATCCAGACCCGCTGGGACGAAGACGACCTCGCCGGTCGAGTCCTGGCCGAGGAAGCCGACCGGTGGACGGTCATCGACCTCCCCGCCCTCGCCCTGTCGGACAGCGATGCGCTCGGCCGCCCGATCGGCGGCGCGCTGTGGCCAGAACGGTACGACGAAGCCGCCCTCGCGGAGATCCGCCGCTCGGTGGGCGAGCGGGTGTGGTGGAGCCTGTACATGCAACAGCCCCGCCCGCAGGACGGCGGCGTGTGGCAGTGGCCGTGGATCACCGACAACCGCACCAGCGCCGCACAGTTCCGCGGCATCGACCTGACCCGCATCGTCGTCGCCGTCGACCCGGCGGGCGGGGAATCAGCGGTCGGTGACGAGACCGGCATCGTGGCCGCAGCCAGCGACCGCGACGGACACCTGTACGTCCTCGAAGACCGCTCCGGGAACCGCGGAGCTGACGCCTGGGGCCGGGAGACCTGCCTCCTCGCGATCGAACTGCGCGCCGACGCGATCGTGGTCGAGTCCAACTACGGCGGCGACATGACCCGCCAGGTCATCCACCAGGCATGGCAGGAACTCCAGCGCGAACAGCGCACCGAGAACATGCTGATGCCCGCCGTCCTCCCGGTCACGGCCAAGCACGGCAAGCGGCTGCGCGCGGAGCCCATCGCGCAGCTCTACGAGCAGGGCCGCGTTCACCACGTCGGCGAGTGGCCGACGCTGGAACAGCAGATGGTCACCTGGGTTGCCGGCATGGACTCACCGGACCGCATGGACGCCGCCGTACACGCCCTGACGGAGCTAGCGAACCCGCTCGCTCCAACAGTCAGCACGTCGTACCGAGATAGCCGTCTTGCGAAGCGTCGGTAACCGGAGACGGCGGGATCGCCGGACCCAAATTCGGTGGCCAACATGCGATCGAGAGAGGTGAGCGTTACCGTGCCCGTAGGGAGAGTGATAGCCATGAGTGACGAGACCAAGGAAATGAAAATTTCCCTGACTGTCGAGCAGTGGGAAAAGCTTAAAGCTGCCGCTCAGAGCCAGGACATGACCTTGGAGGAGTTCATCACGGGACTGCTTACTAACTTCGTCTCCACTTACACGAAATAGACAGGAAGAGCGTTCGACATAGCGCACCAAGTCCCAACCGCGTCACAGACGGACAGGAAGCCATCCTCGGTGGCGTACGCTGAATTGCGGCGCGGGGCTGACGATGGGATCTCTCCCCCGTGGGCCTGCGCTCCTTCCTTACCGACGCCTGGTCGTGGTTGAACTACAAGCCGATCATGTCGGGCACCGCTGACGGTCGTCCTCACCCTGCCCTCGCCCCCGAGCTCCAGGCGACCTGGCTCCCGGATGAGGCCGTGCGGAGGCTGGCCGCGTACAAGCTGCTGGCCGCATACGACTCGAACCAGGTCGGAGAGCTCTCCGCGCTCACCGGCAACGAAGCAGCCGAGGAGCGGAGGGAGTTCGGAGAGCCATCGGCTTTCGTGGATACGGCCTTGGCTCATCTGCTGGGCCGCTCGCAGCAGATCGTCGTGCCAGGGGCAGAGCACGTCAGCCATGAGGACGCGGGACCAGAGGCTACTGAAGCAGCCGATCTACAGGCGCGGCTGCGGCAGTGGGCGGAGGCGGAGCTGCTGCCGCTGCGGATGCAGGCCGCGGAGCGGAAGGCCGTGTTGCTCGGTGACGGGCTGTACCTGCTGGCGTGGGATGCGGAAAAGCAGCGTGTTCGTCTCAAGACGTACGACCCGGGCTTCTACTTCCCTGTCCTGGAGGACGATGCCGATCCGGGCGACTTTCCCCGCCGTGTGCACCTTGCGTGGGAGCTGCCGGAGGACCCCAAGCGCGGGGTGAAGGCGCGGGTGCGGCGGATCACGTACGAGCTGGGGCCGATTCAGCCGACGACCCGCAGCAACGTGGACGGCGCGGACGGGCGGGAACCCGTCGTGGACGAGTCCGGTGGCTGGCTGCTCGCACCAGGCGACTACGTTGCGGAGCCCGGGCACATCGAGCGCATCTACCCGTGGGAACGGGGCAAGGCGTCACGGCTGACGTGCTACCTGACCGATGCGGAATGGTTCCTCGATGACATCCGGCACGGGCAGAGTCTCGATGACCTCCCCATGGACCGTGCCCGGTTCCGGACCCGCGCGGACGGTGAAGTGCTGCACCGTCTCGACCTCCGGCTGGACTTCATCCCGCTCGTGCACATCACCAACACGGTTGCCGGCGAGGAGCACTTCGGGCAGTCAGTGCTGAGCCGGGTCATGCAGGCGCTCGATGAACTGGCGGAGAGCGACACCGACTCTGCTCGCGCGTCCGCGACGACGGGAGCGCCGATCATCGCGCTGGCGGGGGCACGGGCGGAGGTGGATCGAGTGACCAGCCGCCCCAAGCCTCTGAACGTCTCGCCGGGCACGGTCCTCCAGCTCGCGGACGGTGGCCGTATGGATGTGCTGGACACCTCAGGACAGTTGTCCGAGCTGCGGGCTCGCGCTGAGGAGATCCGCGACCGGGCCGCCGTGAACGCCCGGCTGCCGGCAGTCAGCCTGGGCACAGTGGACCCGTCCGACGTGCCCAGCGGCTATGCACTCCAGCTGTCGCTCCAGCCCCTCGACTCGATGGTCGATTCGATGCGTCTGGCCAGGGCGCACAAGTACACGCTGCTGCTGAAGATGGTGCAGCGTATCCACCAGGCGGGGCAGGCCGAGGGATGGTCTGCGGGGCCTACCGTGCCTGCTCGCCTGGTGTTCGGGCCGCACACACCCTCGGACCGCACGAGCGTCCTCGAAGAGGTCGTGAAGGGCGTCACCGCAGGTGTGCTCTCCGTGGAGACCGGCATCCGCATGCTGCAAGACGCCGGATACCCGATCGGGGACGCTCAGGAGGAAGTGGCCCGCATTGCAGCGCGGCGGAAGGCTCCAGAGAAGGTGTGACGGTCAGCGCGCCTCGTGGAAGTCGGACTTCTTCGCTGCCTTGAATCTCTCGCGCTGCGCCGCAGCGGACTCACGCAGGTCTTCCTCACCAATCTCGCTCCGGGAGCCACCGCCCCAATCCGTGACGTAGGTTCCCTCGCCTCCCGGAATGCCGTCGATGCGGGTGACGAAGAGGCAAGCACCGGCGAAGTCCCCGAACTCGGGGCCGAGCCGCTCGCCTTCGACTGGTGCCCGGCCCGCGGCGAGCCTCGTTCCGTCCTTGCTGTAGATGACGGTCTCTTCTCCCGAGGCAGCGGTGCGCTCGCACGTGCCGGGCTGCGACCCGGGCTTCGTGTGCTCCTCCACCTGCACGCCCACGCGATAGGCCGTGAACGGGGTGCGGTCCTTCCACGGCTCCCACGCCCAGAGGGCCGCACCGACGGCCGCGAGCGCGACAGCGCCCGCAGCTGTCCACGCCCGTAGCCGCCGGTACCGCTTCTTCGTCAGTGGCACGTCGAGCACTTTGTGTTCCCCCTCAAGCATGGTGTCGATCATGCCAGGCGCCACGGCTGGCCCTCGGGCAGGTGTTCCGTCTTGGCTTCCGTAGACTCGACCGTGGCGCGGGGCCATCGGGAGCTTTTTGATGACCCGCCCTCTGCCCGATCCGCGTACCGCGCTGGGCTACCGCCGCGACGGCCGCCCCATCTACCCGATCCTCGGCGCGTCTTCTGCTGATCCGTCGAACGACGACGCCACGCTCACCCTCAGCCAGAAGCAGCTGAACACGCTCCTGGCCCGCGAGAAGGACCAAGGCGGCAGGGCCGCAGTGCGGGCCCTGGTGGAGAAGCTGGGATTCTCCACCAATACCGACCTCACGGACTTCGTCACCCGCCAACGTCAGACCGAACAGGATCAGCTGACCGAGACGCAGCGTCGCGAGCAGGATCTGACCACGCGGGAGAACGCTATCGCCGCCCGCGAGGCGCAAGCTGCGGCACGGGAACGTGAAGCGTCTCGCCGTGCAGTCCTGGCCCGGGAGGGCTCCACAGGTGAGGACCTGGACGACGCCCTGACGCTGCTGCGTATCCCGGACGACGCCGACGACGCCACGGTGAGTACCGCGGTGCACGAGCTGAAGACCCGCCGCCCCGAGCTGTTCACCGCATCGGCTCCCGGTGGCGGGCAGCCGCCTGCCGCTCCCGGAGGCGCCCCGGCATCGGTCCCGCCGCCCCGGCCGGGCAGCACCGACCGCAAGCCGGGCTCGGCTGGTATCGAGATGGCCCGCCGCCGGGGCCTGATCCCTCCCGCCCAATAGCGGGGCCGGACCTGCTTCTGGGGACCACGCCCCTCTTCTGCTTCGTGGACCGCGCCACACCGGTGAGCGCGTGACCGCTTGCTCAACGCTCAACAGGAGGACACACGGCGTGATCCAGCCGTACACCACCACGGTCACGGCGACCGCAGATCGGGACTGGCTTGCGTCCCGGCACGGCACCGATGCCACCGACACCATCACCCTCGACCTGGCCCAGTTCACCAAGGACACCCACTACGTGGAGCCCACCGGCTCCCGGCCGCACGGCTATGTGCGCTCCGGTGTGCCCGTCGGGCAGATCACTGCATCCGGCCTCTACGGGCCTTACGACCCCGCCGCGACCGACGGCCGTGAGGTCCTGGCCGGCCTCGTGTATGCCGAGGTGCCGTTCACACCCGGCACCAGTAAGGTTCCGGCCGCTCTGTTCTGGCACGGCACTGCCTACGCCGACAAGGTTCCCGGCGGCATCGACCCGGCCAAAATCAGCCCCAGCACGGCCGGAGCGCAGATCCGCTTCCTCGGGGCGGTGAGCGCATGAGCATCGCCGACCTGTTGAAGAACGTCAGCGTCGCGGACCTGACGGCCTACGCCCGCGCCATCCCCAGCCCGCAGGACTTCCTGCTCACCCAGTCGGTGTTCGTCGAGACCCAGGTGAGCGACGTCAAGTGGCGTATCCGGCAGACCAAGCGGCGCGTGAACGCCGCCTCCTACCGCGCCTACGACGCCAGCGTGCCGTTCGCCAAGCGGCAGGCGGAGACCACGCAGACCGAAGGCACCCTTCCCGCTCTGGGGCAGAAGCTCCTCGTCGGTGAAATGGAGCAGCTGCTTCTCGACGCTTCCCGCGGCGCGGACGAGGACCGGCTGATCGAGCTGCTGTACGACGACGTGGAACGTCATGTGGAGGCGATCCGCTCCCGGCTGGAGCTGGCCGCCGGGGATGTCCTCACCGACGGCAAGTTCTCCCTGAAGGGCGAGAACGGCCTCACCGTCGAGGTGGACTACGGGGTGCCGGCGGCGAACATGCCGACCGCGCCGAAGCCGTGGTCGGACCCTGATGCGGACCCCATCGCGGACGAGCTGCGGTGGATCGACTACCTCGACTCCATCGGCGCTCCGGCCCCCGAGTCGGCGCTGACCAGCCGCAAGGCGTGGTCGCATCTGGCGTCCAACGGCGCCTACCGGGCCGCCTACTACGGCACTGCGATCGGTGCGCAGACACCGACCGCCACACTCAACCCGGAGCAGGTCAACTCGGTGCGCGGCACCTACGGCCTGCCTCCGGTCACCTTCTACAAAGCTCAGGTGTGGCAGGACGACGTGTCCAAGCGGGTACTGCCCGAGGACCGGTGGGTGCTGCTGCCGCCCGAGCGGGCGAAGTGGGGCCAGACCCAGTACGGCACCACGGCGGAGTCCCTGGCCCTGTCCCGTGGCACCACGCCGCAGATTGACCGGGAGGAGGCACCCGGCATCGTGATCACCCGTGACGTCGAGGACGACCCGGTGCAGATCTGGACCAAGGGCGCCGCTATGGCCATGCCGGTGCTGTACGCGCCGGACTGCCACATCACCGCGACGGTCCTCTAATGAGCGCCGCCGTCCACGCCCTGGGCGTACTCAGCACCGCTGTACACGTCATCGACCCGGAAACCCGAACCGCGTTCGTTCTCGGTCCGGGCGAGGAGGTGACGAACCCGGCTATCGCTCAGCAGATCACCAACCCGCGCTGCTGGAAGGACAGCGCACCAGTCAGGCCCGCTGGAGGTCGGGGAGGTAGGAAGGCCAAGGCCACAGACGACTGATTGACCGTTCCCCGAACGGATCACGCTTCCTCGTACATCTCTCCGCTCAGGATGTCTTGCGCCATCTGCGTGATGACGTCACGCCTGGTCGTCTCCCCGGTCGTCGGCTCGGGATACCCGGTGGGTAGATCGCGCTCCACTGCGTCCACGATGTCCTTGATCTCGAACGTGATGTTCGTGTCTACCGCGAGACCGGCAACGGTTTCGACGGCCCGCTCCGTCCGCGTGATCAGGTCCAAGGTCAGCGACTCATAGTCAACATCCATGCGACAAAGGGTAGTCGAGGGCGGATGCCCGAAGACTCGGGGTCAAGAACAGGCATCTATCCGCAACAACACCAGATGGGAGGGGCCACCACGGTCCCTCCCATCCCTGCCTCTCAGGAGCAACCCGTGAACAGCAATGTGCTGCGCTGGCTTCTTGCCCAGCTCGGGCCCGACACGGACCCCGCCGATCTGACCCAGCGGTACGAACGCCTTGGCTCCGCCCGCGACGTGGCCCTCGAAGTACTCAACGAACGCATCGCCTCCCTCGTGGCCGAACCCCTGAAGGTCACCGTCAACGGTGTAGCGACCATCGACCACACGGCGAACGTCGCCGCACTCGAACGTCGGTACACCCAGGTGGCGTCGGCGACCGCTCCCGATGCGAATCCGCAGGAGGACGGTGGCGGAGTCGTCGCTTGGGAACTCCTTGCCCGCCCCCGCCGGTAGGCACCGGCAGCGTACGCGAAGGTGTGGTCAATGGGCACAGGAGGAAACTCACAAGCTCATCGCTCGTCTTCTGCAGCGGCCGCGAGCGCCCGGCTGGACCATCTGAGCCGTCTGCTTGACGCTCCTAGGCTGCGGATCATGAGCACTGATGATCACGTTCGACGTATTCGGATTACCGCGAGCGACCAGGGCGGGGCGGTGATCGAGGTCGATGGTCGCGATGTTGCTGGGGCGGTCGAGGCGTACCGGCTGACGCAGACCGTGGAGGAGGGTCCTGAGCTCACCTTGTACATGCGGCCGGGTTGGCAGGGTCTTGCCTACGAGGGCGTGGGTGAGGTGCTGACGGAGCCGGCGGACCTACGGCATGTGGTGATCGACTTTCTGGACGCGGTGGACTGGGAACGGCTCGATGACGCGGTGCTGGCTCGTGAGGATCTCGACGGGAAGCCGGGTGAGCTGACGCGGGGCATGTTGTCGCAGCTGCGGGAGTGGGCGGCTCGTGCTTGATCAGTTGGGTATCGAGCGGTTCGCGGAGAAGCATCTGATGCCGGATCGTGTGGAGATCACCCGCGACGGTGGTGAGCAGGTTCTGGACCCTGAGACTGGGCGGCTGGAGCCTGCCCCGCGCCGGGATGTGTACGAGGGTCCGGCGGGTTTCTACCCGAGGCAGGAACGTATCCGCAGCCGTTCCGGGCGTACTGGGGCGTGGGTGGACGAGGTGCGGCCTGCGTACCGGCTGCTGTTGCCGTTGCGGGCGGGCGAGGTGTGGGAGTCCGATTCTGTTCTGGTCACGCAGGCTCGTGACGAGCAGGCGGTAGGCCGTACGTACTCGGTGGCGGCTTTGGGTGAGGTGTCGTCGCTTCCGATCGTGCGCACGGTGTGGTTGGAGGAGCACAACCGGGCGGTGGCTTCGTGAGCGGGTCTGCGTCGTCGAACGCTGCCGCGGTGGCGCGTGCGTTGGATCGTGCGGCCGGGCGGACTCTCCCGGCGGTGGAGACAGCGATGCGGCACAGCGCGAAGGCGCTGACGTACAGGGTGCAGCGCAATGCGTCGGGGCGGCCGGGCCCCCGTGTGATCACCGGGAGGTATCGGGCGTCGTGGCGCAGTGAGGTGTTCCGCGACGGTCGGACGGTCGTGGGCGTGGTGGGCACGGGGGCGCCGCAGGCTCGGCGGCTGGAGTTCGGGTTCGTCGGTGTGGACA
Organism: Streptomyces sp. WZ.A104; assembly: GCF_002382885.1. Lineage (GTDB taxonomy): Bacteria > Actinomycetota > Actinomycetes > Streptomycetales > Streptomycetaceae > Streptomyces. The sequence goes on from NZ_NWVL01000021.1 coordinate 49,941, forward strand.
GTCTGGGCCGCAGGTACAACCAGCCCCCGTTCCCCCATGTGGGTCCTGCGGTGGAGGCCATCGGCCCGGTGCTGGTGCGGGAGTTCGGTGACGCGCTGAGGCGGTCGCTGTGAGTGCGTTGACGGAGGACCTGGAGGTGGCGCTGGCGGAGGTGATGGCGGAGAACGAGCGGGGTCTTCTGGCTCGTGCGGTTGTCGTGGTGGAGGTCTTGGACGACGACGGCGAGCGCGCCTTGTCGGTTCTGACGACTCCTGGGCTGCCGGACTGGGATGCGCTGGGGATGTGCAGGTTCGGTGTGCTGTCCATCGAGAATCCGGCTGGCTTCAATGGGGAGGGCGAGTGATCGACCGGGAGCGGTTCTCGGCGTCGTTGCGGCTCATGCTGATTGAGGCGACGGGGCGGCCGTGTGGTCTGGGTTCTCTGCCGCTGGTGGACGGGGCTCCTGCGCCGGTGCCGTACACCGTGCTGTACCCGCAGGGTGGGAGGGTGCATGGTGCGCCGTTGGCTGACCGGTCGGAGGATGCCAACTTGGTGTATCAGGTGACCTCGGTGGGGGCTCGTACCGATCAGGCGGAGTGGATGGCGGGCCGGGTGGAGCGTGCCGTTCTGGAGCGGACGGCTGCGGGCGGGTGGCGGTATCCGCTGGTCGTTCCGGGGGCTGATGTGTGGGCGCGCGAGCAGGATGCCGATGACGGCACCGATGATTCCGGTGCGGATGACGGCGTGGTGACCAGCGCGCAGCGGTACCGGTTCAGAGTTTCCGGCTTCTCTAACGGCATCGCTCGATCGGAGCACGCACGCGCATCAGGGAGCCAATGAATCACCCCAATTACAGTCCCGATGGACCCTCACTCATTTTTCTGATTCGACACAGGAGAGCTGGACAAGACAGGAGTTCCCTGATGCATGCACCACACGGATAGCAGGGACCCGAACACTGCGGGAGTGAACCAGAGAAGCGCGTCCCGACCCGAGGCGATGAAACTCGCTAGCGCCAGTCCGTGAACCAATATCGCGAGGGAGTAAATCCCGACGAACTCGAACCGTCTGGCGCCTCGACTCTTCATTGCGTGACACTCCTGAATCTTTCGCTATTTCCGCACATAGTCATAATGGGGGGTGAATCGGACACTTGCGTCACTCGCTCCGAGTGCGCCAATGCGGGCGAATTCGTGACAGCCTCCTGAGGATGGATAGATCAAGGCTGATTATCATTTATCGGCTACGCTCGGAATTTCAGTGATCACGGCGTGAGGGGTGGCCGTGTGAGACCGAAAATGGCGAGCTCTGGCAGTCAAATATCATGTGGCTGGTGTAAAAATGAACCACTTTACGTATTCGGGTGCTGAGGGGGTAGGGGGTGGTAGTCCCCCATCTTTTCCGTTCCCAGGCATCCGGAGTGCAGAGATGGGGCGTTCCGGGGGGTGTGTCTCACCGAACAGCCAGATAAGCAGCCGCGTGTTGCTCAAGGCATGGGCGTTCGACTGTTCCGCCGTCTGGCACTTCCCAGACCTCGGGCCGGTCCGCCGCCGAAAGATCTGAATGCTCTGGCGTGCAGGTCCAATTGGACCTGCACGCCAGAGCATTCACCCAGGCATCAGCTTCACGCACTCGAGGGCTTGCTGGTGCGCGTTACATACCATGCCCCGGAAATCCAGGCCACACATAGGAAAAAAACCGAGAGTCGCAAAAAATACGGATCGCTCCCATCTGTGAAGTAGAGAATTGCCATTAGTGTACCCATGGCAAACTGAAGTACAGAGAGATCCCTCAGTCTGCGGCTTAGGCTTCTCTTCATTCCCTCATCCGTTCACTCACACTCGGGTTGGGCCGTGCTGCCCCCGCGAGGGCGCGGGGGCAGCACGGCCCAACTGCTTCACGGGATCTAGCAGCGCACCACCGACGGGTAACTGTAGGCTTGCCAGTGGTACCACTTGAATTTAACCGTGGCCTTTACCCTGAGGCATTTTCCCTTGGAGTTTGCCTCGCGCGCTTTCTGGTGAACCCAGCTCATATATACGACGAGCAGTGAGTTGACCACTTTGACGTGCGTGCTGCCGAAGTTTGAAGCAGCGACGCCGGCGATCGGGAAGAAGATACCTGGAGTGCGGGAGACCTTCCTAGTGTACTTGCGGTTCAGGTACACGTAGACCGATACCCCGACGTGCCACCCACTCTTCCAGCGCCAGAACGACCACGTGTGTCCCTTTGCCTTGCCCCAGTAGTGGTACCGGGTCCTCCACTTATGCCACCGTCCATCGAGATCGTATCGATTCACGGGGTCCGCGCTGGAGTACTCGTAGGCATTCCGGTTACCGCCGTAGACTGGGTCCACCGACAGGAATCGCCCCGTAGCCGAGTTGTAGAGGCGGACGCCCATCAGGATGGTGCCGCTCGGCGTCTCCGCAGAGCGCCGGAAGCCTCCTAGCCAGCCGTAGCGCGCGGCCGTGCTTCTCTCTCTGGGGTTTCCGTACTCATCGGCACTCAGAGCGGTCGGGGCCACGGACTGATCGAGAGGCAACATCAGGCTGACGTCGCCGTGCAGATTCACCAGTTGAAGGACAACCGTGCCGGACGCCGTTGTGGTCGCGGACATATTGTCGGCAAGGTCACTGACCATGCGGGTCACGGAGCCCGTGGTGTTGTCCGTGATCCATCGCGGGGAGTCCGACGAATCACTGTAGTGATTCGTCTGCGCCCCGCTCTGCGTCCACTCGCCCGATGCCTTGGACTCCGTCGTCCAGCTACGGAGTCGTCCAGCCGCGTCCAGCGCCCACGTCTGACGCTGGTCACCCGCCGTCTGCTGTCGGACCAGATCATTGGTGTGGTAAGCGATAACGGTACCGTCGGGCATACGCGTGGTACGTCCGAAGGCGTCGTAGTCGTACCCCGAGTCGGTGATGCGGTTCGCACTGTCATAGGTGTGCTTGACCGTCGTACCGTCTGCGGTCGTGCACGCTGCACCGGCCGGTGCAGCCGCCGTGGTGAGCGCGGTCCGGTTGGTGCGCTCGTCGAAGGCGTACGAACGTGTGGTGCACGCGTTCGCGTACATGTCCTCGACCTTCTTGAGGCGCCCGATCGAGTCATACGCGTACGACTGGGACTCCGTCAGACCGGCCCCGCCGGTACGCCTGGTCCATTCGCCGCGAATCGATTCCGCGGCGGTGTCAGTCAGCAGGATCGTGCCGTCTGAGTCGCGGGTATACGACCGCTGCTCAGGCACGCCGACCTTACCCGCAGTCTGCGTCATCGTGTACCCACCCGGCAGGCTCTGCCTGACGACCGCGCCGCCGATGTCATAGGCAGCTGTGAAGGTGCCCGCGACCGAGTCGTTCATCGATGTGGGCAGGCCGCGAGGCTCCTTGTTGTGGTCGTAGCTGTACGTCACCGTCGACGGTACTGAATCGGAGACCTTCACTGGACGGTCGAAGCTGTCATAGGCAGTCGTGGTGACCGCGTCATCGGCGTCCGTGTAGGAGATGAGGCGCCCCAGCGCATCGAACTCCTGATAGATCACGCCGCCGTCCTCGGACATGGTGACGGAGACCTGCCCGTTGGCTTCGTTGTACGCGAAGGAAGTGCCGGACACCTTCGTCCCCAGTCCACCATCGACCTGGGTGCTCTTGATGCGGCCCGCGCTGTCGTACGTGAGCGTCGTGATACGTGCGTACTCGCCCGAGGTCTCGGCTGTCTCCGTTACCTGCCCGTAGAAACCGTACTCAGTGGTGGTGTCCACCACCTGGCTAGGCTGAGAACCTCCACCCGTGATGTCACCGGCGGGCCCGGTCCAGCACTCCAACCCCGCCCACTCCGGACGGCCTTCGCACCAGCCCGTGCCGGTCGCCGACCAGTACGCGGTGATACGAGACGTGGCGTCGTTACCGGTACCGCCAGGCGGTACGTGTGAGGTGACTCGGCCCTGTGGGTCGTACCCGGTGGTGGTGACCTGGGTGAGGCCGCCCGGGTCCTCGATGCCGTGGATCGGAAGCCCCTTGACCCAGTCGTACTGGGTCTGCTGGAGTCGCTTTTCCGTCATCAGCGAGTAGTAACCGCGGACTCGTGCCCCGGATATCGCTAGGGTTACCTGGTCACTCATCACGGCACTGCCGTCAGTGGGCCGCCCCTCGTCGTATTCGTTGACGGTCCATGGCTGGGCCACTACAGAGGTACCTGCGGAGGCGATGATGGTGCTGCCGTCTTTGAAGTCCTCGGTCAGGTCGATGCGCTGCAGCGGTTCGAACTGCTCCAGGAGTCTGACGCCGCTCTTGTCATAGCGTGAGGTTGAGGAGAGGAGTGTGGCTCGCTCGGCGACGCTGAGGGCACCGATACCGAGGTCGGCCAGGCGAGCCTTGTCCTCGTCGCTCGTTCCCAGCGCGAGGGAGTGGTGACTCGCGGACAGCTCGCGCACCGGGTTGCCGTGCCTGTCCCCCTCTTCGGTGGTGACGCCTCCGGCTTCGTCGATCGTATTCACCTCGCTCCCGGAGGCGTTGAGGTAGTGGATCACGGCGCGCTTGTATCCTGTACGGCTGAGCGCACTTCCCTTGTGGGACGTAGGCACAGAGTCGGCAGGGAAGATTGCCGTCGCGTCAGTGGGCGCATCGAGCTGCCCCCACTTTTTCACCGCAGCAGCGTTCATCGCATACGGAGCATTGTCGCCGGACAGTGGGACGTCATAGACGATTGACGTGATCGCCTCGCCGTCGGTCACGTCAGCTGAGCCCTCTTTGAGGGTGGCACGCGTCACCTTGGTGAGCATGCCGCCGTCCGGCTCGCCGGCGGCGGTGTAGGTGAAACTCCACGGCAGCTCGCCGGGCGGGGTGAGCTTGCTGATTCGGCCGGCGCTGTCGTACGTGTAGCTGGTCTTCAGCGCAGGGGCTATCTGAGGGTTCCATGCCTCGCGCAGGCGACCGGACGTGTCATAGGCGTATGCCTGAACCGGCCGCGCCGTTGCCTTGCTTGCGTCCTTCTCCGTGGACCAGAGCACGAGTCGCTTCACCCGGCCCGTGTAGTTGCCAAAGACCGAGGATGTGGCTGTGGTGCTGTCCGCGTACTCGAAGTCGAGCACTCGGCAGCCTTTGGTGTCTGGAGTCTTGGCACAGATGTCATTGGAGATGGCACCGCCCGCGGCGACGAGCCGCTTGGGCCGAGCTAGCACCTTGCCGTCGATGGTGACGGCCTCCGAGATCACGTGGGTCGTCGAGTTCCCGACGCCGTTCAGCCCTGATGAGGTGAGCTGCCAGGTCTCGGCATCGGCCGTAACCTTCGCGAAGATCGACTCTCCGCCGTCGATATCGGTTAGGGTGAACCCCTTTTCGAAACTTCCGGAGAGAGTAAGAGCGTTCATGCCCGGCTCAGGAGCCCAGCCGTCGGCGGTAGCGGTGAAGTGAACGCTACCGCCGCCCGCCAGCACCACAGCGAGTGAAGTCCCGGAGGTCTTGCGGATGTGCGTGTATCCCGCCTGCGTCACTGCGGCGACCGTGCCTGAGACCCATTCGTCGCCGAAGACCGCGACCTGACCCTCCTGCCGCCCGCCTGCGCCAGGCTGGCGTGAGCTGGTTGTACGTGCGGCAGCGAGACCGAAGTAGCTGCTTTCCGTGCCGTCAAGCCTGAAGTCGCCCGTCAGGAGGCTGAGGCTACCGGGACCCACTGTGGTTGACGCTGCCGCTTCAGCATTGCGGTCGACAACAGTCGAAATCGGGTCTGTGACCACGGAGGCACTCTCGGCGCCAGTGAACTTTGCCCTGACCTGGATTGCCCCGTCCGGATTGACTGTGTCGGTAGCCGTCCAAGTCGCCGCCGGATTTCTGCCGTTCGTCAGAGGCACCGGCCATGCCGCGAGCTCGTCACCACCCACAGTCACATCGCCGACCGGGATCTCGGACCACGGGTCTTCGTCAGACCTGCGCCATGAGAACGTCACCGCGTCGTACTTCGCCGCATCCGTCTCTGCGACCAGGGACAGCCTACGCGCCGTATGTTGGCCATCAAGCGGGGTGACGAAGCCACCTGACCCGGCGTGGAAGACGTACTCCAGGGCCTCGGACTTGTTGTCCGCCTTGTCGACGGCCCGTACCTGGAGGGTGTGGGTCCCGTCCTTAGGCGGCGTCACATCGAAGCTGACCGTGCTCGATCCGTTCGCGTTCTCCTTGGTCCACTCCACACCATCCACTGACCACTCAAACCACTGGTGATCGGAGCCAGAAGGCGGGGTCACGGTGAACGTGCCTTCTTGGCCCTCACCCTTGACCCACTGGCCGGTCGGGTAGTCCGTGGAGGTGATCTTGGTAGGCGCGGAGGGGGCCTTGGTGTCGACCGTGAAGGTCTTCCAGGCCGACCAGCCGGTGTTGTAGTGCGTGCCGTCGTAGGGAGAGGTGCGGAACTTGTACGTCTTCCCCTCGGCCAGCACCCCGGACGGCACGGTCACCGAGGCGGGCTGCCCGGAGGGCACGAACTTCGACACGATCGGGCTGCCGACCTGCTTGTCGGTGGCGCTGTCGAAGATCTGGAAGGTGCCGTTGACCTTGTCCCCGTCCGCGTCGACGAAGGTGTCACGCAGGGTCGGCGTCAGGGTGTTGACCATGTAGGCGTCGTCATCGGAGAAGTACGGCGGCCCCGCCTCCTGCTTGGTGCCCGTACGCGGCCGGAAGTTGTACGTCACCGACAGCTTCGGCGGGTTCTTCGCGGCGTTGGCGGAGTTCACCCGCTTCCACTGGGCGACCGTGGTCTCGCTCTTGGCCCGGATGCCCAGGTGCCCGCGGGTGGCCTTGGCTCCGGCCCACTCCTGGGCCAGCGTGGTCACGTCCGCGTTGATCCAGCCGTCCGGCTGGGTCGTGCAGGTGGGATTGCCCCGCGTCTCGGTGGACTCCGCCTTCAGCGCGGTCATCGTCGGCCGGTTGGTCCAGCGGCTGGCCGTCGTCGCGGCGGGCGAGGACCAGACCTGCCACGGCTGGGCGGCGCAGGTGGTGTTCGCCGAGTGGAAGTTCCACAGGCTCAGTTTCGCGCTGGAGACCAGGGCGTCCGCGATGGGCGCGGTGTTCCAGGTGATGAAGGACTGCGCGGTACGGGGGGTGCCGTTCGCGTTCGTCGTACCGGGGTTGCCGAAATCCAGCTCCACGTCGGTGGACCAGTCGCGGGTCTCGCCCTGCTGGACGTACGTGTCGAAGACGTTGCCCAGGGAAGAGGTCGAGGGGTCGACCGTCACTGGGTACTTGGTGTCCTTGTCAGCGAGGTACTTCGCGTCCGGGGTGACCACCAGGTTGATGGTCGAGCCCTTCTTCTTCACCTTCATCGCCACCGGCACCCGGCGGGTGTGCTCGCCGGAGACCTTGTCGACGGTCGCGTCCCACATCACCGGGGCGGGCATCACGGCCCGCTTCTTGTTCTTCTTGTCGGTGAAGAGGACGCTGCCGTCCTTCTGCTGCTTGGCCTTGAGGCCCTTAGCTTTGAGCGGCAGGATGTAGGAGTAGCCCTCGGCGGGCTTCTCCTTGATCTCTACGTACTGCTCGAAGCCGGTGCGGGTCGATTCGATGATCACGTCCGCGCCGGGGAGCGCGTTCGGGTAGGTGGCCCGGGTGCCATCCAGCTTCGGGGCAGGCAGGCCGCCCTTCCACTGGAGGGTGATCTGTTCGTTGCCCTCCCCTAGGGTCACCAAGTCCCGGGCGCTCGCCTTGTTTGCGGCGGCGAGGGACTTCGGCACCGTGCCGCTCTTGCCTGCCAGGCGCAGTCCGTTGGGGTGGGCCTTGGCTTCGACGTCGCCGTCTGTTTCCTGGAGTTCTACGTCGATATCCGTCCAGGTGCCGCCCTGCTTGAAGCGGACCGGGCCCGCGGACAGTTCGGTGGTGAGGGAGCCGCTCTTGTTCACCCAGGTTGTCGAGGTCTCGGTGCGCTCGGACAGGGCCTCGATGCGCTTGCCATACAGCTTGGCCGCCACCTTCGCCGAGGCGATGTCGGCCGCCTCGGACGGGGCCTTGGCTCTTGCGTCGGGCTCCTTGTCCGAGGCATGTTGGGCTGGGCGGTTCAGGGCTGCCGCCTGGCCAGTAGTGGCCACAACCAGGGCAGTGTCGGCAGCTAGCACTACTGCCGCACCCAACGCGATCTGGGGCAGGATGCGTCTGTGGCGTCGCAAGGCGAGCGCCGACCCCTGCCACTCATCGGCAGGGGATATTCGCTCTGACATCAGTCAGCAACTTTCCATGAGAGAAGCTTGGATCAGGCATGACCTAAGCAACAGACAGGAACGGAATGTAACCCTCTGCTTGAGATCCACCTACTCAACAAATGGTTGAAATCGGGCCAAGGGGCCGCCGTGTTGTATGAGGTGCGTCACGATTGCAAGGGCTGCACAGTGTTTGACACCGATCTGATCACTGTGTGATCACGAAACACGCCGAGCAGGGACACGGTGACTCGTAGCCAAGTCCGCTCAGGGGCGGGGACCGTGACCCTACAGGCTGTTGCAGTGTGCGAGTGATCGCAAGCCGTCGAAGCGGCACGGTACTGATGAGCAGCCTCTCCACGCCTACAACGTGTTGGCTCTCCTCCCGGGGCATCTCCTTGGGCGTCGTATCGTGAGCGACGTGCAGGCCTGACTCTCGTTGGCACGTTCATGCAGCACCCTCACCGCGGAGGCCCCGCGCGGACGCCCACCCGGGATCGGGATGGGCCGGTTCCCCGACACGACGTCGAGGGACGGGGCCGCCCCGTGGATTCGAGTTCGGCTGCCGTCCCGGAATCGGACAGCAGACCTTGCAGGTGAAGAAGTATTCCCGTCGCGGGGTGACCCGCGTTCTGTGGCTGGAGAAGGTAGCCGATGCCAGTCACATCCCGACTCGGCCGGAGCTGACGGCCGGCACTGACCTGACGAATGCGATCGCGTCGATCGATGGTTGGGCACTGGCGAACCAGAGCATCGAGACCCCGGATCTGGGTTCGACGTTCGACTCCAGCATCCCGGGTTCGGACAAGGCGGATGACTCGTCTCTCGGGTTCTACGAGGACAAGGTGTCCGACGAGATCGAGCAGTTGCTGACGAAGGACGCCACCGGCTGGGTGGTGTTCCTCCGCAAGGGCGACGTGCCTGGCTCCAAGTCGATGGACGTGTTCCCGACGCGTGTCGGGTCTCGGTCTCCGAACTACTCGACCGATAACGAGGCAGCGAAGTTCACGGTGTCGTTCTCGATCACGGAGAAGCCGACGCAGGACGCCGAGATCCCGCAGGCCGCAGTAGCTCCGGCATCCCTGAGCAAGTAGCCCGGCCCTCGTTCCTCTTGTCCTTGGCCGGGCTGGTCGCCGCTGTGGCGATGGCTCATCTGGTGTCGGCCCGGCCTGGCCCGTTCTCGAATCTGTGGAGTTCCCTGTATGAGCAGCAAGACCCGACCTGAGCCGCCGGCGCAGGCGGTGGCCCGTGACGCGCACTGGGCGGCGAAGATGGCGCGGCTGCGTGCCCGGCAGCTACCGGAGCACACGCTTCAGCTGTGCGACGATCCGGCGGTCAAGAAGCGTCTGGACCAGGCGAAGCTGGAGCTGGCGCGGCTGCGGATGGCCGATGCGGAGGCAGGCCGGGAGCCGGGCGAGGAGACTCGTACGGCGGAGGCCACGCTGGAGGAAGCGCAGGTCGCGTTCGATGCGGTGACGGTGTCTTTGACGTTCAAGGCTTTGCCGCGTCCGGTGCTGGATGGGCTGATTCGGGAGCATCCACCGACGGAGGAGCAGGGCGAGGACGGGGACGCCTGGAACCCGGAGACGTTCCCGGCGTCGCTGGTCGCCGCCTCGCATATCGAGCGTGACGAGGCTGGCCGGGCGGTGGAGGGCATGTGCCGTGAAGAGGCGCAGGATCTGCTGGACTCGTGGTCGGCGGCCGAGTCGAACGCTCTGTTCTCGGCGGCGTGGCAGGCGCAGCAGCTCAGCCGGGCGTCCACGGTGGATGTGGGAAAAGGCTGATCTCCGATCCGCAGTTCCGGGCCGAGCTGGAGCTGTGTGACCGCTACCGGATTCCCCACAGCCAGTTTCTCGGGGCTTCGGATGGGCGGTGGTCGGAGGCGGACCGGGCGAAGGCGTTGGCGTTCGATGCGTACCGGCGCAGTGTGTGTGACAGCTGCGGCACCAGGTCCGCGGAGTGGGACGAGGGCCTGGGCGGTGATCGGTACGCGTACGTCACCACGACGGTGCGGTGTGTGGGCTGTGAGCTGATCGCCGCCGAGCAGGACCAGGTGCCGGAAGGCCCGGACGGCTACGGCGTGCGGATCGGCCTGGTTCCGCGAACGGTGTGGGAGCAGCAGCAGGGGGCCTGACAAGGGGGCGCGGGGAGTAAGGGCACCGGCAGGTGTCGCAGTACACGCTGAGCGTCAGCATGCGCGCCGACGCGACGCGGCTCGTGTCGGAGCTACGGCAGTCTTCGCGGGCGGTGCGCGGGTTCGGGCGGGATGTGGCCGCGCTGAACCGGCAGCTCGGGCGGCTTCCGGGCAGTGCCCGCGGGGCTGTGGGCGGGCTGCGGGACCTTGACCGGCAGGCGGCCCGGACCCGTTCCGGTCTTCGCCGGATGGGTGGTGACGGCCGCACGTCGATGCGGCACATCACCGACGGCACGCGGCAGGCGCGGCGGGAGATGCACCACCTGCAGCGGCTGGTCGTCGGCGGCGGCATCGTCGGCGGTCTGGCCGAGATCGCCAAGGAAGGCAACGAGTACCAGCGGGCCATCCAGAAGTGGGGCGCGGTCACCGAGGCGTCCGGTGTGGAGATGGTGCAGGCCGCGGCGAAGGCGCGTGAGCTCGGCGCGGACCTGGAGATTCCCGGCACGTCGGCGGCGAAGGCTGCGGACGCGATGGTGGAGCTGGCCAAGGCCGGGCAGACCTCGACATCGTCCATTGCGAACGCTCGGGCAGCGATGCAGCTCGCCGCGGCCGACAACCTGAGCGCGGCAGATGCCGCGAAGTTCTTGGGCGACATCATGGACCAGTTCGGTCTGTCGTCGAACAACGCCGGCCGGGCTGCTGACGTGCTCGCCGCGTCCGCGAATGCCGCCTCCGGTGGGCTGATGGACATCTACTACGCGATGTCCTACACGGGCCCGGTCGCCGCCCAGCTGGGCATCGACATCGAGGACACCTCGGCGGCTGTGGCGATGCTCGCCCGCTCGGGCATCCTCGGCTCGAAGGCAGGAACGTCCCTGCGGGGCATGCTCACGAACTTGGCCAGGCCGACGAGGCGGATGCAGCAGGGCCTGAAGGACCTCGGGATCGAGGCGTGGGACGCGCAAGGCAACTTCAAGGGCCTGCGCAACGTGATCGAGGGCTTCGAGGAAGCCCAGCACCGCATGTCTCAGAAGGACTTCCTCGGCGCGCTCGCCAACGTGGTGGGCAAGCCCGCACTGGCCGGTGCGGCCGCTCTCGCTCACCAGGGCACCGAGGCGTACGACCAGATGCACACGGCGATCGCGCGTACTGGTGCGGCTGGGGAGATCGCGGCCTCGCAGACGAAGGGCCTGGCGGGTGCGGTCACTCAGCTGAAGTCGCAGGCGAAGACGACGGGACAGGTGCTGTACACGTCGGCGGCGCCTGGCCTGGAGTGGTTTACGCGGCTGCTGACTTCGGGACTTGCTGGCGCTACTCCGGTGTTGTCGGGCACCTTGGACTACCTCCATGACCTGTACACGTTGGCGGGTCCGTCACTGTCGGCTGCTGCCCGCGGCGGTGTGGAGGAGCTGGTCGGCGCCTTCGGTGATCTGGGTGGCGAGCTGGGCGATATCGCTTTCGATGTGGCTGCTGCCGCCCTGAACGTGCTGGCCAACGCAGGCGATGCGCTAGTGGACGTTCTCCGCAACGCCTACCGGGCGGTGTCGCCGGTCACGGATGCGCTGGCGGGCCTCAACGAAGAGGCGGACGCCGGCGGCACGGCTCTCGACATCATCGTCACCGGCCTGAACCTGGCCTCCCAAGCAGCGAGCACGGTGTCCGGTGCGCTGGTGCCGGTCGGTGAGGCTGTGGCGTGGCTGGTGCGCGGCTTCTCAGAGCTTCCGGGGCCGGTACAGACCGCGATCGTCGCGATGCTGTTGGCCCGGCGCGTGGCTCCGGTCTTCGACCGGCTTGGGCGCACGGTGTCGGGTCCGGTCGTACACGCCTACCGGTCGCTGGGCGACCAGATGCGGGTGCAACAGCAGCTTGCCGCGGCACAAGGCCAGTCCATCGGCCGGGTCAGTGCCGCGATGGCTGTCCTTCAGACCCGTGTGCCGGTCATCGGGCAGATGACAGCCGCGTTCCGTAACGCCAACGGGCCCGTCACGGGTTTGACCCGCTCCATCGGTGTCGGTCTGGGCGGTGCAGCGCGCGGCCTGATGGGTGTGCTCGGCGGCCCGTGGGGTGTGGTCCTCGCAGGCGCCGGGCTGGGCCTGTCGATGCTCGCCGACCGCCAGCAGAAGGCAGCCCAGGCGGCGAAAGAGCACGAGGCACGGGTCAGCAATCTCACGCAGGCGCTGCGCGAGTCGAACGGAACGATCGATGACTCAGTACGAGCTGCTGCCGCGCAGCAGCTGATGGACACGAAGGTCTTCGACGGCAAGGAACGCCTTGTCGACGTGATGCGCAAGGCGGGCGTCTCTGTCCGGGAGGTCACCGACGCCTACGTGGGGCAGGACAGCAGCCTCAACGCCCTGCAGAAGCAGCTGGAGGCCACGGCCGAGGCGAACATGGAGTGGGACGGCAACCAGGGCGGCGCGTACAAGTACTACACCGACACCGGTCTCGCCGCCGCGCGGGCAGCGAAGGCTCTCGGCTCGGTCAAGGGCGAGATGTCGCAGGCGGTGCGGGATGCCAAGGATCTCGCTGATGCGACGGGTACGAGCGGCCAGGCCGCGCAGTCGGCTACGGGGCCGTTCGGGCAGTTCTCGGACGCGATGCGGCGCTTGTCGGATGAGACCGCTGACGCGGACAGCCGCGCCCGCGCTTTGCACGACGCGCTGAACGTTCTGGCAGGCGGCTCTATCGACCTGTCTGCCGCAGAAGCCCGGCTGAACCGGTCGGTGTCCAACGTCTCCGACACGTTGGAGAACGGCGTCGACAAGGCGAACGGGTACGGCAAGACGCTGCTGAACATGGACGGCTCGCTGTCCACGGTCACCCGCAACGGGCAGAAGCTGTACGACCTGTTTCAAGGGCTGTCCACGAACGCCGCTGATGCCGCGCTGGCCGCCTACCAGTACGCCGAGGCGAACGGTAAGTCCGTGCCGGAGGCACTGGCGGCTGCACAGGCGCAGATGAAGACGGCGCGAGATTCCGCGATCGAGGCTGCGGATGGCTTCGGTATCGGCGCGGAGGCTGCGGCGAAACTCGCGGACGAAGCGGGCCTGGTGCCCGAGCAGGTGTCGATCCTTCTTCAGACGGTCGGCATGGACGAGTCCGTGGCAGAGCTGATCGCCGTTCAGCAGGCGCTGGAGGCCACACCGGACAAGCGGACCGTCACGATCGCGACGTTGAGCAACGAAGCCCGGGAGGACCTGGAAAAGCTCGGTTTCAAGATCAAAGACCTCAAGGACCGGCGGGTGAAGGTGTCCGCCCCCACCGATCTGCCGCGTCAGGACCTTGATGCGCTGATCCAGAAGATCGCGCTGACGCCCGGCTCGAAGCATGTGAAGGTCACGGCGGCCACGCAGGCGACGGTGAACAGCCTTCAGGCGGTTAAGGAGAAGATCGCCGACGTCCCTGGCGGGAAGACGGTGAAGGTCAAGGCGCCGACAGCGGATGCCCGGCAGCAGCTCGAAAACCTCGGGTTCAAGATCGCCGAGGTTCCGGGGTCGAAGAACGTCTCGGTCACTGTCCCCACCGGGACCGCGAGGACGAACGTGCAGCGCATCCAGGACGTGATCAACGGCATCTACGGGCGCACCGTCGGTATTGGCGTGTCGCTCAGGGCCACTTCGTGGGACCGGGACGGCAACGGCGTGCCTGACGCCATCCAGGCAAGGGCCCGCGGTGCGGTCGTGGACTATTTCGCTGACGGAGGCGTACGGGAAAGCCACGTCGCAGAGATAGCGCCCGCAGGGAGCTGGAGGGTGTGGGCGGAGCCGGAGACCGGGGGCGAAGCATATGTTCCTCTATCGCCTGCTAAGCGGACTCGCAGTAAGGCCATCGTCGGCGAGGTGGTGCGCCGGTTCGGCGGTGACGTCAGCTGGTACGCGGACGGTGGGCTGACGGGCTTCTCCTATTCGCCGGCCTCGTACACCTCTGTTTCCTCTCTGGTCAGCGATGCGCAGGACAAGAAGGGCCGCTTCTCGCTGTCGCTGTTCGAGAAGAAGCTCAAGAGCAGTGCCCGCACGATGTCCCGCTGGCGGCGGGACCTGGTCACGGTCGCATCCCGGACTGGTACCGACGTGGCGCGCGCCCTGGAGGAGATGGGCGAAGACGGCGTCTCCCTCACCCGGAAGATGGCCACCGGCTCCAGCAGGTATGTGCGGCAGATGAGCCGGGAGTTGAAGGCGCTCGCGGATGCCTCCCGCGCTTCACTGACGGACTACACCGGCCAGCTGAAGTCTGCGGTGAAGGACCAGGCGGCGTTCGAGCAGGACCTGGCGAAGCTGGCGGCCTCCGGGTACGGAGACCTGGCATCCCGCCTGGCTGCGCAAGGGGACCAGGACGCGGCCGATCTCGCCTCGCAGGCTGCGCGGGACGACCGCAAGGCGCGGTCCGCGAACAGTGCCGCGAAGGCCGCGGACGCGACACTCACCGCCGGACAGCTTGCCGACCTGGTGAAGATCATCGCGGCAACGAGGTCGGGCGGTACGGGCATTCACGCGGTCGCTGACGCCACCGGCCTGGCCGAGGACGACATCATTACCGTCGCCAGCAAGGCGCGATCGCAGATCCGGCAGGCGCTCGGGGCGCGGGCGAGCCGTCTGCTGTCGGATCTGACGAAGGCGACGAAGGGGCTGGCGTACGCGGACGGCGGGATCTGGGAGCCCGGCGTCTACTCGTCGGCCCGAGGGCTGATCAAGTTCGCTGAGCCGTCCACGCGCGGCGAGTCCTACATTCCGCACGCGGCATCCAAGCGGGGCCGCGCTACCGCGGTTCTCGCGGAGACCGCGGACCGGTTCGGGTACGCCCTGACCGGTATGCGGGAGGCCTCGGCGGGCCGCGTTCAGGTGGTGGTGGTGCGCCAGCCGGCGGCGCTGGTGGGTTCGATGCCGGTCACCGTCACCGGGTCCTCGGCCAGCCCGGAGGAGTTCGGGGCCGCGGTGATGAGGCGGCTTCGGAACGCGCAGCGCGGGGGGCTCCTGTGATGCGTGAGCTGAAGGACTGGCAGATGGAGCTGGCCGGGGTCCTGCTCGGCACCGGCACCGACATCCCCGTGGGCGAAGTGGTGGGCCTTGGGGTTCCCGAGCTTCGTACACAGGATGTGGAAAACCCGGCTGGGGATGGCGCGTTCGCCGGTGTGGACCTGTACGGGCCGCGCACGGTACGGATCGAGGCGGGAATCCGAACCCCTGGTGACCCGGGGCGGGCTCTTGACCTGCTGGCGCAGTTGCAGCGTGCCGCCGACACGCCAGAGGTACGGCAGACACCTGGCGCGGAAACGGTACTGCGGGTGTGCTGGCCCGGCCGACCGACGCGCCGCCTGACCGGTCGACTGCGCCGAGTGGAGGCCACAAGCACCGCGAAGGCCGCCAACGGGTGGATTCCCCTCGACGTGGAGTTCGTGGCGCTCGACCCACGGTTCCACTCGGACGACGCCTCGGGCCTCACTCTCACTCTGTCCTCGGACGGCCTGGGGGGCCTTCAGGCCCCGCTGGTGGCACCGCTGACTACCGGCGTCGCGATCCCTGACGAGCGGCGCGGCTGGCTCCACAACGACGGCGACCTGCCGGCCTGGCCGACGATCCGTATCACCGGGCCGTGCTCCAACCCGCGGCTCCGGCACGTCCAGACGGGCAGGGTGCTGGAACTCGCCGTGACGCTGAAGTCCGGCGAGTACATCGACATCGAGACCCGGCCCGGAACGCGCTGGGCGCTGCGCAACGGCACCGGCAGCGTCGCCGCATCCCTGTCACCAGCCTCCCGCCTGGACCAGTTCGTCATCCCACCCGGCAGCAGCGAGCTGTGGTGGACCGCCCGCAACTACACCAACGCCACACGGCTGGCCCTGTCCTGGCGGACCGCGCACGCCGCCCTGTAACCCTCGGAGGAACCCCCTGTGACCCTGATCCAGCCGCCGCTCCTCACCCACGGCGGCACCCACGAAGCCCGCGCGTTCCGCATGATGATCCGCGACCTGGCGCGCGGCAGCCAGGGCATCACCGAAGCCGACGATCTGAAGGTACTGCCGCTGGCAACACCCGGACCTGGCGTGCGCGTTGCAGACGGCTCCGCCATCGTCCGCGGGGCCGCGTGGGGGCAGGGCTCCTACACGCAGTACAACATCGGGCACGCCACCGTGCCGATCGTGCCGACCGGCGCGACCGAGCGATCTGATCTGCTGGTGCTGCGCATCGAGGACCCGGAGTACGAGGGCACCCTTGACCCGGCCACGGACGACATCGGCACGTTCCAAGTGGTGCCGAACGTCTCACACAATGCGCGCACCGCCCCGGCCGGCATGACGGCGATCCCTCTCGCCAGGATCAACATCCCCGCCAACACAGCCGTGATCACTGCCGCGATGATCACCGATCTGCGCCGGGTCGCCAATCCACGGCGCGAGCGGACACTGCACACGGCGTTCCCGTCCTCGGCAGACCGCCTGCCGCGCAAGCACGACGTGTTCCAGAACTGGCCTACGCAGGCCCGGTGGAAAGTGCCGGTCCCCTCGTGGGCAACCCGCATGAAGGTGATCACCACGATCACCGGCTTCCGGCTCTCCGACGGTGACGTGTACGGGAAGATGCAGAACGCCATCGCCTCTCTCCGAGGTCAGGACACAGCCTTCGATGATGACCAGGGCGGGGCGATTCGCCGCACGACCATGGTCCTCGCGGACAACTTCGCTGTGGCCTCCAGCCTGCGCGGCACCACACAGGACTTCTACGTACAGACGAAGCTAGCGTCCAACGAGCCCGGCAACGTCACTGTAGACGCGGCCAGTTCACTGGTCTGCGACATCGAGTTCACCGAGGGACCGGTGTGATGCCGGTCTACCGCTTCCAGACCTGGCATGCACTCACAGGCCAGCTCCTGGCCTCCCATGTCCCCCTGTCCGACGTGGAGATCTCTGGCGCCCTGAACGCATCCGGCAGCCTGTCGGGGACGCTCGCCCCCGGGTTCGCGCACCTGACAGGCCGAGAGCTCGACCCAGGCAACACCGTGCTCAGCGCGGAACGCGATGGGAAACTGCTGTGGGGCGGGCTGGTCTGGCGGGCCGAACCGGAAGGCGCCACATACCCGGTTGAGGCAGCCGGGTGGGGCTCCTACCTGCATCGCCGCCATGATCTGCACGGCCAGCTCGGCGGCCGCGGCCCCTACGTGAACGCTGACCCGTGCACCGTCATCCGGGATGCCTGGGCCTACGCGCAGGAGCAGCCGGACAGCAACCTCGGCGTTCAGGTGGACTCCACAACCAGCCGTGTCACCGTGGGCACTCCGGCCGACCCCTATCGCACGGACTGGTGGGAAGCCCCAGTCCTCGGGCGGGTCGTCGACGACATGGCGTCCATCGAGGGCGGCCCGCAGTGGGCGGAGAGCACCGGCTGGTCGTCCGGTCGCCCCGCGGGCCGTATCCGGCTCGGCTGGCCGCGACTTGGAAGCCGCCGCAGTGACATCGCCTTCGCCACCGGCGTCAACATCGCCAGCGTCGTCCCAGTGGAGTTCGACGCTGACGCCTACGCCCAAGTCGTCATCGCCCTCGGTGCCGGCGAGGGGCGCTCGCGGCGCCGGGCCATCGATGCCGTGCGCAACGGCAGGTTGCGGCTGGAGCACGTCCTCGAAGCACCCGAGGAGAAGGGCACCGATCGCCTGGCCGACCGTGCGCGCGCAGAACGCCGGGCCCGGCAGGTACTCGGGGAGATCACCCAGATCAACGTCATCGACCATCCAGCCGCACCGGTCGGCTCGTGGCAGATCGGTGACGACGTACGCGTGACCGTCCACGACACCTGGGCCGACTTCGACGGCTGGTGCCGCATCACCGGCTGGGCGCTACGCCCGCCGCACCGCAACCGACCCGAGCAGATCACGCTCACCCTCGCCCGATCCGACCGCTACACCTACGGGAGCTGACCCCACCCCTCATGGGCACCGAACTTGCACGCCTCGCTACACGCATCGCGGACCTGGAGCGCCGCCTCAGCCAGCAGAACCGCACCTCCCGCCTGGCCTACTCGTCCATCGAGGGCGGCGCCATCGAGGTTCACGACGATGCCGGATCTCTGCGGGCGGTCATCGGACAGCAGCCGGACGGCACCACCGGCGTCAACATCACCAACGGGCCACCACCTCCCCAGCCGACACAGCCCACCGTGACCTCGGTGCTCGGCGGGATAGCGGTCACCTGGCACGGCACCCTCGACGGGGTGCAGGCTCCTCCACTGGACTTCGCCCGGATCGAAATCCATGCCACCACCCTGGACGGCTTCGCGCCCACCCCGGCCACTCTGCGCGCCACGATCGAAACACCTGTCGGCTGCACGGTCACCGTGCCCACGGACGTGCCGCTGTACGTCCGGCTCGTGGCCCGCAACACCTCGGGGGCGTCTTCCGAGCCGTCCGTGACGAGCGGGCCGGTCGGCCCGGCCGCCGTGGTGGCGCAAGAGGTCCTGAACGGCATCGTGACCGAGGCGGCACTTGCCGACGAGGCAGTCTCCCAGGCCAAACTGCAAATCGGGGCGGTCGGTCACAGTCAGCTCTCCATCGGCACCGGCAACCTGATACCCGACCCGTCCTTCGAGGGCGCCTACACCGAGCAGCTCATCGCCGGAGCCGCCGAGTGGACGCTCACTGAGGGCAACGGGTCTCCTCGCGGGGTACGCGTAGACGGCACCAGCAGTGAAGCAGCCTCTCGCAGCCTGCGCGTCACCGAGCTGGCCGTCTCTCCTGGGGACCGGTTCTTCCTCGCCATCGACTACCGCGTCTCCGCCGACTGGGCCGGGGACTCGGTCCGCTTCTACCTGTGTTGGCAGGGTGCCACCGGCGCGGTGCTCGGCTACGGCACCGCAATCGCCACCCCCACGCCGGGCGCCGACTGGGCCACCGTCACCGACCAGGTTCAGGCCCCGGCCCAGGCCGTGACCGCCACCGTGTGGTTGCAGAACTTCCAGGGCACCGCCGGCACGGCGGACTTCGACAACGCGCAGATCCGGACCGTCATCGGCGCGGGCATGGTGCTCGCCGAGTCGATCGGGACGTTGGAACTGGCCGCGGAGTCCATCACAGGCGAGAAGGTGGCTGCGAAGACGATCACTGCCCGAGAGGTCCAGGCCCTATCTCTGACCGGCGACGAGATGGCGGCGAACACGCTCACCGGAGGGCACATCCGTGCGGGGACGCTGGACGCCACGCATCTGCGCATCGGAACGACGGGGAACGTCGTCGCGGACGCTTCGTACGAGACGGGGCTGATGGCCAGCACCCTGCCCGAGCACTACGAGGTCGTGGACGGCGGCAACAACTCGGCGAAAGCTCTGCGGATCGAGACAGCACCCGGGACGTACCGGTACGTGCAGCACTGGCCGAACTACGTGCAGCCCGGTGAGCGGTACTGGATCGGCGCCGACTACAAGGGTTCGGAGGACTTCACCGCCGCGGTGGCGATGTATCTCGGCTTCTATGACGCTGATGGCACACGGACCGGCTCTGTCGGCCTCCACCGCAGCGACGTCACCACGACGTGGCAGCGTATGACGGAGATGGTGGAGATCCCTGCGGACACCGTCACCGTGAGGCTGCGGGTCGCCGCCGACGGCCGTGACCGGCCTGACGCTGCTGGGTACGCCTTCTTCGACAACCTGGAATGCCGGGCTGTTCTAACGACACCGGGAGGCGGTCAGCGCGCCGAGCTGTCGCCCGCCGGGCTCCGCCTGTTCGATGAGCAGGGAGGTGAGGCGGTGTCCCTCACCACGGGAACCCCGAACTACCTGACGCTCACGGACGGGTCGGGTACGGCGGTCGCGACGATCGACCAGGACGGCAACACCGGTGTCGGTGACCTGGCCGTGGCCGGGGAGCTGACGGTCGGCGGCCAGCCGCTGGAGTCCTACCTGTCGGCGTTCCCTCGTGGCCTGGTCGCTATCGACTATCAAGCTGGCTCCATGACGGCCAGCACCACCTACTACGGGTTCGTGGAACTATCCTTCGACGCTGACGCCAGCCGCATGTACCGGGTGGTACTGGACTGCTACGCCGACCCGTCAGCCAGCGGCGGCGAACTGACGGTCGTGTTTCGGGATGGTGGAGCCAGCACGCCGACGATCAACTCCACGCAGATCCAGTCGGGCATCTACCCTCTGCCGACGGCCGGTTACCGGCGCGTGCACCTGGAGACGATACGGTCCGGGGCCACTTTCGGCGCTGGACTTCATCGGCTTCTGGTCACGTTCCGCTGCAAGGGCGGCCCGTCGGGGCAGACGGTGAGGCTGTTCGGCGGCTCCAACCACCACGGGCTGTTCTACATCGAGGACATCGGCCCCTACGTCCCAGAGACGGGGAAGTGCAACGATGGAGGTGGCACGGCCGAGCCGCCGACGAAGCAGTACACCAAGACGTACACAGCCTCCTGGTCGGGTACGTACGCGAACCGCTCCTCGTACAACTCCTTCTACGGCAACAAGTGCGTGCAGGGCTACTACAGCAGCAACAACGGCACCCAGGCAGCACTGATCGGGTTCCCGTCCTCACTGGGGAAGGATCTGTCCGGCGCCAAGATTCAGAAGGTCGAGCTGTACCTGTACTACGACCACTGGTACTACAACGGGGGCGGCAAGGCCGTCATCAAGGCGCACAACCACACGTCGCGGCCGTCGAAGTTCAGCAGCGACAGCGAGTCGAAGACCATCTCGTGGGGCCGGAACGTCGGGCGGTGGATCGACATCACGAGCGTGTTCGACTCCACCTCGTGGCGCGGGGTGGCGTTGGACCCGAACAGCAAGGACAAGACGTACTACGGCCGCGCCCAAGGCGTCGGGCAAGCACATCCGCCGCAGCTGCGCGTCACCTACATCAAGTAACCGCGGAGCATCGTGCTTGCTACCCGTAGCATCGAGCGTGGTGCGGGGCCGCTGGGAGTGATTGCGTGTCCGTGCCGCCTGGTGCCGAGCCCACGTTGTGGGAGCTGCACCGTGCCGTGTCACAGCTGCGCGAGGATCTTCGCGGCGACCTCGCTCATCTCGCCGCCCGTTTGGATCAGGTCGTCACTCACGACGTGTATCAGGCAGACCAGCGGGCGACCCTTCAGCGGATTGACCAGCTCGAAACGTCGCTCACCACGTTGCGGAACGAGCACGAGCAGTACACCGAGCGCGTGGACCGGCAGCGCCGCGAGGACGCTGCCCACGCTGCGGCTACGCGGCGGCTGGTGATCTCCGCGTTCATCGCGCCGCTGATCATGCTGCTGCTGCAGCTGTGGCTGGCCTCTCGCGGCACGTCTCCGCCGTGAGTACGAGGCTCTGTTGTAACTGATTTTTGGGGCGCGGGGAGAAGAAGAGCACCGAAGTTGGCTACCCCTCTTTCCGCAGACCGGCTGGTTGCCGCGCTGCGCGCCGAGGGCGTTCGCATCGTTGAGCGCCCCGGCTGGAGAACCCACAACCGTAACCACCGGGGGCCGTGGGGTCCCGTCCACGGGGTGATGATTCACCACACGGTGACGTCCGGAACGTCGAAGACCGTGAAGATCTGCGAAGACGGATACTCGGGCCTTCCGGGGCCGCTGTGTCACGGCGTGATCGCCAAGGACGGCACCGTTTACCTCATCGGCAACGGCCGCGCCAACCACGCAGGCCGCGGGGACGATGACGTGCTCAGGGCGGTCATCGCGGAGAAGCCCCTCCCCCATGACAACGAGGCCAACACCGACGGCAACACCAGGTTCTACGGGTTCGAGTGCGAGAACCTGGGCGACGGCAAGGACCCGTGGCCCAAGAAGCAGCTGGAGGCCATCGAGCGGGTGTCCGCAGCGATCTGCCGCGCGCACGGCTGGCACGCGCCCAGCGTGATCGGTCACCGCGAGTGGCAGCCCGGGAAGATCGATCCCAAGGGCTTCTCCATGAGCGGTATGCGCAAGCGGATCGCGGAACGGCTGAAGCACAAGCCCGGCGGCTACACGGTGCGCAGCGGCGACACGCTGTACCGCATCGGTGAGCGCCTGGGCGTGAACTGGCTTGCGATTGCCCGCTCCAACGACATCAGCAAGCCGTACATCATCAACCCGGGCCAGCGCCTGAAGATCCCCGCGAAGTGAGCACCCTCGTGTCTGACGTCAACCAGAGAACCATCCGTACCGTCTTCCAGACCTTCCTCGGCATCGCTGCCGGTCTGCCGCTCATCATCGATGCGGCTGGCATCCCCGAGTCCGTTGCCGGTGTGGCTGTCGCCCTGGCCGTGGCCGGTGCCGTCACTCGCGTGATGGCGCTGCCGGTCGTTCACAACCTTCTGCCTGACTGGCTGTACAGGAGCGACCCCGCGCCCGACGGCGCGACCCCACCGAAGGAGACCGATCTGCACTGACTCATCTCGTCGCTCCCCCTGCCCTGCGGTAGGGGGAGCGACGCCTTTCCCGCCTGCTGATGTCAGTCCGCGACTTCGTCTTCGGTGTGCAGGTGTGCCAGTGCCTCGTGAAGGGGAAGGTCGGCTCTGTCTTTGTCGCGCTCCCAGAGCTTCATCACTTCGGCGGTCGCACTGGCGATGTCGTCGGGCAGGCTGGCTTCCCGCAGTGTCTCGGCCACCTCGTGCATCTCGGGTGCCCATCGCCAGGCGCGTGCTGCCACGCTGGGCAGGTAGTCGGGGTCCGAGAGGATGTTGGCGGGCATGGTCGCGGCTTCTTCGGTGAGGAGGTCGGCAACACCATGGTGGTGAGCCAGCGCGTGCGCGACGCCGGCGAGTGTCCGTGCCGCCTTCTGGTAGCTGGCGAACGCCATTTTCAACGCCGACGCCGCGCCGACTTCCTCTCCCGCACGTCGCACATGTACGTCGCTGTCGGTGAACAGCTTCTCCAGCGCGCGGGCTGCTTCGCTGGGCCCTGAGAGGTAGAGCCGGGCGTTTCGTCCGTGGGCGGGCGGTGGTCCGACGATGCAGCCGTCGAGCACGGTGCACGCGGCAGGCAGGCGCTCGGAGATACGGCGCACGCGCTGTGGGCTGATGGCGTTGGCGTCCACGTACGTGCCTGCGAAGTGGTGCCGCGACACCATGTTGGCGACGTCTTCAGCGGCGTGAGGCGGGCAGATGGACAGCACGATCTGGCTCTCGGCGAGGGCTTCTTCAAGGCTGTCGCACGCTGTGAGCCCGGCCTGGTGTGCTCGCTGCCGAGTGCTGGTGCTCCGCCCTGGGGCCACCCAAAGCACCCGGTGGCCAGCGGAAACGGCATGGCTGGCCAGCGGGGCGCCCATGGAGCCGGGGTTGAGCAGCGTGATGGTGGTCAATGTGGATCTCCGGGTGAGAGTTCGAGGCTCGTGCGGTCTTCGTGCACGACGAGTGCTTCCCGGAGCCCTATGGCCGTGGCCGTACCGGCTGCGGCGGTCAGCGCCAGGTCACGCCGAAAGTGCCGCAGCCGTTTGCGGACACTCTCGGTTCCTCGCTGCGCGTTGACGTGGAGTACAGCATGTACCTCCTGCGCTGCGCCTTCGAGGTCGCCCCGGTTCAGTCGGGCCGTGGCCAGGTCCATACGGGCCAGGCACATCTCCCCGAGGCGCTTCTTCCCAGACTCGGCGGCATCGAACAGGTTCACCGCTTCTTCTGCTGCTTCCTCAGCGTCGCTGAGCTGCTGTCCGCCGCCCAGCCACAGGTGGGTAGTGCTGGTGTAGAAAAGCTGCTTCTCGCGGGGAAAGGCCATCATTCCGCCGAGCACGTCATCGTCGGCCGTGACTCCTTCCCGTAGCCGATCGGCTTCGGCGAGGGCTGCGACTGCGTCCGTTGTCCGGCCGAGCTGACCGAACGCTCTCGCCTTGATGCTGGCGAGTCTGATCTGCGCTGTGCCTTCCTCGGGGGTGAACCCGGAGCCCGCCTCCGCGAGCCGGACAGCGTCGGCGGCGCGTCCGTCCCAGTAGGCGATGAGTGCCTGCAAGCCCCGCACCCAGGCACGAAGACCGTTGTGGCCGGCGAGTTCACCGCACATGAATGCGGTGCGTGCCTGGGTTTCCGCGGCGTCGTACCGGCCGAGGTCGAAGCTGGCATTGGCGAGCACGCCGCACAGCACTCCGGCGGCCATGTATAGGTCGCGCGTGTAGCGGGGTGGCTGTCGGCCTTCGAGGAGCTCGAAGGAGCGGTTCCGCAGGTTTCGGACTTCGTGGAACACGGGCTGGACTGGGCGGTTGGGGTAGGTGGTCACTATCCGCCTGATGTCGGCCTCAAGCTGTTCCATGGTGTGGGGGCCGACGTTGCTTCCTTCTACCTGTGCGGCAAAGTGGGCTGATTCGTTGGCCGCGGCCATGACGGCGTCCTCCGCCCTTGGGTCGTCCTGCACCCATGCTGAGGAACGGGTCGTGGTGCCGTCCAGGGCAGCCACTCGGGCATCTGGTGCAGTGGAGAAGAGCTGGTCAATCGGGATGGGGCGGAAGAGGTGGGCGAGAATGCGCCGAGCTTCCGCGCGGGGTGTGCCTCTCATCTCGCCGTGCGCCCAGCGGAGGAACTGCCGCTTCTCGATGGAGGCGGTCGCGAGGCTCCGGGGGCCCTCGGCTGCGGCCAGGTATTGGGCAGCCTCCCTGTAGTGGCGCAGGAAGACTTCGTACTGCTGCCATCCACGCTCGTTGATCAGTAACTGGATGAAGGTCGGGTCCATACGTACCTCTTGGGCTCGTCGCGACGCTGTCAGCCACGCTATGTGCTGGTGGCTCTCTCCCGCAGGGCAGATGTCCCAGATCCGGCCTCGTAACCGGAGAGGACGCACTTACGACATAGAGCGTCCCCAGAAGACACAGCGACGGCACTCGCTAGGGCACGTTCACCGGAGCAGACTGCCGCCTCAGCACCAAACAGGATTGGCCTGGTCACCATGCCGATCTTCCGCTGTGTTCCTGCCAGTTGACGAGGGGAATCAGATGGTTGCAGCCGAAACATCGCAGGACGCGGGCTCGCCTGGGCTGGCTGACCGACTGCTGGTGTCCCCGATCGAGCAGACGGTGTATCTCACCTGCACCCCCACGCAACCAGGTGCTCCGCCGGTGCCCGGCGACGCGCTGAAGGTGGGGAACATGCGACGGGTGGGACGTGCCCTGCTGCACCAGTGGGGATGCTCCCGCCTGGGGCCGACGGCCGAGGTCCTGATCAGCGAGCTCATGACCAACGCTCTGGTACACGGCTGCGGCACGCGGGTGAAGTTCACGATGTCCCTGACGGAGAGCACCGTGAGGATCGAGGTGGATGACGGCTCCTCTGCCGGGTCGCCCAGGCTGGTGCATCCCAGACCGCATCAGGAGTCCGGCCGGGGCCTCTTCCTCGTTGAGGCGCTGGCAGCAGAGTGGGGCGTCGTCCCGGAGACGTCAACCACCTGGTGCACGCTGGCCCTGCCGGGGGTGGGTCAATGAACGCCGTTGCCACGAGTCCACGGTGGACACACTCTCAGGTCCCACTGTGGGAACCGCCGCTCGATGCCGACTCCTTAGCGGGAGTCCTGGACAGGCTGAGGTCATGGACGCCGCTCGACGGTGACGCTCTTCTGGACGACGTGGCCACCGCCCTGGACGATGTCCCGCCTGCAGAGGCTGAAGCCGTACGCCTCACTGCCCGGCTTCAAGGCCAACTGGCACAGCTGCTGGACATAGCTGTCGCGGCGGAGTCCGGGCGACGGGACGGCTACGTGGCCACCCTGGTTCAGCGGGCCCGAGAGCTGGCGAGGGAAGCGCCCTGTGGAATGCCCTCGGAGAGGGTGCCCCATTTGAGGCAGGTGGCGTGGGTAGCGGGCGAACTCCTCGATCGTCTCGCCGCTCGACGGGAACTGAAGACCGTGGCGTGACACCGGCCTGAGATGTCGGGGGCTGGCCCGGCCTGTGTAGCGGAGGGGCAGCAGCTGGCCGCGCGGTGGGCTGCCGCTACGCCTCCCCCGTCTCCGCTACGCAGGCTCGGCGAGTCGACTGCCCGCCTGCCCGACCCGCTCTCGGAGAGCCCGCATGAACCCATTGCCGTCCCGCTCGCACAGGGGCCAGAACCGGAGGTCGTTATCGTGACCACAGACAGTGCCCGGCCTGCGGTGACCACTTGGGACGCCTGGGCGGACGCGGGCCAGACGTACCATCCGCTCACCGATGTGGAACTCGCCGCCTTTGCACGGCCCTTCCCGGTTCGGTGCGGTCACGTCGCGGTGGACGCCGGCTGCGGTACCGGGCCGTTCGCCCGACAGCTTCACCGTTTCGGGTACGACGTCACCGGCATCGACTTCTCGGAGTCGGCGCTCACCGCGGCCCGCCGCACTCCGATGGTCGGCGTGCGCTACATGCGGCACGACCTCAACGAGGGTGACCCGGCCGGGCTACCGCTCCACGGCATCGACCTCGTCGTGAGCCGTCTCACCCTGCCCTTCCTTACCAACCCAGGCGCGTGGATGTGCCGCATCCGGGAACGGTGGCTCCGCCCCGGAGGCCGGATGTACGTCGTCATACCGGTAGTCACCGCGCAAGGCAGACAGCCCGGCGGGATGACCGCGCGGGAGATCTCCAATCTCACGCGTGGGTGGGCACAGGCGGTCCGCTACGAACTGCGCGGCTCCCTCGTCTGCCTGGCTCTCCGTACAACGGCGACATAGACCCGGCTCGGGTGCCAGTCGACACGTTCCGGGCAGCCCTGAACGGTTGTGCTCCCTCCACGGTCTGCGTGACGAGTCCGCGGGGGCGTGAGGGGTGCCCGAGAACCGCTCGGCGGACGAAGCCCTGCGGCTACCGTCCGCCGAGCCTCGGCGCCCAGACGACAGCAACGCAGGACGACACCTTGAGAACCCTTAGAGACAGGAAGCTCCGCGTGCTCATCGACATCCCGAGCAAACTCGAAGCCGCTCTGATCGACTGCTCGCTTCCACCCTGGCAACTGGACGGGGCGTTCCTGGCAGATCTCACCGTGGAGGAGTACCGGGCCAAGCTGGCGGCCGCCCCTCAGTTCCAGGAAACCGCCACGGCCCTGCGTCACGCGCTGACCAAGGAGGGTGGCGGATACGCCGTGCTGCGCCTGGGGAATGTCGCCAAGGCGCTGGGGACGGGAACCCGGTTGCGGCGGCTGGTGACCGGCTTCGCGGCCGAGGTGGCGGTCCCCTTCTCTCCCTTCCCACGGTGGCCCCTGTGGAAGGACATCGGGGTCAAGGTCGACAAGGACCCCGGCAAGTCCAGCGGCATCGGGTACAACGCCTTCCACATGGACTTGGTGAACGCGACCCTGCCTCCGGACTTCACCACGCTTCTGTGTGTTCGCCCTGACCCGCTAGGCGGCGGCCTGAGCATCCTCTCTGATCCCCACGCGGCGATTGCACGGCTGTCGGAGCACAGCCGCGCTCTGCTGGCCAAGTCGGCCTACCACTACGGGACCTTCTTCGATCTGTTCGGCGTGGGCAAGGAGTACAAGCCGTTTCCGATCTTGAACAGTTCCGGCTCGGGCGATGGATTTGTGCGGTTCACCGCCAAGATGCTGGAGAGATCCGAGCTGGCCCCGGCTCATGCCGACGCCGCCAAGGAACTCGCCCGGGAGCTCGTCCGGGGGCAGGTCTCCCTCATGCTCCAATCCGGTGACTACCTCGTCGTGAACCAGCGCCGCTTCCTGCACGGTCGGGAGGCGCTTCACAGTGGCCAGGAGACCGTCCCGGACTCCGACCGGCGGCTGCTCCTCCAGCTGTTCCTGCGCGCACCGGCTGGCGACAGCCCGGCCGCCTAACACCGGTGATGTACGGAGTCCCGCACCCAGGTCCAGCCTCGACGCGCGCGACATGGTTACGGAGCGGGGCCCGGTCGGGTGCCTTCAGGGAAGGTTGCACCCTGGGGCCCGCGGGCTGGTGCACGAATTTAGATGCGCGCGTTGCGCAGCGACTGCCACGCGGCACCGGCCAGCGCCCGTGTCGCCCGCGGGACCGACAGGTGTTCGTGCTCGCGGTACAGCGACCAGTTGTACTTGACCAAGGACATCTTGTTGGAGGACAGCGATCCCGCCTGGTGGGCCCGGTACACCGCAAGCGGTTCGGCCAGGCCTCGGGCATCTGCGCCGTCCCGCATGATCGACAGCCACAGGGCGTAGTCCTGGCGCTTGCGCATCTCCGGCATCAGCCTCGTGCCGAGGACACGGCGGTCGTACATGGCGGTGAGAGCACCGATGTGGTCCTGGACCAGCATCGCGCGGTAGTCCACGTGTGCCCGCGCACGGATCACCCGCCCGTTCGGGACCCAGTCGGCGGCCTCCCCGTCGTAGTCGGCGTCCATCTTGAAGTACGAGGTGAACGTCAGCGGCGCATCACCTTCCGCGGCGAAGGCGAGCTGCTTCTCGGTCTTCTCCGGAAGCCACATGTCGTCGCTGTCGAGAAAGGCGATGTAGTCCCCGCGGGCCCGCTCGATCGCGAGGTTGCGGGCCCGGCCGGCACCGCCCTGTTCGGGTGCCGCCTGAGGCAGGACGCGCTCGTCCTGCTCGGCGAACTCGCGGAGCAGGTCCATGGAGCCATCAGTGGACTGGTCGTCGGTGACCAGCAGCTCCAGGTCGGGGTGGGTCTGCGTGAGTACCGATCGGACGGCTGCGCCGAGCGTGGCTGCCGAGTTGTACACGGGCATCACGACAGACACCAGGGGCACAGCACTTCTCCTTGTCAGACCAGGAACGACGGTCCATTCAAGCACCGCAATCGAGTAGGAGCCGCCATGCACGTTGTTGTCGCTGGTCAGGGCTATGTAGGGCTTCCGCTGGCCGTACGCGCCGCAGAGGTGGGTCACCGTGTCGTCGGCTACGACGTGGACACGCACCGCGTCCAGCAGCTCACCGCCGGCCAGTCCTACGTGGAGGACGTGGCCTCCTCGCGGCTCCGTGCGGTGCTGGATTCCGGTGCCTACTCCGCGACCGCCGACTCTGCGGCACTGGCCGGCTTCGACATCGCGGTGATCACCGTGCCGACCCCGCTGCGGGACGGCGTGCCCGACCTGACCTACGTCGAGTCCTGCGCCCGGACGCTGGGCGAGCACCTTCGTCCCGGCGCGGCGGTGGTCCTGGAGTCCACAACCTATCCCGGCACCACCGAGGAGCTGCTGCTGCCCGTCCTGGAGAAGGCGTCGGGTCTCAAGGGCGGGGTGGACCTCCTGGCCGGGTTCAGCCCCGAACGCATCGCTCCGGGGAACAAGAGGTGGTCCTTCGAGGGGACACCCAAGCTTGTGTCCGGAATCGACGCCAAATCCCTCGATGTGATCAAGGGCTTCTATGACGGCATCTTCCAGACCACAGTGCCGGTATCCGGGCCCAAGGTAGCCGAGCTGGCCAAGCTGATCGAGAACACCTTCCGACTGGTCAACATCTCCATGATCAACGAGCTGGCGACGCTGGCCAAGCCGCTCGGCGTAAACATCTGGGAGGCGATCGACGCCGCCGCGACCAAGCCCTTCGGATTCACACGGTTCACCCCAGGGCCGGGCGTCGGCGGGCACTGCCTGCCCGTCGACCCACTGTTCCTCTCCTGGAAGACTCAGCAGGAGCTCGGCGTCCCCTTCCGGTTCGTGGAACTCGCCGCCGAGGTGAACCGCCAGATGCCCGACTACGTCGTCCAGCGTCTCGCCGAAGCCCTCGAAAGGCGCGGCAAGCCCGTCAGCAGATCGCGGGTCCTGCTGCTCGGCCTGACCTACAAGATCAACGCCACCGACCTCCGCGAGTCGCCCTCGGCCCGTGTCGCCGAGCTCCTGACCGGCCTCGGCGCCGAGGTCCGCGGCGCCGACCCCAACATTCCGGACGGCGACGACACGAAGCTGAAGGTGCGCCGGGTGGACGCGACCCCGGAGGAGATCGCGGCCGCCGATGCCGTGGTGCTCCTCATGGACCACGCGCGATTCGACCTCGCAATGATCCAGGAGAACGCGCCCTACGTTCTCGACTGCCGAAACCGCATGTCCGGAGCGAACGTCGAGGTCCTCTAGCCTCTCGCGATTCCCCTCACCGGCCGCCGATCCTCCATCCCCCGGGAGTTGTCTTGCGCGACGAATGGGACCATGCCCACACGAACTACACCATGCCGGTGCAGCGCCGCTCTCCTGCGTCGCTGGCAGAAAGCGAGAGCGACTGGCGCCGCTACCTGGAAGGCTCCGCCCCCAACGGCTGGCTGATCCGGGAGAACACCATGGCCGCCGCGCTCGCCAGCGGACGGCCGATGTACCTGCTGCACGTCACCAGGGACATCGACGCCATCCGCACCAGTCGGCAGTTGCACGTCTCCACCGGTTGCCTGGTCGGGGCGCTGTACTGCTCGCAGCTCACCAGTGAGCGCGAGGGACTGCGCCCCCACAACCTCGGCGCCTACCTGATGCGGACGAAGCCCGCCACCACTCCCATGATCTTCGAGGTCGCCCCGGATGCCCCGATCCGGCCCAAGGGCGTCGACTACCTGCACCTCGGCCCCATCCACCTGCGTACCTACCTGCGCTACGAGAGCTTCCTCACCCCGGCCGAACACGACCAGCTCAACCGCACCGTGCTGGCCGGGCTTCGAGCCGCCGCGCCGTTCCTCGACGTCGCCCTGCACAACGCCGCCGGCCAGGCCACTGCGGCACCCCAGTTCATCGACCAGTTATCCGCCGCCGTGCCCCGCGTACCGTTCCTCGGCTACCTGTACTTCGAGGTGCTGTCCGAGTACCTGATGCTCCACTCCGCCACTCCGGAGACCAAGACCTACGCCCAGGCGGGAGAGCTGAACAACTGGCTCTACAAACGCCTCGCCTTTGCAGCCGTGGACGGCATGGACCAGCTGTTCGACCTGGCCCGATTCACCCCGCCCCATCACCGACTCGTCCAGCTCATCGAAAGCATCGAACCGGCTCTCGCCCCGGGAGCCTCCGAGTACGTCCGTCGACGGCTCTCCCACCTGTTCACCCGGACCGCGCTGCACCCGTCCCAGGACGCCGCATCCTTCACCTTCCAGGGCACTGATCTCAGCACGCTCCGGAAATCCGCGCCCGGACTGATCGGCCAGATGATCTTCCGCGAGATCCGGTACATGCCCCGCTACCCCCAGCTGTACCACTGCTTCGAGAAAGCCAAGGCCCTTGAAGCATGGGACTACTGGAACAACGAAGGAATCCCCACCCCGTTCAACGGAGTCACCCCCAAGGGAGAGATAGGGATCAATCCCGCCTACCCCCGATCGACAGTCCGAGTATGGACAGCACGACGAGACAGCAAGGGCTACCTGCACCCGGACCAGGAGATCGACGCCGCCCTCACCCCGCACCTTGCGTCATGGTGGGCACCTCCTCGCCAGCGCGAGACGCGCAGCTCCACCGACGAGTCACGAGTCGAGCCGGCCCCGGTCGCCCGATCACCGATCCCCACCCAACGGCCACCCATGAGCGGGGTACCTGCATGACCGCCAAGCCCCTGCACATCCTGACCGGCATCAACCGCACCTCCGAGCCCTCGTCCGGGAGCATGATCCTCGCCAGCGACCTCTACCGCGCAATGCCCGAGACCCACACGACCTTCCTCGGCAGAGAACCGGTCGATCCGGCATGGAGTGCCGCGTTCGATCAGCTGATCCCCCTCTCCACGCCCAAACGACCCCAAGGCCCGGACTTCGACCCCTACGTCGAGGAGCTGACCCGTGAGGTCGGGACGCACATCGAGAGGACCCGGCCCCATGCCATCCACGCCCAGTACCTCGGTTTCGCGCTCAGCCTGGCCTTCACCCGAACCGCCGACAGCATCCCGATCATCTCCATCGCCCACGGCCCCGAGGTGATGGCAGCCGAGCGCAACGAGCGGGAACGCGAAACCCTGCACGAAGTCGCCGCCGCAAGCACGGCGATCGTGGCCCCGACCGCCGCCCTCGCCAACCGCATCGACCTTCTCACCGGACGCCGATTCACCGATCGGCTCACCGTCATCCCGTGGGGCATCCGTCTGAGCGATGCCCGCGTACGCGATCAACCGCCTCCCAGAACCGGACCGCTGTCCCTCGTGCACGCCGGTCGTCTGGACGACAACAAATCCACGATCACCGCCATCGAAGCCCTGGCTTGCGCCAACGAGGCCCACCACTTGACCGTGATCGGCGAAGGAACTCTGCGGGACTACCTGGAACAGCGGGCCGTCGAACTCGGGCTCCAGGATCGGGTTCAGTTCGAGCCGTTCCTGCCCCGCGCCGAACTGTGGCGCCGTCTGCCGAACTTCGACGCCTTCATCTTCACAACCAGGGGCCTGGAGGCTTTCGGGCTCGTCCTCATCGAGGCCCAGGCCCATGGCCTTCCAGTTGCCCACTCCGATCTTGCCGGTGTGAGGGAAGTCCTCGGGAACACTGGCGTTCCCTATACCTCGGGCGACCCGCGCTCGCTGGCCGTGGCCCTAGACGAGATGGGCCGTGACTTCCGCTGGCGCAAGGCCCTCACCAAGGCGGCTCTCCACAACGCACGCCGATACGACATCGCCGCCACCGGCCGCCAGCTTCGCGAACTGACGCTCCGAGTCACCTCCCAGACAACGCAGGGACACAGGGACGTCAAGCCAGTACAGGTCAGCTCACTCCGCGGCTTGAACCCCAACGTCGAACTCCGCCACGTCGCAAGACGAACGTGTGCAGCTCCTCCGACCACTACGGTCAGCGACGTGAACAGTGACACCATCGAAGTCAACGACGCCGACCGTCTCCGCGCCCAGCTCGTTGACCGCCTGGTCGAGAGCGGCTCGGTCCGCACCCCCCGCGTGGAGGACGCCATGCGTTCGGTGTCGCGACACGTCTTCGTCCCCGATGCCCCGTTGGAGAAGGCGTACGGGAATGCTCCGGTCAACATCAAGTACGACGAGAGCGGCACGTCCATCAGCTGTGCCTCCCAGCCCGACATCGTCGGCAAGATGCTCGAACAGCTCGACGTCGAGCCGGGACACCGGGTGCTCGAACTCGGGGCTGGCACCGGTTTCAACGCCGGACTTCTCGGCTACCTTGTCGGGGACAAGGGGCATGTGACGACGATCGACGTGGACGACGACCTCGTTGAAGGTGCCCGCGCCGGGCTCGTCGCCGCGAACATCGACAACGTTGAGGTGGTCCTCGGGGATGGTGCGCTCGGCCACGCCGACAACGCGCCCTACGACCGCATCGTTGCCACCGTCGGTGCCCACGGTGTGCCGCACGCCTGGCTCGACCAACTCGCCCCCGGCGGACGACTCCTCACCCCGCTCCGCCTCCGCGGCAGCGTCTCGCGCTCGATCGCTTTCGAGCAGGCTGAGGGTGGAGCCTGGCGGAGCATCGGCTCCGAGATGAACACCTTCATGCCGCTCAGGCAGGGCATCGCGGACGACGCGCGACGCTTCGTGAAGCTGACGGACGACGGCTCGGTGACCCTCGTGACCAACGGCGACCAGGCCGTGGACGCCGAGGCCCTGGCCGGCGCGCTCACGCAGACGCGCACCGAGGTGTGGACCGGCGTGAACTTCCGCGGGCCAGAGTCCGCCGAGTGGATGGAACTGTGGCTGACCTGCGCTATGCCGAACGGGCTCAGCCGGATGCCCGCTACGCGAGAGGCCATCGACCGCGGCGTGGTCACCGCCCCGTACGCCAGCTCGACCGCGACCTTCGAGGGCGGCACGCTCACGTACCTGACCCGCCGCACCGCTACCGAGAAGGCACCCGACGGCGCCACGCTGTACGAGTTCGGTGTCATCGGTCACGGCCCCGACGCCGTATCGCTGGCAGACCGAGTCGCAGAACAGATCCGTGTGTGGGACCGCGACTTCCGGGGGCGCGATGTGGTGTTCGAGATCCAGTCCCTCGACACCACGCCGCCCCCGGCCGCGACCGGCCGCTTCGCCTTCGACAACCCGCTGAACCGCATGATCATCGAGTGGCAGTGAGGTGGACGCCAGCCAGATAGCGCGGCGATTCCCGTTGGTGCCCCGGCCGCGACCTGTCTGCCTGCCGCTGGTCGAGAGGGTGCGGGAGATTCACGATCTCGCTCGGGCAGCGGAGCGAAACGGCGACCTCGGCACCAGTGCTGCGGCACTGAACCGGGCAGCCTTGATCGCAAGCGACTGCGGGTTACCCGACCTGGCCCGTGACCTGTGCTGGCGCCACGCGGACATCTACCTGCGCGCCCGGCCTCTGGGCGCGCAGGCAGCCCGGTACGCCCTGGAACCCCTCGTCAACCTTGCCCGCCTGAACATCCGAAATGGCCATGGGGAAGGCGCCTACCGGCTGCTCGACACCCTGAACCAGGCGGTGAGACAGCAGACGGACGCCGTCATCGACGGCCGTGCAGTTTCGTTCCGAGGCATGATCACGACCGCCGAGGACAGGCGGACGGTCTGTCAGTGGCTTTGGACGGTGCTGCTGGGCGACGGCACACGTGCACTCGTCGCCGCCAACCAGTGGGTGCGCGCGCGGGAACACGTCGTACAGCACAAGGGAATTGGTCGCCGACTCCTCGACGGCCGCCAGGTAGCGATCGTGTCGCTCTGCCTCGGGGGCGACCCAGCGATGGCACAGCGCACTCTGGAAGAGAGCACGCTGGACGAACCGTGGGAGCAGCCCGTTGCCGCGTGCCTCGCACTGCTGTGTCGCACGACGGCCCAAGAGCCATCGGCAAAGGCGGCTCCGAAAGCTGCGGCGGAGTACTTGCGCCTTGAAGCGGACCCCGAGCTGATCGTGTTCCGCACGCGCATCGGGCTCACCGTGCTCGACCTCTGCTCAGGCACCGCTCGCGCCGAGATCGCTCGCCGCCTCGTGCACGACGCAGTGAACTCCGGTGACGGATACGTTGCGCGGGAAGCACTGGCTCACACGATCTGCTCCGAGCGGATGAGCGGGAGAGACCATCGCCTGTTGTCCGAGGCCGTCTCAAGCGCCGGCCTCGGGCATGGCAGCATGCCGTCAGAGCCGAAGCGGAAGCTTCTGGAAGCGGCGGCGACGGCAAGTGCAGTGGCAGAGCGAGTCGCCCGTGTCGTCCACGAAGGATGATCGACCGACGTGCCCAACTTCAACGGCATGGTGCGGTTCACGAACCACGGGCGTTGTACGCCGCCTGGTTGCCGCCCGCGCTGACAGCGAAGGCCCCTGAGCGAAACGTTCAGGGGCCTTGCTACACCTCTTGGAAAGTGCCCACCCAGCGTAACAGTGCCTGTGAGACGCCCCCGGGGGCACACACCACGCCTTACCGGTATTCTGCTACCCCTATTCGGGAGAGGGAGCACTGCCATGGCGAAGCCGCTGCTGTTGGGCCGCAAGGAGATCGCGAGGATCTATATCATCGCGCCGACTGCGGTCAGTGACCGATGGGTTCCGCAGGGGATTCTTTCGTACGAGGACGCGGCGATCGTGTCGGGGAAGCCGTTCTGGCCGGGTGGCTTCGTTGTGGATCTCGCCTTGCCGCCGGGCAGTCGTGGCCGGCAGTTGGACGTGGGCGCCCTGGAGAGGCTGGAGCATGAGCAGGGGGCAGGGGTCCGTCCCATGAAGAAGGGTGAGCTGCCTCCCCTGGTCGGGGCGAAGGAGTACGGGGAGTTGTTCGGCGTGACGGAGGTGGCGGTTGGTCAGGCCGTGCAGCGTGATACCGGCATGCTCCCCGATGCGGACTACGTTCTGTCGGACTCTCGGGTGTGGCTGCTGAGCACGGTGCTGGAGGCAGCCGAGGCGACGATGGCGAAGAGTCGTCGGGCCACGTGGGTGCTGAACCCGGACGTGGTGGAGGCGCTGCGGGAGGGCCGGTACGAGGGGCCGGGGTCGTTCATCGCCAAGCGCGGCAAGTCGGCGTCCCAGCAGCAGTCGTAGGGCACTTCTGGAGCGGTAGGCGAGTTGACACCCCCCTCTAACATAGTAGAATTTAGATACAAGAAAGGGAGTGCGGTTGATGAGGCCGCCTTCGTGCCGCAAAATAGGCCGCAATGTATCGACAGGAGGGGGAGGTAATGGATTCCGTCCAGCTGGAGCTGCCCATCGCACCCTTGCGGCACCCGGGACCGCTCGGCGCCAGGCTGAGCATCCAGGAGCGGTTCGAGGCATTCCACCAGCTCAACCCTTGGATTCTGGATCAGCTGGAGGCCCTGACCGCCGACTGTGTCGATCGCGGCCTCAAGCGGGTCGGGATCGGGATGCTCTTCGAGGTGCTGCGCTGGCAGTACGGGCGGGCAACGCATGGCGAACCCTGGAAGCTGAACAACGACTTCCGGTCTCGCTACGTCCGCACCCTGCTTGAGCTGCACCCTGAGTGGTCACCCCTGTTCGAGACGCGCGGTCTTCGCAGCGCGTGAAATAGGCCGCTGCATATAGCTGCCTTAGATACCTCTTGGAGATGCACATGTCCGCACAAGCCGTGCCGAAGCTGCGCACACGCAAGCCCACCGGCGTCGTGCCCTGGCCGAAGGTCCTCATCGAAGGCGAGGAGAAGGCCGGGAAGTCCTACGTGGCCGCCGAGTTCACCGGCTGCGACCAGACAGGCCAGGCGTACTGGCTGGAGCTCGGGGAGGACACCGCCGACGAGTACGCCGGCGTGCCCGGCGCCGACTACGAAATCGTCGAGCACAACGGCTCCTACCGAGACATCCTCGGGCAACTCGAAGCCGTGCACGCGGAGGCGAAGCGTGCCGCTGCCGCGAAGGAACCCCCCGTGGTGCTGGTCATCGACTCGGTGTCTCTGCTGTGGCGGATGCTCGTGAACTGGACCAACGACCGGGCCCGGCGCTCGAACCAGGGCCAGCGCAAGCTCCGCCAGGACCCGGACGCCGAGATCAAGCCGACGATGAACCTGTGGAACGACGCCACGGAGCGGTGGGACAAGGTCATGTACCTGGTGCGCACCATGCCGGGCATCGTGCTGCTCCTGGCCCGAGGCAAGGAGATCAGCGCCCTGGACGAGAACGGGGACCCGATCCCCAAGACGAAGGACTGGCGGGTGCAGGGGCACAAGAGCCTCGCCTACGACGCCACGGTATGGGTGCGGATGCGGCGCGACGAGCCGACACAGATCGTCGGGGCGCGCTCGCTGAACTTCCAGGTCCCCCGCGAGGGCAAGCCGATGACCGTCCCGGCGGACTTCAGCATCGAGAAGCTGGTGTTCGGGCTGATGGGCTGCTCCATCCACAACCAGCCCAAGGCGACGCCGGAGCTCACCGGGGACCTTGCGCAGGCGTGGCTGCCGAAGGTCGATGACGCGGCGAAGGACGGCGTGGAGGAGCTGAAGAAGCTGTGGCGGACGGTCGAGGGCGACGAGTCACTGTCGCGTGAAGAGGTTCGGGTCGTGCGGGCCGCGATCGAACGGAAGGCGACCGAGCTGAGGAAGCCGGAGCAGCTGTCCGACCCCACCAGCGACGTTGCCCGCCTACGCGCGGCCGTGCAGCAGGACGAGAACGCCGAGCGGCCGGACGAGCCCGCCCAGGGCGACGAGTTCAGCGCCGCCTGATCAGACCTTCCCTTCCCTCCGTGCTGGGGCCTGCGCGACAGGCCGGGCCCCGGCACGCCCTCTTGGAGATGGCACATGACCACAGCACCTGTCCGTGACGCCCGAACAGTCTCGATCTGGGACGCTGCCCACGCAGCGGATGCCCGTAGGCCCCGCTCGCTCCAGACCCGCCTGGGGGCGTCGGACACCATCTGCTCACGCCGGGCCGGGTACACCCTGGCCGGCGCGGAGCGCAGCAACGAAGGAGACAAGCGGGCCGCGATCCTCGGCACCTACATTCACCGCGGGCTGCTGGAGGACGCACGCCGCGAGTACAACTGGCTGGTGGAGCGCACCGTCGCGGACGACCTGATCCGCGGGCACGTCGATGTGGTGCAGCTCGACGCGGCCACGGCCTCCCGGCTGCCGAAGCGGCACCGTCCGGTGGAGCCCGCCGAGGTGGTGACGGTGGAGGACGTGAAGACCAAGAGCGCCCGCGTGTGGGACAGGGTGCTGCGGTACGGGCCGACTGCTGCGGAGATGCGGCAGGTTCTGCTGTACGCGGGCCTGCTGTCCACGGTGGGGTTCTCCGACATGCCCGGTCAGCGGTATCTGCACCGCCTGGGGCCGATCGACGTTCAGCGCATCCGGTTCCGCTTCGTGTGCCGGGACACGGGCGAGGAGCACATCCAGGAGTTCCCGTTCGATGAGTGGTCGTCGTTCGAGGCCCGCTGGTGGGTGGAGCGCGTTGTGGATGCCGAGTCGGTGGAGGAGCTGCGCCGCGACTTCGACGGCCCTGGCCTCTCCCCGGTGTGTGACAACTGCCCGTTCGTGAAGCACTGCTGGCCTGGTGTGGCGCCCGGTAAGCCCGCTCAGACCATCCTCGTGCACGACGACGCGGACCGGGAGAAGGCGCTGGCGGTGTACGTGCGCGCCCACGAGCGGTACCGGGTGAGCAGCCAGGTGAAGAAGAAGGTCCGGGCGATGCTGGACGATTCCCCGGCCGGGGTCTACGGGGAGAACAAGCTGGGCTGGTCGGGCGGCAACGACAAGGAAGAACCCGACGTGCAGGCCATGGTGGACATGTTCGAGAACGCGGACCTGACTGTGCCGATGGTCCCGGACGTGCCGGGGATGGTGAACACCCTGCGCAGGGCGGGGATGGCTGTTCCGCTGCGGAAGGCCGCAGGACAGACCACCGCGCGCTCCATCAGCGTCACTCGCGCACCCAGTCGCCCCTGATTGCCGTTGTGGCGGCCTCGCTTCGTCTCGTGGGGCCGCTTTCCCCTTGCCTGCTTCCTCAACACTCTGAGCGCCCTGGAGGGGCTTCCTCGTGACGATTCTGCGCCGCCACCTCAGCACCGGATTCACCGTGCTGCCCACTGCGACCTTGGAGGATTCCCGGCTGTCGTTCCGCGCCCGGGGCATCCTGGCCTACCTCGTGGCGAAGCCGGACTCGTGGACGGTTCGTACGGAGTCGATCGCGAGGGCGGGCAGGGAAGGGCGGGACGCGGTGCGGGAGGCGGTAAAGGAGCTGAAGGCGCTGGGGTACTACCGGGTGATCACCGAGCGGCACCCGAATGGGCAGTTGACGAAGGTGACGGAGGTGTATGACACGGCGCAGGAGTGGGCGGCGGAGGAGTACGCACAGCAGGAGGCTCGTCGGCTTGCTCGACGGACGGCACCGCAGTCAAAGGAGGCGGACGGCGCCCCCGAAGACGGGTTTTCAGGCGTCGGTTCGCCAGGGGTCGGAGCACCGGGGGCAGGCGGGTCAGGCGATATAGGTAGTAACCAGAGCCAGTATTCACACCAGAACCCCCCTACCCCCACGGCTGGCGCCGCGGGGGAGCCGGGCGTAGCCCCGCAGCAGGCACCCGCACCGCCCGGACAGCCTGGGGGATGCTCGGCGCATCCGGACAGGCCGGGCCGGTCCTGCCGCGCGTGCGGTACGAGTCCGAGGGCGCAGCGGGAGGAGGAGAAACGGGCAGAGAGGGAGCAGTTCAAGGAGCGGGAGCGGCAGCGGAACGAAGCGTTGCTGACGGAGGTGCGTCGCCGGCCGGGTGGTGAGGGGTTGTCGGAGTTGGCGCAGCAGCGGCTTGCTGAGATTCGGGCGGCACGCAGGGACGGCGGTGGTTCTGGTGAGCGTGTAGCACGTCGCAGAAAATAGGCCACACCTGATAAGAATGATCCGCAGTGCTGCGGGGGATTCGGCACCCCCGAATAGACAAGGTAGAATTTAGCTACGAGCGGGAGGGGCCCGCTCGAACACCTCTTGGAGATTCGCCAATGACAGCCAGCCTCATCACAGGAGGCCGGGCCAGCATCCCCCCGGTCACCCTCGCTGCCCTCCTGCACAACATCGACGCCTTCGACGTGCACCTCACACGCCGGACCGCCACGATTCGTGCGCACGTCGACTCCTATACGCTGCGCACGCAGCAGCTTCCGACGGGAGGCTGGGCCCTGACCTCCGTGACGGAGCATCGCGCCGACGGGCCGCCCGCGGTCGGACTAGTACTGACCGAGCTGTCCCCCGCGCTGCGGACCCCCCTCGACGCGATCACTCAGCAACTGCGCACCCAACTGGGCGCCGGATACGAGATGCGGATACGCCTGACACAGGACACCGTGATCTGCACCCAGCCGCAGTAATAGGCCGCATCAAATAAAAGAGACTGGAGTTCTCGTGAATGCCTTTGACCCCGCCGCCGAAGCAGCAGCCCGCCGCGCCGACTACGGCCCCAAGGAACTAGACGCCCTGGCCGTGTACGGCGATGTCGTCGCCGCACTCGAAGCCCTTGGGCTGCATCCCTACATCGAGACCTGGGGCGGCCTGGCGGTGTGCGCGTTCACCTCGGATGGCTCGGTCATCGTCGTCGCCTGCCAGGACGCGCTGCCGCTCCAGCGGGAGATGGTCATGGGCTGGCACATCACGCACGTTTCGGAAGACGATGCGGCCCCGCGGTGGCGCTGCCACATCTACGACAGCACCCCGAGGGACCTGTGCTGCGACCCGCGCGGAGACGTGAGCCTGTCACCGCTCGCGGTCACGATCGACGCGCACCTGCCCCCACTCCACAGCCGGGGCGCGGCAGTGCAGTTGAACGACGATGACCGGCGGATGGCCGTACGCGACTACCTGACCCCCGCCCACCTGCTGGAGTTCATCGACTGCCCAGGGGACCGGCAGCGCACCACCTGGGGTGCGCTGCGGTTCCCCGCGGGCGGCCCGACGGTGACCGTTCGCCGCCTGCCCGGCGAGCCCGAGCCGGGGCGTTCTGCCTGCTTCACCCCCACCGTCGGCGGGTTCCGCTACGAGATCGACGCACACGATGGCGTGCGCTCAGGGTTCCTGTCGTGGGGCAGTGACGTTCACACCGTCATCAGGGACCGGCTGACACCCGTGCGGTACGGGGCACTGCGGCAGGCCGTGGAGGCTCAGGCCGCACACGACGCCGCGTTCATCCCGTGCCCGCTCCCGTACCGGACTCCCGAGCTGTGGCGGGACCTGTTCTACGCCGACTGGTCGCGAGAGCGCGCCGAGCGCGCCCTGCGGGCCGCGTTTGCGCTGGACGCGATCCTGCCGCCGGCGAGACCGCACCTGTCGCTCTTCTGACCCGACCGTTCACTCCACACGCTGAGGAGACTTCGTGATCACCCCGACCGCCAACGCCGGATGGGTCAGCAGCGCACCGTGCGCTGGCGCGGACGGCTACGTTCCATCCGACGGCCAACTCGGTGCGCCCGACCGCCTCATGGAGGCCTCGGCGCCGCTGATGCAGGCATGCGTGGAGTCCTGCCCGTTCATCGTCGCGTGCTACGACCGCGTCCGGCCGGACGTCGGCTTCGATGGCGTGTGCGCCGGGCGGCTATGGATCGACGGAACACCGGTCGCGGTGGCGGAGGGTGCGCCCCGGCTGCGCAAGCTGCCGTCCCGAGCGGGAATCTGCGGCACGAGCAGCGGCGTAGCGGGGCATCGGCGCGTAGGAGAGCCGCTGTGCGGTGACTGCCGGGTCACCGCACAGCGGGCGGACACACGGAAGGCCGGGGCCGCCACGATCCGCACCCGCCGCAGGAGCAAGCCCACTGCGGTGGTGGCGGCGTGACAGATCCGCGCCTCGCGCTGATCGCGGCGCTGCGGGACAACCTCCCGCAGATGCACGCGATCGCCTGCGTGCACCTTGCCGATGCGCTGATCGCGAGCATGGCCGACGACGGCGTGTACCTGACGGCTGACACACCGGAGGAGTAGCCGCCATCGCGGCTTTGACCTGCGAAAACAACATTTGACACCCCCCCTAGACATAGTAGAATTTAGATATCAGGAGGGGGGAACCCCGAACAGCAACCCAAAGGACCGCACGATGACCACGCAGCTCCCCGACCCGCTGGCCGCGCTGACCGTCGCCATCACCCACGGCCTCACCGAAGAGCAGGCCGACACCGCACTGGCACTCGCCGCCCACTACCTCGTGGAGTCATGGGAAGGCCACGCCACCGCCCTCGGCCTCAACCCCTACGACATGGACGCAATGGAGGCATGGGGGCACGGGCTCTCCCCGGCCATCCGCGACGGATTCCTTGAGCACGCCGTCGACGCCGTTCGGCTCGCCGATGAGACCGCAGCCGCTCAGGCTCCGCGGCACCTGCGACCGCGAAGGCCGCGCGTGATGCACACCTGCCGCGTCCGCATCCACTGACACACCGCTCCTCCGGCCCGCTCCGTTGAGGGCGGGCCGGGCAGCTGGTGCACACCCTCACTTCGCAGGAAGGCAATCCCATGGGCGCACTTGTGTTCCACACCGTCGCTGTCGGCGCAGACCTGAACGGGGCGTTCGAGCAAGCACGCGCCGACGCCGCTCACGAGTACGGCACCGGCGGCTACTCGGGCTCCGTGTACGAGAAGGACAGCGTGACGCTGATCGACGAAGCCCCCCGAACCGAGACCAGGGCCGTAGCCCGTGCGAACGAGCTGATCGACCAGGCGGACAGCCGCATCGACGCTCCACGCGGCCCGGCCGGTGCCTTGCCGGTCGTCACCGACGACGGTCAACGCGGCTGGCTGATCTTCGGCTGGGCTGCCC
Source organism: Streptomyces sp. WZ.A104 (assembly GCF_002382885.1). Classification (GTDB taxonomy): domain Bacteria; phylum Actinomycetota; class Actinomycetes; order Streptomycetales; family Streptomycetaceae; genus Streptomyces. The sequence goes on from NZ_NWVL01000021.1 coordinate 92,655, forward strand.
ACTGAACTCCCGCCAGCCGGCACCGGACCAGGTGCCCGGCTGGCGGGCCCACCCCGCAAACCTCTTGGAGAGAAACCGCTTTGACCGCGCTGCACAAACGCCTGCCGCTGCTCACGGCAGGCGACATCATCGAGAACCTGGGCCTGAGCGCCCAGCAGATCACCCAGGCCACGGCCACCATGGACCAGATAGTGCGCCGAGCCTGGCGCCTACGCCCGGCAGCCCAGCGAACGCTGACGCTGGAGGAGTTCGAGGACACCATCCCGCCCTGCCACTGGGCGGTGATGTTCGAGGTCTGCGCCCTCAACAACCTGGGGCGTTACACCGAGGCCAAGACGCTCACCAACGCGGCCCGGCTCCTCAACGCGGCAGGGGGCAGCACCTCCACCGCCAGAGCCCGAAAGCAGAAGGCCCGGTGAACCCCGGGGACCGCGTCTGGCTGCGCGGCGAAGACGACTTCGTGTCTGACGCTAACGGCCGCCCCATCGACTTCCAGATCATCCGCCAGCGAAGCCACACCTCGGGCACCTGGCACGAGCTGGCCACCGAACACCGCATCGCCCAGGAGATCTACGGCGGCTGGCACACCGCGCCGCGCCTGTCCTACGCGATGCCCGACGAAAGCGAGACCCGATGACCATCGAGATCATCCACACACGAGCCGAAGGCACGCTGGTGCACGGCACCCGCCGCGGCGACGCCTCGGCGGACCAGCTGAAGAAGCGGGACTACGGAAGCTACGGCCGACTGGCGTTCAAGTGGTCGCGCCACCTGGGCTGCTGGTACCTGCCGCACAGCCGGGACAAGCAGGCAGACCGGTACTCGATAGACCTGCTGGCCAAGCGGCTGCGGGGCGCCGACTTCGAGGTGACCGTCACCGTGAACGAAGAGGTACGCCGGAGCTTCACCGAAGCCGAAGCCGACCGGACCGAACGCGCGGAGGCCCGCGCTGAACGGTTCGAGGGCTACGCCGACAACGCGGCCACCTCCTCGAACACGGCACACGCGGCAGCGAAGCAGATCGCTGACGGCATTCCCTTCGGACAGCCGATACTCGTCGGCCACCACAGCGAGGGCCGTGCCCGCCGCGATGCTGCACGCATCGACACGAACATGCGCCGGTCGATCTCCGACGCCAAGCGCGCCGACTACTGGCAGAACCGCGCCGAAGCCGCCGGACGGTACGAGCAGCACCGCAACGACCCGCAGCGCACGCTGCGGCGCCTGGAGAAGCTGCGTGCCGAGCTGCGGGAGCAGGAGCGATACCACGCCACCGCGGTCGAGAAGGGGTGGGACTCCGCCGAGCGCCACGCGAACAACGTCCTCGACCTGAAGGACGAGATCGCCCACTGGGAGCAGGTCATCGAGGAGGCCAAGGCCCGCGGTGTGAAGCTGTGGGAGCCCGGCGACTTCGTGCGCGGCGACTTCGCTTTCGTCCTCGGCTCCTGGTACGAGGTGGCCAGGGTGAACCCCAAGACGCTGTCGATCGCCTGGAATCTGAGGCTCGCGCCGAAGCAGGTGATGACCATGGAAGACGCGAGTGAGGATGGCCTGGTCGGCACGCACACAGTCGACTACACGAAGGTACAGGGGCGGTGTCCCGGCGAGGCGATGCGCGCCTGGCTCGCCGACAAGCGGGTGCCGGGACTGAAGGCGGCGCGGGAGGCATCCGAAGCGGCCCCGGCCAGTGAGCTCCGCGAGGCGCAGGCGTCCAAGCCCAAGACGCGGCGTCGCAGCGATCCGAAGATCCCCAAGCGGGTGCGTGTGGACTGTCGGTGGGATGCGACCGAGGCGACGCTGACGTGGCTCAACGGGCGCAGCCAGCCCCACAAGGATCACGCGCCGGAGACGATCACCGCTCCGGAGGGGGTGGAGTTCACCGGGTCGGTGTGGTCGCCTCCACTGCTGGCCCTGGTGCGCGAGCTGCTGGACGAGCGCGGCTACACCTTCCGGGGCCGATGGACCGGCTCCCCAGGCAGGGGCATCGTCTGCGCCATCGAGCCCGCCCAGACAGAGGAGCTGCCGGAGGCGGCGGCCTCGTAGGCCAGCGCGGGGCTTCAGTGATCACCCACACCCTTATGCATAGCAGATTTTAGGTAGCGGGTGGGTGGGAGGTTCACCCGCCCACCCGCCACCCCACACAGAGGACTCATGAACAACAACGACACGGCCGGACCGGGCGGCACCTACCTGGACGGACTCCCGCTCAAGCCCCGCAACCTGATCTCGGCCACGCTCGCCCTTGCCCGCATCGATGAACTCGGCTGGGCCCCGGTCACGGGCTACCCGGGCAGTGACGTGCTGTGGACGGTTCGGTGCCTGCTGTGCGGGTGGACCGGGCAGCGGTTCTACAGCCACCTGCGGCGCGCCCGCCCCCTGAAGCGCCACAACAAGTGCGCGCCGATCAGCGAGCATGCCCGCCTTCTGGCGGCGCTGGCCGCCAGCTCCAGCACCTCATGCCGCTGCCGCGTCCAGCACCCCACGACCCCAGCTGACGCCGCGTCCGTGATCGACGCGATCACCAGCTCCCACCTGCGGAACGACACGACCCGCCTCGCTACCGGACTTCACCGCCTCTTGGGCCCCTGCCCCGCCACTGCCGCTCGCGCCCGCGCAGTCTCCGAGCTCGACCCCTCACGGCCCTGAATCCCACATCTAGGAGCAGATCATGATCCCGCTGCACGCCCCGCATGTTCGCCGCAACGCCTGGCAGGTCACTTTCGACTCCCCAGCATCCGGGCAGCGTTGGCGCTACACCATCCCCTCGCACCACCTGAACCAGACCCGCGACGACATCCGGACCTTCGCCCGGCGACTGCACGGCGTCGTCACGTACGGCCGCGGGCGCGACATCGTGACGCCCGAGGTGATCACGGACGCGGTGTTCACCCCGCCCACCGTGTGCCGGCGCCGCGCCGTCGACTGGGCCGCGCTCCGAGAACTGCGGAGCGCCCCGGATGAGGGCTGGGCCAACGACTTCCCTCACTGGCGCCGGACCATCGAAGACAGGACCATCGGGTTCGGGGTGTCACTCTCCGATGTCATGGCAGCTGCCGCGTTGCACGGTGCGGGCTGGGACCTGGCGCCGTACCGCGACCAGTTCGGGCGCGTGAACTGGGAGATGGTGCGAGCCGACATCCGGCACGGCGCGATGAGCACCCTGCATCAGACGCCGCACGGTCTGCTGTGGGTGGACCACGGCTAACTTCCCGTCACGTTCCGCAGTTGACCCCACCCTCATACATAGTACAATTTAGTTAACAGGTTGTTCCTGTTACCGGCCCGCCCCCATCGCCAGGGGCGGGCCGGACCGCTTTCCACACCCCCCGAGAGGGCATCGCATGACCGAGCAACTTGACCTGTTCGACAGCCTCACCGCCGAGACCGCACCACCCAAGCCCGCCGTGCCCGACACCTTCACCGCCGCACCGCGCGCCACCACCCCGGCCCCTCGGGCTCGCCAAGCCGTCGGACCCGGCCCGCAGCCGCAACGGGCCAGCATGCCGCACCCGTCGGAAGGGGTGCACCGTCGCGCCATGACCATCGCGGAGGACGTGGCCGCCGCCTGGTTCAAGCAGCACGGAAGCCACCGCATCGAGAGGCCCATCGGCCTGGTAGCCGCGCTGACACTGGTGCGGCAGAAGGACAGCAACGGCCCCGACCTGGCGCAACAGATCCTGACGCAGCAGCCTCGCCAACTGCTCAGCATGTACCGCGAGATCTGGTCGGTGCAGTGGATACAGCGGCCCGACTTGATCGACCGCGCCCGAATCCTGCACGAGTGGCTGAACGACGACGTGGACGACCAGCACCTGCACCTGATCCGCCGCGTCACCGAGACCGCACTCAAGCGGGGCCTGCTGACCCTGACGGGGCACGCAGACCCCTACCGCCGGTCGGAGACCGACGTCCTGTCCCCGCTGATCATGATGACGCGGTCGCACGGCGCACAGCAGGGCCTGGGCGAATACCACACGCCGGCACCGGTCGCTGACGCCATGGCCGAAGCCGTGGTCCATGGCCTGTCGGCCGAATTGGCCAACACGGTAAAGCCCCCGAAGGCCGGGGAGCACATTCACGACCCGGCAAGCGGCACGGGAGGGCTCATCCGCTCGGCCGCCCAGTCGATCCGTCACCGAGGCCTTGACCCCCACGACTTCCAGTGGTCGATGGTCGACATCGATCCGATCGCAGCCGCCTGCGCGGCCGTCAACGCGATCGTGTGGGACCTGGGGCCCCGCGTCACCGTCGCCTGCGACAACTCCCTGGCGAACCCGAACGCCGTCAAGGACGCCATGCGCGAGGCACGCGCCGTATTCGAGCACCGGGACAGTGTCGTCGGCTGCGCGCGCATCGTCGCCGCCGTCCGGCAGACGCAGCGCCTCTTCGAGGGGGCGACAGCGGCGTGAACGTCGTCAGCTACGGCGGAGGCGTGCAGAGCACATCGCTGCTCGTCCTGGCAGCACGCCGCGAAATCTCCCCGCGCACGTTCCTGTTCGCCAACGCGCGCTGCTCGGCTCAGCCGAAGCGGTCGACTACATCGACCGCCCCGGCACCACCGCCGTCGTCGCCCTCGCCCCCCTCATCCGCAACCACCAGCCGGTCAACTCCCACGCAGCGCACGCAATACACACCATCGCCCAGACCCTCCCCCACACCTTCCACGGCCCCGTGCTGCTCATCGGATACACCGACGACGGCCACATGGTCAGCCTGCCCGACGACATCGCGGCACAGCTCCGCAACCTCGTCACCTGCCCGCACGCCAGCCCCACCCGCTGACACCGCCACACACACCACCCCGGCTACCTGCCACACCTCTTGGAGCACACCATGACCACCACCGCCACGGCTGCCGCCCCCAACACCGACCAGGACGAGGCGATCACCGAGACCACGCCGCGCCTGTCGCTGATCGACCTGTACCTGCTGGCCGACCCGATAGCTGCCGCACTCGGAGACGGCTGGGCCAAGGACGACGACACCCCCACCGACGAGCGCACCATCCGACTCACCCACACCGACGGCCGCGCCATCGGAATCCGCCTGCTGTGGGACGGCATCGCGGCCCAGACCTACGCCGAGCACCCCAAGCAGCAGACGTACAACGCCGGAGCCCACTTCGTGAACGCCGAGGACCCGCTGGACACGCTCCTCAACACCGTGAACCTGCGCCTCATGCCCGCCTTCCACGACCACCGCCCCAAGCTCAACCGGGCTGGCGCCCCGATCCCCCCGCCGGCCCCCGACACCGACGACACCCACCCGGCCACGCCCGCCCCGCAGCCCGCCACGTCGCCCGACGACGGCAAGCCCGCAAGCGACGCCCCGGCACCGACGGAACAGAAGCCCGCACGCCGCAAGGCCACAAAGACGCCGTCAAAGAAGACGGCAACCACCCCGCGCAAGCGGGCGGCCGCCAGCACCAAGCGCAAGCCCGCGACCAAACGCACCGCCACCGCGTCGGCCTGAACACCCAACCCCCGTGGGCGGGCAGCACACCCAGCTGCCCGCCCACCCTCGAAGGAGACACCCCCATGCCCACCACCATCACCGCCGAGGCCGACCAGGCCATGTCCGAGGCCATCGCCCACGCCCAGCCCGCGTTCACCGGGCGCTTCGCCTGGGTGGACCCCTACGACCTCGTCATCGACCCGTACAACCACCGCCGCCACCACGAGAAGGGACAGGACGACGGCACCGAGCCGGACGCCGACCTCATCGCCTCCGTGGAAGAGGTCGGCGTACAGAGCCTCCTCCTCCTGCGCCCCCAGACCGGCGACAACGAAGGCCGACTCGGCATCATCTTCGGCCAGCGCCGCAACAAGGCGGCCATCATCGCCGCAGACAAGGCCAAGGCCGAGGGCCGCCCCTACACACTCGTTCCCGCCCTGATCCGCGACGACCTGCGCGGCGTCGATGACGAAGCCCTCGCCCTGTCAGTCATAGAGAACAAGCACCGCACCGACCCCCACCACCGCGACTACATCGAAGCCGCGCGACAGCTCTCCCTCATGGAACTCCCCACAGCCACGAAGGACAGGCACGCCCGCGCACTCGGTCTGAGCCGCGAAGAACTGACAGCCGCCGAACGAGCCGCACAGCTCGACGACACCGCCCTGCGTGAAGCCGTAGCAGCCGACTTCGACCTGATCGAACTGGCCGACTACCAAGAGGTGCAGCACCTCAACAACGCCCGCTGGACACTGGAACGCGCCAAGAGCCGCGACCTGCGCGAGAACAACGACAAGCGCGGCCACTGGGCCCACGCCATGAACGACCTTCGCCAGAAGAAGGAGGACCAGGCCAAGCGCCTCGCGCTGAAAGCCGACATCACCGCAGCCGGAATCACGCTGATCGAACACAGCTGGCGCGACACCCCCGCCCGGCCGCTCACGGACCTGCTCACTGAACTGGGCAAGCCCATGACGCCCGACACCCACACCCGCTGCCCCGGCCACGCCGCCGCCCTGCACCCCAGCGAACCCGAAATCATCTGGCTGTGCGCGGACTGGAAGAAGAACCGCCACGAGCTGAACGCCGCCAGCAGCACAGTCTCACCGTCGGGCATGTCCGAGGCCGAGAAGGAAGCCCGCCGCCGCACCATCCGCTACAACAAGGCGTGGCGCGCTGCCCGGACTGTACGGCAGGAGTTCATCGCCGACATGTGCGAAACCACCGGAGACGCATCACCGGCCACCTGGGCACTGATCCTCAACACGATCACCGGCACCTCCACCATGTACGCACGCTACGTATCCCGGCACAGCACGGATCTCGTCTCCGCCTTCCTCAAGATCGATGACCCGAACGAAGATGCGCCTGACCGCTGGAACCGCGTCCAGAACCCGTTCGCCCCGCTGATCGCCAGGACAGGAAAGACCCGCCGCTGGCGGCTGCTCCTCGCCCAAGTCGCCGCCACCTACGAGTCAGAAGCCATGCATGACGGCATGTGGCAGCACCCCGACTCCAGCACCGTCGCGTGGCTGACCTTCCTCAAGGTGCAGGGGTACGCGCTCAGCGACATCGAGGACGAGGTCCTGGCCCTCGGACACGAGCGGACCGGGAAGCCCCTGGAGGGCTCGCGGGACGAAGAGGCGCAGAAGGAACAGGACGAGCAGGCTGCCGCCTGATCCTCCACCACTGCGGGGGCGGTCAGCCGGGAGCCGACCGCCCCCGCCCCACCTGCGGGAGACAACATGAACGACCAGCACAGCAGCCACGAGACCACCAGCAATGAGGCAGTGACCTGGCTTCGGCCCGAGTTCCAGGGCCGCGAGGACGAACTGATCAACCTCGCCGCCGGCGCCGCCCTCGTCGGGGTGACACGCTCCGCCGTCAGCAACTGGGCGGCCAGACACCGCAACTTCCCGAAGCTCGCACTGCTGACCGGGCTCGGCGCGAGGCGAGTCAAGTGGGTTCCTCGCGAGGAGTTCCTGGACTTCGCGCGACTCCAGCTCGCCAAGGACCGAGGCAGCTGGCAGCGCGCCAGGAAGGACGGCCAGCAGCGCCAGCGCCGCCCCTCGACACAGATCCATGCCGAGCGAGCGGCCCACTACGAGCGCCAGGTACTTCGCCTGAAGGATCTGGAGGAGCGGCAAGCCGACCGGCTGAGGAGCACACAGGACGCGCTGCGGGACGCACGCGCCAAGCTGCGGGAGGCCCGGCGCAAACTCGCCGCAGAGCTGGAGGCCGGACGGCGAGCGAGCGGCACGACGTAGCCCGAGTTCGCCCCGGACGAACCCCACACTCTCATGCATAGCAGAATTTACTCAACGGTCGACAAAAGGGGGCTGAATCCAGTGACCTATAACAGCCGCACCATCCCCATCGGCACCACCACCCTCCGAACCAGCAGCCGCAGCACACTCGACCTCGACGTCACAGCCGCCGGAGACATCACCGTCCGCGGCCCCCACGACACCACCGACACCCAGGCCATCGAGCTCGTCCACCGACGCCGCTCGTGGATCTACAGGCAGCTCACCCAGCACGCCGAAGCCGCCCCGACCAACCCGATCAAGCACCTCAGCGAAGGCACACCCTTCACCGTCCTGGGCCACAACAAGCCCCTCCACCTGTGCGCCGACCAGTGCCCCGACACCAGCCCCGTCCACGCAACCGGCAGCACACTCCACCTACGCCGCACACTCCGCACAGACCTCCACAAAACCGGACGCATGCTCGCCCGCTTCTACCGCGCCACCGTAGAAACCTGGCTCGAAAAGAACGCACGACACATCACGCACAACACAACTATTCGACCCATACCCGTCACCGCCTCGACACGGCTCCGAACCAACTGGATCACCCGACACCCCACACGCGGACTCACCCTCCACTGGGCAACCGGCCAGCTCCCCACCCCCCTCCTACTCGAACTCCTCCACCGAACCCTCAACCTCCACTCCGTCGCCAACCCCCACCACCTCGACCGCGCACTCAAACAACTGTGGCTCGGCAGCCTCACCCACCCGCCAGCCACCCTCACCAGCACCTGCCCCACATGCTCAGCCCACCCCGGCCAACTCCACGCCGACCACTGCACCCTCGCCCGCTGCGCCCTCACCGGCCGCCAACGCACCCGCTGCCACGCCACCTGCCACACGGTGTGGACAGGCAAGCACCCCGGACAAGAGGAGTGCGAGGAATACGGCTGGTACTGCCGCCCCACCCCCAACGGCCACCACGAACCGTGCAACGCCGACGACCCCGAAGCCATGCACGACTACATCCGGCTCTACCGCACATGCCGGTGGGACATCGCCACACAGCGGATGGTCCTGCCCTCCTAAACCCTCACGGAAGCGGCCGTGATCCCGTACACCGGGCACGCCGCCGGCCTCCCCAGCCTGGCTCCTCCCACCATGGATCGCGAAGGTTTTGCGGCGGTCACCGGATCACGTTGGGGCTCCTCACCAGCGCATTTGGCGCCCCTCCGGACCTTGGTAGCCACGGCACTACTCCCCTTGGGCGCGGGGGTACGTGGGGGGACAGTGGGGGGACAGTGGGGGGACAGAATGCCAAGGAAGACCGGGGAAAGGCGAGGAAGGATCGGGGTGGATAGAGCCCGGCAGGGCTGGCCCACACGACCCCCACCACCCTGCGGGAGCACGGAAGCACCCGCCCTGACCTGCGACAACACATCTCCTACCAGCGGCGATGCAATATCCGCTAGGCTGTCCTGCGGACGCACAGCGTCTCCCCGCCTTCGTAGCTCAGGGGATAGAGCACCGCTCTCCTAAAGCGGGTGTCGCAGGTTCGAATCCTGCCGGGGGCACAACGCATTACGCTCTGACCTGGGGTTTCTCCCCAGGGAGGCGTTCTATTCGGCCTCGGACTCCCCGTCCGGGGCCGTTTGCGTGAGCGGAAGGACGCCCTCGGCGAGGTTGTCGGCACGGTGCCGAGGTCGCGGTGGACCTGGTCGAGGCGGCTCGGCCCGCGCAGGCGACCGACACCCTGGTGCACCTCTGCTTCTCTGTTGCGTCCAGTCCCCTGTTGCGTCCAGGCGGACTTACCAAGGCAAGATCGCGTATCGGGGCGAGAGGCTCGGCCGACCCGAGTTCGGCCGACAGGCCGTACGCCCCGACACCAACATGCATCCCGGCGCGCTCAGGAGGACCACGCCGCGAGGAGTTCCGCCGGGCCGTACGCAGCGTCGAGCCCCGCGCAGTCGGTCCCGCTGCGCGAGACAGCGATCACAGGCACGGGAGCAGGCGTGAGCGCGGCGCGGTGTCGGTGCAGCGCCGCGAGATCGTGCCGGTCGAATGGGGAGTTCTCCAGCCACTTCACCGAGCCGACGAAGAACAACTCCTTGGCGATTGGCGCGCGGTCCGCTCCCACGACGTCGATCTCCACATCGTTGGTACGGGTCCAGTAACCGCCGATGGCGGGGGCGGCGGGGAGGTTCGCGTCGGGCAGCAGCCGTGCCAGCGCCTCACGCACCAAAGGCTCAACGGCCCTGCCACGCCAGCTGGTCCAGTTTTCGCGGATGCGCCGCAGCGTCAGGTCACCCCGGCCCCGCTCGATCTCCTCCATCGCCGGACCCAGGAGCTTCAGCCAGAAGCGGAGGTAGGGATCCGCGACCCGGTAGCGACGATCCTTCGAAGGCCGCGTGGACACGGGAAGCTCCGCCGCGATCACCCGCTTGTCCGCGAGGATTCCCAGCGACCGCTGTAGCGGGGTCGCCCCGATCCCGCCGGCGGCGCGGGCGATATTGGAGAACGTTCGTTCACCGCTGCCGATCGCCGAGAGGACAGTGCGGGCTTGCACCTGCTGGGGGAACTCTGCAGCGAGCGAGCGCTCCGCCGAGACCAGCAAGGCCGAGACCGGATCACTGAGTGCCGCGTGCAGGAACTCCCACATCCCGGCGCCGTGCGTCCACTCTGCGCAGATCAGAGGCAGTCCACCGGTGATCAAGGCCGCGTCGAAGGCCGAGGCAGGATCGAGGCCGAGCATCTCGCCCACCTCCGCCGGGTTGAGCGGACCCAGCACCATCTCCCGTCCGCGCTGGTGGAACGGGCGTCCATAGCTGTTCAGCGCCTCCATCATCGACAGGTCGGAGCCGATGAGAACCAGCAGAACCGGCTTCGTCTCCAGCACTCGGTCCCAGGCCCGCTGAAGCATGCCTTCGAAGGCGCCCTCCGCATCCATCAAATAGGGCACCTCGTCCATGACCACCACGCTCGCCCGGTCGTGCGGCAGCGCCGCCGCCAGTACATCGAAGGCGGCATCCCAACTCGCCGGGCGGGCCGCGGACAGCAGATTCGCCAGCGGAAGGCTGGATGACTGCGCATCCTGGCTGAGCCGCTCCAGGTCCGCCCCCGGCGACGCCCCTGTGGCGGCATAGAAGAGGAACGGCGCACCGGACCTCTCGGCGAACCGCTCCACCAACCGCGACTTACCCACCCGGCGGCGTCCTCGAAGCATCACGCACCGCCCGGGCCGCTCCCCACCGACCCCGGCCGTCACCTTGCCCAGCTCGCGATCCAGCGTCTCGAGCTCGTGCCGCCTGCCCACGAAATCCGCCATGTCTCCGCCTTCCAAGGTGTCACCTAGCCCCCTCGTGAACACTAACACCACAGTTAGTAACATTGATGTTAGTGACATGGGCTGGCTTGGGAGGATGGCTACTCACCCCGGTACACCCACGGGAGAAGTCAGTCTTCGGCGCCACAGCATGTCCGCCGCTGGGCGTCCCACGGCCGCCCAATGCGTGAGCGGCGCGTGAGCGGACGGCGTAGCAGGAGCCGTCTTGAGCCGGATGGCCGGTCATGCCGCGCGGCGCTGACCAGGCAGAAGAGCACCACGCGGCACAGCCAAGCACCACCCGTCAGAGATTCGATCCCACTCCTAAAGCGGGTGCCGCAGGTTCGAATCCTGCCGGGGGCACACTCTCCACCAGCACGAACACCAAGAAGGGCCAGGTCAGGGCACATGCCCCGCCTGGCCCTTCTCCGTTGACCGCCGTCCTGCTCACGCTCTCGGACGTGCTGTCACGCACTGAGCACGTGACCTCGTGCCCCGAACAACGCCATGCGGATCACGGAAGCGGGTGAGCAGTGCCTCCGGTCACTGTGACTCACCCCCGGCGGTTCCCGCGCCCCGCGGCAAGCACCTCGTCGATCACGTGCGCCGCGATCCCCGCCATCACCGGGTTCGTCCTCCGGTAATGCGCGAGCTCCATCAGCGCGATGGACAGGGCCCAGCCGCGACCCCGCGCCCAGGTCGCCTCGTCGGCGCCCACCGCCGTACGGAACGTCTCCCTGGCACCCGCGGTCAGCAGGTACCAGGCCGCGATCAGGTCGACGGCCGGGTCGGCCAGGCCCAGGCAGTCGAAGTCGATGACCGCGGTGAGGCGGCCGTCCGCGACCAGGACGTTGCCGGGCTGGAGGTCCCCGTGCACCCAGACGGGCCGGTCCGTGAAAGCGGGGGCGGCCAGCGCCTCTTCCCAGGCCGCGGCGACGGCCTTCGCGTCCAGGACACCGTCCAGGGCCGCGAGCGCCTCGCGGGTCTCAGCGTCACGGGAGGCCAGGGCTTCGCTGCGGTAAGCGGGCGGGGCGTCGGCGGGGTCGATCCGGCGCAGGGCGCGCACGAACTCCGCCAGGTCCGCCGCGAGCAGCTCCGAGGTCGAAGAGCCGTCCCCGGGGCGCGGGTTGGCGCCCTCCAGCCAGCTGCACACCGACCACGCCCGGGGGAAACCCTCGCCCGGGGCCCCCTGGGCCAGCGGGACCGGAACGGGGAAGGGCAGGTGCGGGGCCAGCCGGGGCAGCCAACGGTGCTCCGTCGCCACGTCGGCCGCGCCGCCTTCGGTACGGGGCAGCCGCACGGACTTGTCGGCGCCCAGGCGGTAGATCGCGTTCGCGGTCCCGCTCGCGTCGACGGCCTCCACGGGCAGGTCCGCCCACTGCGGGAACTGGGCGGCGATCAGGCCTCGTACGAGCGACGGTGCGGTGGTGATGTGACTCATCGGTCGATGAAACCAGCCGCTCCGGGCGCGCACAACACGATTCGGTCCGCGCCCGGGGAACCCGAGAACCCGGTCCGCCGGAAACCCGGTGGGCCACTCCCCCGTCCGTACGGGAGGATCGGCGACCGTGAACGACCTACCGCGCACCTTCGTCCTTCCACCCCGGCTCACCGCCTCCGCGCGGGCATTGCGCGACACGGCGCTCCGGCGCGGGCTGCGGGTCCTGGAGTGCCCCCGGTTCGCGGTCCCCGAGGAGCTGGCGGGGCAACCGGAGACGGAACAGGGGACGGGAGGGGAAACAGGGCAGGGAACAGGACAGGGGACAGAGCGTGCCGTCCATCTGCACGCCGGGCCCTCCTTCGCCGACACCGTGGCCCCCGCGCTCGGGATCGCCCTCCTGGAAGCCCCCGCTGACTGGCTCGCCCGGCTCCCCCGTGCGCTGACCCTGCGCGAGATCCGGGCGGTACCCATCCGCGAGGCGTACCGGCTGCGGCGCCCCGCGTTCGTCAAGTCGCCCAACGACAAGAGCATTTCCGCGCTCGTTTACGCGGACGGGAGTCGGCTGCCCGGACCCGATGCCGTGGACCCGGCGACCGTGGTGCTGGTGAGCGACGTGCTGGCGTTCGCCGCCGAGTACCGGCTCCATCTGCTCGACGGGGCCGTCCACACGGCCGGTCGGTACGCCGAGGGCGGCAGGCTGCGGCTCGGCCCCGCCGACGCCGACGCGCTCGCCTTCGGGCGGGACGTCCTCGCGGCCGCCGGGGGTTCCCTGCCCTCCGCCGTCGTCGTCGACGTCGGCCGGGACGACGAGGGCCGGTGGGCCGTGGTCGAGGCCAACGCGGCCTGGGCGAGCGGATGTTACGACGCCGACCGCGACCGGGCCCTGGACACCGTACTGCGGGCGGCCGGACCCGCCGCAGCCCTCTCGCCGCACGACCGCGCCTTCGTACGAGCCGAAACGCGATAGGGCACGCTCAGCGGCACAGCTCAGCACAGCCGAGCCCATCCCAGCACAGCTCAGCCCGGCTCAGCGGCAGGCCGCCCTCATCTGCCCCGACCCGTGGTGCGCCCCGACCCGGTCCGCGTCGCCCCAGTCCCGGCCCCGGTCGATGAGCTGTACGGCGAAGACGTCCCCCTTGACCGGGTAGTCGCCCACCGGGACCGCGATTCCCCGGTGCTCGGTCTGGAGCACCGTGAAACCGGTGTACGCGGAGTCCGGGTCGTCCGGGTCGGAGAGCACGCGGTAGACGGTCGGGGCCCCGGCGGCGTCCCGGGCGCGGCCGCTGTCGGGGACGAAGACGGTCAGCGCGCAGGTCCGGAAACCCTCGCCCGGCCGCCAGGACCAGGTCGCCGTGGAGCCCGCGTCCTCGGTCGGGGCGCCCGACATGGGCACGGCGCTGAACCGGCCGTCGCACCCGTCACCGGTGAAACCGCCCGCCTCGACCGTGTACCAGCCCGCGTCGCCCTTCTCGAAGCGGCCGTGCTCCCGGTAGGTACCGGTCGTACAGCCGGGCCCCGCCCACTGCGAGAAGCGGTGGCCGTCCGCCGGGTCGGGTGCGGGGACCGCTCCCGCGTCATCCGCTCCCGCGCCGATCCGGGTCGGGGCCGCGCCGCCGACCCGGTCGGGCAGCGCGCCCGCCCGGCCCGCCGCGTCCGTACGGCTGTCGCTGTCGCCGCCACCGCCCCGCGCGGCCCAGGGCGCCAGCAGGGTAGCGCCGGCGACCA
>NZ_NWVL01000022.1 GCF_002382885.1 Streptomyces sp. WZ.A104
CTCGGCCGCGCGGCGGCGGACGGCCGCGTCCGATCCGGCCGGGGCGGGCACCGCCTCCGGCCACAGCCGGGGGCGGCGGCGATCGCCGGGCCACCACAGCCCGGCGGCGGCGGTGAGGGCGGCGGCGAGCTCGGCGTCCGTGGCGGCCGAAGGCAGGCGGACGGTCAGGGTGTGGTGGGTGGGCGGCACGTGCACGGCTCCTCGGGGCGCGGGGGAGGGGACGGAGAGGTCAGCGGGCCAAGAAGCCGCCGTCCACGGTGACCACGCTGCCGGTCACCTGGCGGGACTCGTCCGAGGCCAGCCAGAGCGCCGCGGCCGCCACATCGCCCGGCTCGACCAGCGCGTTCATCGGCTGGTCCCGGACGAAGGTCTCCTCGTGCTCACCCACCGGCACCTCCAGCGAGCGGGCGATCTCCGCCAGCATCCGGCCCTCCATCGCCGCGTCGTCCCGTACCGAGCCCGGACACACGGCGTTGACCCGGACCTTGCGCGGCGCGTAGTCCAGGGCGACCGCCTTGGTGAGGCCGACCAGACCGTGCTTGGCCGCCACGTAGCCCGCGAAGTGCCGGTAGCCCACCAGCCCCGCCGTCGAAGCGATGTTGACGATCGAACCGGACCCCTGAGCGGCCATCCGGCCGCCCACCGCCCGGATCGCCCGCCAGGCACCGCTCAGGTCCACGTCGATCATCAGCTGCCACTCGGCCTCGCCGATCTCGTGCGCCGGGCGGCCCGAAGGGGCGGCGATCCCCGCGTTGTTGACCAGGACGTCGATCCACCCGAAGCGCTCCTCGGCCGCGTCCGCCGCCTCCTGGAGCGCCGCCAGGTCCCGGACGTCGGCCTGCCGGGTCAGCACGGCGGACCCGGCCTCGCGGCAGAGGTCCGCGGTGTGTGCGAGCTGGGAGGCGGAGCCGAGCGGATACGGCACCCCGGGCAGCTCGCCCGCCACGTCCAGCAGGAGCAGGTCGGCTCCCTCGCGGGCGAACGTCAGCGCACAGGCCCGGCCGAGACCGCGCGCCGCACCCGTGATCAGCGCCGTCCGCCCGGCGAGCCGCCCCCCGCCGCCCGTCATCGGCCGCGCGCCGCGCGTACCTCGGCGGCGACCAGCTCCAGCAGCGCGCCCGGCCGCTCGGTGAGATACATGTGCCCGCCGTCCAGCTCGGCCACGGTCAGCTTCCCCGTCGTCGCCCGGCCCCACTCGGCCGCCTGTGCCGCCCCGACGAGGGTGTCCTCCCGGCCCCGGACCGAGATGACCGGCACCCCCAGCGGCCGGTCGCCGGACGGGGCGTACGACTCGTGGAGCCGGACGTCCGCCCGGAGCGTCGGCAGCAGCAGCTCCCGCATCTCCGGGACCTCCAGCGCCGGGTGGTCGTACCCGGCGAACTCCCGCACCCGGACCGCGAACTCCTCGTCCGGCAGATCGCCCGCCCGGTCCGTGCGCGGCGTCCAGGGGCCGGGCGAGCCGCTGACGACGAGGGCGTCCAGGCGGGGGGCCGCGGCCGACCGCTCGATCCGGTGCGCCAGTTCGTACGCGAGTACCGCGCCCATGCTGTGCCCGAACAGGACGACCGGGCCGCCCGCTTCGCCCAGCTCCGCCGTCACCTGCGCGAACGCGTCGTCCACGGCCGGGGCCGCCGAGGTGTGCGCGGGCTCGGGGAACCGCTTCTCGCGGCCCGGCAGGGAGAGGGGGAGGACGCGCAGTCCCTCCGGCGCCGCCGCCTGCCAGGGCGTGAAGACGGAGGGGCCCGCCCCGGCGAAGGGCAGGCAGATGAGGACGGTCTCTTCGTCGGCCACGGTCGTTCCTGTTCTCTTCTTCGCTGTCTGTATGTACGGATCCCGCGCCGGTCGCTGCCGCCCGGGAGGTCCGGTCAGTCCCCGACCATGATCGTGGTCAGGATCGCGGCGAGGTAGCCCGGGTCACGCACCCCGCACAGTTCGCGCGCCGAGTGCATGGACAGCCCCGGCACCCCGACGTCCACCGTGGTGACGCCGAGGCGCGCCGCGGTGATCGGCCCGATCGACGTACCGCAGGGCATCGCGTTGTTGGAGACGAACGGCTGCCAGGGCGCCCCGGCCCGCTCGCAGGCCGCGGTGAACATCGCGATGCCGGTGGAGTCGGTGGCGTACCGCTGGTTGGCGTTCACCTTGACCGTGGGGCCGCCGTTGGGCAGCGGCCGGTGGTCGGGGTCGTGCCGCTCCGCGTAGTTGGGGTGCACCGCGTGCGCCATGTCGGCGGAGACGCAGAACGCGCCCGCAAGCGCCCGCGACCAGTCCTCCTCGCTGCCGCCGCGCGCCGAGACCGAACGCGACAGGGTCCGCTCCAGCAGCGGGCTCTGCGCCCCCGTCTCGGAACCGCTGCCGACCTCCTCGTGGTCGAACGCGGCCAGCACCGGCACGAAGGACGGCCGGGTGGCTCCCGTCGCCGCGTCGACCAGGGCGCTCACTCCCGCGTGCACCGAGATCTGGTTGTCCAGCCGGGACGCGACGACGAACTCTCGCTCCACGCCCAGGTATCCGGGCGGCTGGATGTCGTGCAGCATCAGGTCCCAGCCCAGCACGTCCGCCGGGTCCTCCCCGGCGCCCGCGGCGACCCGGCGCAGCAGCTCGCCCTCCTGAGGGTCGCCCAGCGCCCAGATCGGCGCGATGTGCCGCTGCCGGTCCAGTGCCACGCCCTCGTTCACCGTACGGTCCAGGTGGATCGCCAACTGGGGAATGCGCAGCAGTGGTTCGTCGATCTGGACCAGCCGGCTGCGCGGGGTGCCGTCGGGGCCGCGCAGCGCGAGCCGCCCGGAGATGCCGAGATCCCGGTCGAGCCAGGTGTTCAGCGGGACCCCGCCGTAGATCTCCACCCCGATCTGCCGCCAGCCCGAAGTCCCGCTGTCCGGGGCCGGTTTGACCCTCAGGTTCGGGGAGTCGGTATGGGTCCCGACGATCCGGAACGGGGTGTGGGCGGGCGCGCCCTCGGGGACGTACCAGGCGATCAGCGCACCGGCGCGGCTGATGAAGCAGCCACCGGTCGCGCCGGTCCAGTCGTCCGTGCCGCGCAGCTCGCGGAACCCGGCCTTCTCCAGACGCTGGGCCGCACTGGCCACCACGTGGTACGGGGAGGGGCTGGCGGCGATGAAGGCGAGCAGGTCGTCGGTGTGGCTGCGGTGGGGGGCCGGAGTCATACGGCGTCCGCCTTTCCGGTGTTCGGCAGTGGCTGCGAGAGGGGCTCCTCAAGGAGCTCCCGCACCGGCCGGTCGGGCCGGGCGCAGAACTCCGCGAGCAGATCGGTGTACGACGAGAGGAGGTCGTGGGCGGTCTCGTGGTCCCACAGGTCGGTGGAGAATTCCAGGAACGTTCGATAACCCTTCGCTGCGTCACGGCGCGGCGCAAGCCCGAAGCACAGCTCGCTGCGGGAAAGCGGCGGTGCCAGATCGGCCACCTCGACCCGGAGGCCGGGGATCTCGATGTCCGTGTCCACGGAGTTCTGGAACGCCAGAACGTGCGGTACCCGGTCGGGGACGCTGACAGCGCCCGCGTCCCGCATCGCCTGCATGATGCGCGCGGTGGGCAGCACATGCGCCATGGCGCCGAGCGCCCCCACGCCCGTACGGACCGCGAAGTCCCCACAGCTCTCTGCAAGATTGGCTGAATCCAGTCGTACGCGGACCATCACCGCCGTGGACGTCATGGCGACCAGCGACTCCGAAGAGGTGCCCTCGCGGTTGGCGTACGGCACGCTGAGCAAGGTGTCCGGCTCCCCGGACAGCCGGGTCAGGAACACCCCGAGCGCCGCCGCCGCGACCGCGAACGGGGTGGTGCGCCGGTCGGCCGCCAGCTTCTCCACGGCCGCCCGCACCGCACCGGACGCGACCCCGCGCACGGTGTCCCCGTGCCCGCTCAGCTTCTGCGGACGCGGCCGGTCCGTCGGTACGGGAACGGCGGACGGCACCCCGTCGAGGTAGCGGGCGCAGAACGCGGCGCGCTCCTCCTCGGCCGCCGGATCGTGGTTCGCCCGCTGCCACCGCGCGTACCCGGGGGCCTGCATCGCCGGATCGGGCAGCCCGTGCGGGACACCCGCGGCGGCCGCCGTGTACAGCGCGGCGATCTCCGCGAGCAGCACGGACAGCGACCAGCCGTCGGCGCAGACGTGGTGCAGGACGAACATCAGCTCCCAGCGGTCCGCCTCGACCCTCAGCAGCCGGAGCCTCGGCAACAGCGGCTGCCCCAGCTCGAAGGGGGCCGCCGCGTCCGCCCGGCACAGGGCGTCCGCCCGGGAGCGCCGTTCGCCGGGCGGCAGCGTCGTCAGGTCCTCCACCGGCAGGGCCACCGGCTCCGCCGCCACCACCTCCTGCCACCACGGCCCGTCCGGCGCGTCCTCCTGCGCGAAGCGGGTCCGCAGTGCGTCGTGCCGGGCGATCACCCCGGACACGGCGGACCGCAGGGCCGTCGGATCCAGCGCCCCGGTGAACGTGATCCGCGTCGGCACGTTCCACACCGCCGGGTCGGGCATGGCGTGGTGCCCGGCGATCATCCGGGCCTGCTGGTCGCTGACGGGGGTGCGGTCGACGAGGGCCGTGTCCCCCGCCGCCGTGGGGCGGCCGCCGCCGGTCAGCTGCTCGGTCATGGCCCGCAGGGTGGCTTCGGCGAAGAAGTCCGCGAGCGGGTAGTCGGTGCCGAGGGCGTCGCGGACCCGGTTGACGAGACGGATCGCGGCGATGGAATTGCCGCCCAGATCGAAGAAGTTGCTGTCGGCGGGGAAGCCGCGCACATCGAGGACGGATTCCCAGACCTCGCGGAGGAGGGCGGCGGTGCCGACGGCGGGCTCGCCGTGCGGCGAAGCGGCCGTTTCGGGGGCGGGCTCCCCGTGCGGCGCGGCCGTCACCGCGTCCAACTGCGCTGCCAGCTCCGCGAGATACCCGTCAGCCGTCTCCGCGTCGAACAGATCCGCGTCGTAGCGCAGCCGCAGCCGCAGGCTTCCGTCCGGGGCATGGGCGGCCATCAGCGCCAGCTCCAGGGGCGCCGATTCCGTGCCCGCCGCCACCGCCTCCGAACGCAGCCCCGGCAGATCGATTCCGGCCAGCGGCGCCCGGTCCAGATCGACTGAAACCGTCACCAGCGGGCGCGGGTTCCCCGGGGCCGGACGGACGGCCGCGAGCAGCGCGTCCAGGTCCACCCCGCTGTGCTCGTCCGCCTCGAACAGCGCCCGGCCGGTGGCCCGTACGGCCTCCGGCAGCGGGGTCGCGTCCGTGGCGGAGAGCCGCAGCGGCAGGAGCGCCACATGGAAGCCGACCGCGTCCGCCGTCGAAGGCCGCCGCCGCCCGAACGTCGTGCCGAGCAGGAACGTGTCCTGCCCCGCCCGCCGCCGCAGCACCAGCTGCCAGGCCGTGCACAGGGTGGCGAACAGGGTCACGCCCTGCTGCCCGCTCCACTCCCGCAGCCGGTCCGCCCGCTCCCGGTCCACGGTCCGGGCGGCCGCCCCGCCGCGCCCCGCCACCCGGCGGCCGCGCGGCCGGTCCGTCGGCAGTGTCAGGACCGGCGGCCTCTCGCCCAGGTGCGCGCGCCACCAGACCAGGTCGGCCGGGTCGTGGGGAGGTTCGGGGGCCCCGAGGGTGGTCCCGGCGGGGCGCTCGAAGACCGGCGGGCGTCCGGCGCGGGCCGCCGTGTACAGCTCCTGGAGGTCAGCGGCGATCAGGGACGCCGAGTGCCCGTCGGTGATGATGTGGTGCAGGCCGAGGACCAGGACGTGGTCGTCCTCGGCCAGCCGCAGCAGCCGCGGGGTGAACAGCGGGCCCTCGGCCAGGTCGTAGGCCCGGGCGCTCTCCTCGGAGAGCAGCGCTGCGATCGCCCGCCCGGGGTCCTGCCCCCGGGCATCGGTCACCGTCAACGGGATGCGCAGCCCGTTCCGGACGACCTGCACGACACCGGGACCGGAGGCGCCGGGCCCGTCGCCCCGCGTGTCCTGCCCGCTCCCGGTGTCCTGGGGCCGGAACACCGTCCGCAGCCCCGCGTGCCGCTCGACCAGCCCGTCCACCGCCGTCCGCAGCGCCGCCTCGTCCAGCGGCCCCCGCAGCCGCACGGACTGGGTCTCGTTGTACGCCGCCGGGTTCGCCAGCAACTGCGCGGCCAGCCACAGCCGCCGCTGCGCCGAGGTGGCGGGCGCGACGGTCTCCGCATCCTCGCCGCCCCGCTCCCGCGTCCGGCGGCGCAGGACGTCCAGGTGCTCCAGGCCCGCGCGCAGCCGCTCCCGGTCCATCCCGAAGTCGACGAGAGCGGCGATCTCGTCCACCCCGGCCCGGTGCAGCGCGGCCACGAACGGGGCGACGCTCTCCGGCGTACCGATCAGGGCCCGCTGGTCGCAGTAGCGGTCGTACGCCCTGCGGAACAGGTAGTCCAGATCCTCCTCGCTCGCCGCCGCCACGTCCCCGCGCCCGAGGTCCAGCGCGGTGGCGGCCGAACGCATCATCAGCGAGGACCGCAGATACCGCACCATCGGCTCCAGCGCGTCGGCCCGCGCCGTGGCGTGGTCCTCACCCAGATAGGTGTGCACCAGCACCGTCACCCGCCCGGCCTCCGGGTCGAGCCCGCACGCCGCCCGCGTACGCCGGTAGTGCGCGATGTTCGCGGCCAGCTCGTCCACGCTCTGGCTCATCAGATGGGTGACGACCCCCAGCCCCCGCCGGGCCGCGTCCTCGTAGGAGGCGCGCTGCCCGGAGGTGGCGAGGAAGAACGGCGGCTCGTCCTGCACCGGGCGCGGCCGGACGCGTATCTCCGCCTCCGCGCCCTCGCCCGTACGCCGCCGCACCGCCTCGCCGCGCCACAGCCGCCGCACCTGGTCCAGGTGGTCGAAGGCGATGGCGCGCCGGTCGGCGAACCGGTCCGGGTGCAGGACGAAGTCCCGGGCGTGCCAGCCGGTGGCACAGCCGATGCCGACCCGGCCGCCGGAGAGGTTGTCGACCACCGACCACTCCTCCGCGATCCGCACCGGATCGTGCAGCGGCAGGACGACCGAGCCCGCGTTGATCCGGATGTGCTCGGTCTCCCGGGCCAGGGCGGAGGCGAGGACGGAGGGGTTCGGGAAGATCCCGCCGAAGGTGTCGAAGTGCCGCTCGGGCAGCCACACGGAGGAGAAGCCGCGCTCGTCGGCGAAGCGCGCGGTCTCGAAGACGGTGTCGTACGCCGCGGGAGCGCCGCTCCCGCCGCTCTCGTCGCTCTGCGGGTAGTCGCCGAAGAAGTAGACGCCGAAGCCGGGGGCGGGGCGGTCCGCCTGCCGCTGGAGGGCGGGCGACGGCGGCCGGGAAGCCCGGGGGAAGAACCCGCCGTCGCGCAGCTCGCGCAGCGAACCCTCCACCGCCTCGGCGATCCGGTCCACGTCCTCGTCCGTGTGGGCGGTGGAGAGGTAGAAGCTGCGCCACTCCCAGACGTACACACCGCGCAGCTGGAGGTGGTGGTAGAGCAACTCCAGGTCGGCGCGGTGCACGAAGCGGAACATCGACCCGAAGTGGGCCAGCTCCAGCGGGAATTCCTCGTCCCGGAAGAAGGAGTTGAGCCGGTCGGCCAGGCCCTGGGTGCGGGCGTTCAGTCGCTCCTGGAGTCCGGGGCCCCGCTCGGTGAGATGGGTGAGCACCGCGCGGGCGGCCGCCATGGACAGCGGGTGCTGCATGTACGTACCGCCGAAGAACGTCGTCTCGCGCGGGGGCCTGCTGGAGTCCCCGTACTGCCAGAAACCGCCGTCGACCCCGTCGAGCAGGTCCGCGCGCCCGGCGATCGCCCCGATCGGGAAGCCGCCGCCGAGCGCCTTGCCGTACGTGGCGAGGTCCGGCACCACGCCGAAGTGGTCCTGTGCGCCGCGCGGGTGGGGGCGCAGCCCGGTCAGCATCTCGTCGAAGAGCAGCACGATGCCCCGGCGTGCGGTGAGCTCGCGCAGGGAGCGCACGAACTCCACCGGCCGCAGCCCCGGGTTGCGGCACTGCACGGGCTCCACCAGCACGGCCGCGATCGAGTCGCCGAGGGCGTCGATCGTCTCCAGGGATTCCTGCTCCCCGTACTCCAGCACGATCAGCTCGGCCACCGCGCTGTCCGGGATGCCCCGGGAGACGGGCACCGCGTGCTGCCCGGGGCCGCCCGGCCGGCCCAGCACGGAGTCGATGTGCCCGTGGTACGAGCCCCGGAACATGACGATCTTGTCGCGCCCGGTCGCGGCGCGGGCCAGCCGCACGGCCGCCGAGTTCGCTTCCGTACCGGACGAGGCGAAGGCGACCCGCTCCAGGCCGGTCAGCGAGGCGAGCAGGGCGGCGGCCTCCCCGGTGTCGGGGGAGCGGGGACCGAAGCGCAGCCCGGCGGCGAGGTGGCGGCCCACGGCGTCGGTGACGGGCTGCGCCTCATGGCCGAGGAGGAGGGCGCCGAACCCCATGGTGATGTCGGTGTACTCGTTGCCGTCCACGTCGATGAGGCGGGAGCCCCGCGCCGAACGGGCCGCGACCGGGTACAGCATCTCCTTGGTGGCGTCCCGGAAGCCCACGACGGCCCGGCTGTCGGCGAGCACCGAACGGTGCCGCCGGGCCAGCTCCTTGGAGGTGCGGGTGCGCTCGGTGAACCGGCGGATCAGGGAAGCGGTGTGGGCCCGCTGCGCCTCGTCCGCGCCGGACCCGGCCATCCCGCCCGCCGCGTCGACGACGAGCCGGGGGCCGTGCGGGGTCGTTCCGGCGGCGGGTGCCGCCGCTTCCGCCGCCTGGTCGCGGGCCGCCGCCAGCTGGGCGGTGAGGCTGCGGGACAGCTCCGCCGCTCTGGCCACGGCGTCGGCGGACACGTTCGTCGTCGCGCTCATCGCGCGTCCGTCCCCGTGGTCCCGGCGCGGCCGGTCAGCAGGGCGACCGCCTCGGAGAGCTGGGTGAGCATCGCGGCCTGGGTCTCGGCCAGCTGACGTATCTGCTCCGACAGGGCGGCGACCTCGGCGCGCGTCGCGTACACCGGCTCGCCGGACGCCGAAACCGGCTCCTCACGCGGCCCGGCCGCCGGCTTCACCGTCTCCCGTGGATTCCCGGGCGCCTTCCGCCCGGCTATCAGCGCGGCCGTCAGCCGGGGTGTGCCCGCCTCCTCCAGGATCTCCCGCATGCTGATCTCCGTCGCGAACTCGGCCTCCAACTGCCGCACCATCCCGATGAGCTGGAGCGAGTCCGCGCCGAGACCCACGAAGGTGCGGTCGGCACCGACCTCGGCGGGGCGGTGGCCGAGGTGGCGCGCGGTCAGCTCCAGCACCCTGTCCAGTACGGCCTGTTCGGTCATGCGGTCCTCCGTGGTGCGTGGGGATGGGAGAGCTGCCCTGCCGTGCGGGGCAGGCAGCTCCGTGAGCGGTGTGGTCGGTGTGTACGGGACCGGGCCGCTCCAGTGGGAGCGGCGCCGGAAGGGGTACGTGGGCAGCCGGACGCGCCGTCCGCCGCACCCGTCGAGCAGCGCGGCCCAGTCCACCGGCGCCCCGGCGCAGTGCAGTGCGGCCACCGCCCGCTCCCAGTGCCGGGCCGGTACGCAGACCGCGTCCGGCAGCGACCGGCGGACCATCCCGGTCAGCACGGCCGACGGGCCCAGCTCCAGCAGCACCGGGGCCCCGGCCAGCCGGTCCAGGACGGCGGCGAAGTCGGCCGTACGGCGGGCCTGCGCGACCAGGTACGCGGCATCAGGGCGCCAGCCTGCGGGGCGCACCGAACCGTCGACGCCGTCGACGAACTCCGTGTGCAGCGGGCGCAGTTCCGTCTTGTCGGCGAGCAGCCCGAACTCCTCCAGCACCGGGTCCAGCAGTGCCGTGTGGAACGCCCGGTCCACCGCCAGCACCTCATGTGCCTCACCCCGTGCCACGAGCAGCCCCCGGGCCGCGTCCACCGCCTCCGGGGGACCGCCCAGCACATGGTGGCGCGCCCCGTTGACCACGGCGAGCTCCAGGCCCGGGACGGCGGCCAGCAGCTCGCGCACCCGGGGCCTGGCGACGAACGCGGCGACCATCGCGCCCCGGGCCGTCCCCTCCTCCATCAGCCGCCCGCGCCCGCACACCAGGCGCATCGCGTCCTCGGTGTCCAGCGCCCCGGCCACGCAGAGCGCCGCGTACGCTCCGACGCTGTGCCCGGCGACCCGGCCCGGGGTGATCCCGAGCCTCTCCCACAGCCGGACCTGGGCGAGCTGGAGGGCGAACAGGGCGGGCTGCGCGAAGGCGGTGTCCCACCGCTGGGGGCCCCGTCCCGCGACGATCCGGTCCAGGAAGTCGCCCCGGCCGGTCTCCTGCGTGTACACCCCCGCACAGGACTCCAGCACCTCGGCCACGACCGGGAAGCGCGCGGCGAGTTCCGCGCCCATGCCCGGGTGGCCGCCGCCCTGCCCGCTGAACAGGAACACCGGGTCCTTCACGTCGTCGGCGACCCCGGTGGCGTACGCCTCGCCCGCCGGAGCCCCGGCGAGGAACGCGTCGAGCCCGGCCACCGGGTCGGCCGTGGTGACGACCAGGCGGTGCGGCAGGAGCCGCCGCCCGAGCGCGGTGGTGGTCAGCAGATCGGCGGGGGCGGGCGCCGTGCCGCTCGCCAGACGGTCGCGCAGCGAGGCGGCGTACGCCCGCAGCGCGTCCCCGTCCGCCGCCGAGAGCGGCAGCAGCGCGGGTACGGGGGCGGGCTGCTCGCCCGCTCCCGCCGGAGCGGCCTCGGGCGCCTGCTCCAGGATCACGTGTGCGTTCGTCCCGCCCATGCCGATGGAGTGCACCCCGGCCCGCCGCACCCCGGCCAGCGGCCAGGGAGACTCCCGTACCGGCAGCAGGAACGGGCTGTCCGCCACCGCGAGCGCCGGGTTGGGCCGGGAGAAGTTCACCAGCGGCGGGACCACCCCGTGCCGCAGCACCTCGACGGCCTTGACCAGCCCCGCGAGCCCCGCCGCGCTGTCCAGATGTCCGATGGCGGGCTTGGTCGAGCCGAGGGCGCAGAAGCCGGTCCGGTCCGTATGGCGGCGGAACGCCTCGGTCAGGGCGGCGAATTCGATCGGGTCGCCCTTGAGCGTGCCCGTGCCGTGCGCCTCCACGTAGCCGATCGACGCCGCGTCCACGCCCGCCGCGCGCAGCGCCCCGAGCACCGCGTCCCGCTGCCCGGCGACCCCGGGCGCGGCGAACCCCCGTTTGCCGGCACCGTCGTTGGTGACCGCCGAGCCCAGGATCACCGCGTGCACGGTGTCGCCGTCGGCCAGCGCCCGCTCCAGCGGCTTCAGGAGGACGGCGGCGGCCCCGTTGCCCCCGACCGTGCCGTCCGCGTCCGCGTCGAAGGCCCGGACCGTGCCGGTGGGGGAGAGGGTGGAGCCCTTCACCGGCACGTGGCCGCTGACCTGCGGCAGGTGCAGGGCCGCGGAGCCCACCAGCATCAGGTCCGCGTCCCCGGCACGCAGCGCCTGGCAGGCCAGGTGGACCGAGACCAGTGCGCTGGAGCAGGCCGTCGACACGGTGAGCGCGGGACCGGTCAGACCGAGCCGGAAGGCCGCCCGGGTGGCGGTGAAGTCCGGGTAGTTGCCGACCTGGACCTGCTTCGCCGTCATCCAGTCGTCCGAGCCGGCCTCGGCCGCCAGGTGCGTCGCCAGATAGCTGTGCAGCGAGTACAGGCGGTAGCCGCAGCTTCCGTACACCCCGATCCGTACGGAACCGGCGCTCGCACGGTCGCCACCCGCGTCAGCACCGCCGTTGCCGCCGCCCGCGTAACCGCCGTCCTCCAGGGCGTGGAAGCAGCACTCCAGGAACAGCCGCTGCTGCGGGTCGGTGAGGTCCGCCTCCCGCCCGCTCATCCCGAAGAACCCGGCGTCGAAGCCGTGCACGTCCGCCAGGAGCGCGCTCGCCCCGCCGTACTCCGGCTGCCCGTACTCCTCCGCCGGCACCCCCGCCGCCGCGAACTCCGCCCGGGTGAACCGGCGTACGCGGGAGACCCCCGCCCGGATGTCGCGCCAGTACGCCTCGGGGCTCTCAGCCCCGGGGAACCTCAGCGCCGTCCCGATCACCGCGATCCGGTCGTCCCTCAACTGCCTCTTCCTTTCGCAGCCCCGCACGCCCCGCGCCCTCCGCGTTCCGCGGAAGCCCCCCGCGGTCCGCCCGTCGCAGTCCCGCGACCCTCACCAGGAACACGGCGGCGACGACGATGGCGGCGCCGTGGGACCAGCCCACCACGGCCAGCGGGGAGAACCGGTCGAGGGCCGCCGCCACCAGGATCATGCCGACGCCGAAACCGAGGTTCTCGAAAGTGGCCGAAAGACCGAAGGCGTGACCGCGCAAGGTGGCCGGAAGTGTCTGGAGATGCGAGGTGTACGAGACCTCGGTCAGGCCGTCCGCGGCTCCCGCGATCAATGCGATCACCGCCGTCACCGCCGGCGGGAACCCGGCGAACGCCGCGATGAACGCCGCCGACATCACCACCGTGCCGTAACCGAAACCGAGCGGCCCCACCGACCGGCCGGTGCGCTGGGTGTACCTCTGGATCACCTGCTGCGCCCCGATGTTGCCGAGCGCCCACACACACCAGAACGCGCTGACGAACACCGCGGGGTTCGATGAGTCCAGGCTGGTCGAGTAGATCGGCAGCGCCGCGTTGTGCGACGAGGAACCGAACGCGTCCACCCCGCGCAGCGCCACCATCAGCGCCAGACCGGGCGCGGCGGCGAGTGCCAGGAACGCCACGGGCGTCCACCGCCGCCCGGTCCTCTCCGCGTCCTTCTTGCCGGCGGCCCCCGTGCCCGGCTCCTTCGCCGTTTCGTCCGCCGTCCCGGAAGCCCCGGGCGTGGCCCCCGCCCCCTTGCCACCCGCGATCGGCAGCACAGCCACCGTCACCGCACAGGCCACGAAGGTCGCCATGTCGATCAGGAACGCCGCCGTGTACCCGACGAGGGACACCACCACGCCCGCCGAGGCGAACCCCGCCACCATGGCCAGCGAACGGCCGGTGATCGAGAGGGAGTTCGCCCACGACCTGCGGTCCTCACCGACCATCTCCGGGATGGAACTGCGCAGGGCCACCATGAACAGCGTCCCGCACGCCCCGATCACCACCGAGACGGCCATCAGCGCCCCGGTCAGCAGACTGTCCGGCGCCAGGACCAGCACCAGCATCACGCAGGCCTGGCCGACATTCGCCCACAGCATGATGCTTTTCGCGGTGAAACGGGCGAGAAGGCCGCCGACGATCAATCCCGCCACAAATCCCGAGGCGAGCCGCACCGCCATGAACAGCCCCATGGCCAGCGCCCGGCCGGTCGTCTCGTAGACGAAGAGATTCAGCGCCACCATATTCAGGAACGTGCCGTACGAAGACAGCGCGTATCCGGCCACGAGGAATCGAAAACGCCGCTCGGAGACCGCGGTGTCCCGTGCGTTCGGGGAGTCGCCGCCCGTCCCGTTCGCCGCCGGACCGTCCGCGCTGCCGATTCGAGATGTCACCCGCACATCCTCATCGAAGACCGGCGCTCGGCGGCAGACTCCCGATTGCACAAAGGTAATCTGCATCCTTGTGAAGGACGATCATTCCCTCTCACCGGTATGTGATTGCCGTGAATCACCGTCGGACCGGTCGATACCGGAACAACCCTGCGAGGCGGCGCTCGCGACCTATCGGCGTGCGCTGACGGAAGGCAGCCTTCCGGCCGGGACGGTGCCGCCCTGCCTGCGCGCCCTGCACCTCCTCGTGGCCGACCGGAAAGCGCCCGGCCGACTCATTCCCGTACCGCCGGAGACGGCGTCCTTCGCCGCGCTCGCCCCGATCGAGGAAGCGATCGTCGAACAGCGCCGCACCCTGCGGTCCGCCCGCGCCACCCTCGCCGCCTTCGAGGGCCTGTACGCCGATGTGCACCGCCAGGAACGCCCGGCCCTCACCCGGCTCTCCGGGGAGGCCGTCATCAGCAAGGCGCTGGACGCCGGGGTCAGCGGCTGCCGCACCGAGGTCCGTACGGCCCATCCCGGCGGCGGCCGCCCGGCCCACGTCCTGGCGGAGTCCCTCCCGCGCGACCTGGGAAACCTGCGCCGCGGCATCCGGCAGCGCACCCTCTACCAGCACACCGTCCGTTCGGACCGCACCACGCTCGACTACATCGACCAGGTGACCGCCGAGGGCGCCGAGATCAGGACGCTGGCCGAGGTCGTCGACCGGTTCATCGTCTTCGACCGGGACCTCGCCTTCATCCCGTTCTCCGACGAGCCGCACCACGCGCTGCGCGTCCAGCATCCGTCCCTGGTCCGCTTCCTGGTGCGCCACTTCGACGAGGCCTGGGCCCGCGCGGTCCCGGTCCGCCCCGAACGCGCGCCGCTGCGTACCCCCGTGGTCACCTCAGACCTCCAACGGGCCATCCTCCAGGCCGTGGTGAACGGTGAGACGGACGCCGCCATCGGCCGCCGGATCGGCCTGAGCCGCCGCAGCGTGGCCGAGCACATGCGTAGGGTCTCCGAGCAGCTGGGCAGCACCAGCAGGGCCCAACTGGGCTATCTGGTGGCGACGTCGGGCCTGCTGGACGACTGAGGAACGCCGTGGACGACTGAGGAACGCCGTGGGGGCCTGCCGAAACGCCGTGAGGGCCCGTCCGTCCGGACGGGCCCCCACACCAGCTGCGCGACGGGTCAGCCCAGACCCGGCCCCCGCACCGGAATGCTGGTGAACGTCGGAGCCGGGGCGGGCTCGGTGAAGAAGTCGTTGCCCTTGTCGTCGACGACGATGAACGCGGGGAAGTCCTCGACCTCGATGCGCCAGACCGCCTCCATGCCGAGCTCCTCGTACTCGACGACCTCGACCTTCTTGATGCAGTCCTGCGCGAGGCGGGCCGCCGGGCCGCCGATCGAGCCGAGGTAGAAGCCGCCGTGCGCACCGCAGGCGTCGGTGACCTGCTTGCTGCGGTTGCCCTTGGCGAGCATCACCTTCGAGCCGCCCGCCGCCTGGAACTGCTCGACGTAGGAGTCCATGCGGCCGGCCGTCGTCGGGCCGAAGGAGCCGGAGGCGTACCCCTCGGGCGTCTTCGCCGGACCGGCGTAGTAGACCGGGTGGTCCTTCAGGTACTGCGGCATCTCCTCGCCCGCGTCGAGGCGTTCCTTGATCTTGGCGTGCGCGATGTCACGGGCCACGACCAGCGGGCCGGTCAGCGAGAGCCGGGTCTTGACCGGGTACTTGGTCAGTTCGGCCAGCACCTCGTCCATCGGCCGGTTGAGGTCGATCTTAACGACATCCCCGGCCTCGTCGAGGTGCTCGTCGGTGGTGTCGGGGAGGAAGCGCGCCGGGTCCTTCTCCAGCTGCTCCAGGAAGACGCCCTCGGCGGTGATCTTCGCGGTGGCCTGGCGGTCGGCCGAGCAGGAGACGGCGATGGCGACGGGCAGCGAGGCGCCGTGCCGGGGCAGGCGCACCACACGCACGTCGTGGCAGAAGTACTTGCCGCCGAACTGCGCGCCGATGCCGATCTTCTGCGTCAGCTCGAAGACCTTCTCCTCCAGCTCCTTGTCCCGGAAGCCGTGCCCGGTGGGGGAGCCCTCGGCGGGCAGCTCATCCAGGTAGTGCGCGGAGGCGTACTTGGCGGTCTTCAGCGCGAACTCCGCCGAGGTGCCGCCGACCACGATCGCCAGGTGGTACGGCGGGCAGGCCGCGGTCCCCAGCGAACGGATCTTCTCCTCCAGGAACTTCATCATGGAGGCCTCGTTCAGGACGGCCTTCGTCTCCTGGTAGAGGAACGACTTGTTGGCCGAGCCGCCGCCCTTCGCCATGAAGAGGAACTTGTACGCGCCGCCGTCGGTGGCGTACAGCTCGATCTGGGCCGGGAGGTTGGAGCCGGTGTTCTTCTCGTCCCACATGGTCAGCGGGGCCATCTGCGAGTAGCGCAGGTTGAGCTTGGTGTACGCGTCGTAGATCCCGTGCGACAGGGCCTGCTCGTCACCGCCCTCGGTCAGCACGTTCTGCCCGCGCTTGCCCATGACGATGGCCGTACCGGTGTCCTGGCACATCGGCAGGACGCCCGCGGCGGCGATGTTCGCGTTCTTCAGGAGGTCCAGCGCCACGAACTTGTCGTTGGAGGAGGCCTCCGGGTCGTCGACGATCCGCCGCAGCTGCGCCAGGTGGGCCGGGCGCAGGTAGTGCGAGATGTCGTGCATCGCCTCGGCGGCCAGCGTGCGCAGCGCCTCCGGCTCGACCTTGAGGAACGTACGGCCGTCGGCCTCGAAGGTGGAGACACCCTCGGCGGTCACCAGGCGGTACGGCGTGGTGTCCTCTCCCAGGGGGAGCAGATCGGAGTACGCAAACTCTGGCATTACGGCCATTCCTCACTCGGCGACAGCGGCTGACCTCCCTTGGGCAGCGCATCAACCAGGGTAGAACGCCGCCACGGCGCCGATCCTGTGAGGTAAGGCTCACCTGGAATCCGCCGGGGTTCCCGGCCCGTGGGGCACGCCGGTTGAAGGGGTAGTCGCGATCTATCGCGTTTGGGTAGGCTGGGACGGTGGATCTGGAGAAGCAGCCTCAGCAGCCCGCCGCGCCGACAGTGCCGACAGCTCCGCCGCCCGCCGCCGCGGACGCGGACGGCATGCGCGCCTCCGACGCGGACCGCGACCGGATCGCGGACATCCTGCGGGAGGCGATGGCCGAGGGCCGTCTGACGGCGGACGAGCACGCGGAGCGGGTCGATCTGGTCTACCGCGCCAAGACCGTCGGCGAACTCCAGCCGCTGGTCCGTGACCTGCCCGCGTCCTCCGTTCCCACCGCCGAGCGGCCTGGCCCCCGCCCGTACAGCTACGGCCCCGAGGTCCCGGAGGGCCCCGCGGACAATCTCGTCGCGGTCTTCAGCAGCTCCGTCCGCAAGGGGCGTTGGCGGGTCGGCGGCCGGACGAACGCCTTCGCGCTCTTCGGCAGCGTGGAGATCGATCTGACCGAAGCGCTTTTCGGCCAACGCTTCACCGTCATCAACGCGACGTCCATCTTCGGCAGCGTCGAGATCAGGGTCCCGGAGAACATCTCGCTGCGCGGCAACGGAACGGGCGTGTTCGGCAGTTTCGAGGTGAAGACGCTCGAATCGGCCGATCCGGAAGCACCGGTCGTCGTCGTGAACGGCTATTCCGTGTTCGGGAGCGTGGAGGCGAAGCCCAAGAGGGGCAAGTTCGTCGCGGACCTCCAGAAGCGGCTGCGCAAACACTTCGGTCACTGAATGCCGTGCGACAGGCGGCGCCGTTAACCGGCGTTAATCGGCCAGTGTGCTGCGCGGGCGCATTGTGCCGCGTAGCGCGTCGGCGCCACGCAGTGCATAGGCGTACGCACAGCGGGTAGGGAGTGCTGCATCGTCTCTCGCTCGCGAAGCCGTAGCCGTCGTCAGGAGTAGACCGTGCTGCAACCGCCGCATCAGCCTCTGCAGGTCGCCGCCGTTCCGGCCCAGCGGACCCCCGCTCGGGAGGACGATGCGGGCCCCTGGCATTCGGAGGCGGCCTGCCGCCGTGACGAAGCGGGCCTGTTCTTCGCCCCGTCGAAGGAACCGACCGCCGCCCGGCTGGCCCGCGAGGAGGCCGCGAAGCGCGTCTGCGCCCGCTGTCCGGTCATGGTGGAGTGCCGGGAGCACGCGCTGATGCAGCCCGAGCCGTACGGGGTGTGGGGCGGGCTCACCGCCGCCGAACGCCGTGTGGCCCTGGCCCGGCGCCGCCGGCGCGACATCGAGCTGACGGCCGCGACGACTGCCGAGCACATAGCCGCGGCGGGCTGAAGGCACGGAGAACGTACGGGAGGGGATGCGGCAGCGATTCGTCGCTCCCGCACCCCCTCCCCGCTGCATCTCCGCCCGCGCCCCTCGGCCCCCTCGCTCGCGGAGCTACTTCGCGCGGTCGAAGTCGATGGCGCTGTAGGCGCGCAGCTTCGACAGCCGGTGCGTCGAGCTGATGGTCCGGATCGTGCCGGACTTCGAGCGCATCACGATCGACTCGGTGGTCGCCGTCTCCGCGCGGTACCGCACACCGCGCATCAGCTCACCGTCGGTGATCCCCGTCGCCACGAAGAACACGTTGTCGCCGCTGACCAGGTCGTCGGTCGACAGCACCCGGTCCAGATCGTGGCCCGCGTCCAGCGCGCGCTGCCGCTCGGCCTCGTCCTTGGGCCAGAGCTTGCCCTGGATGACGCCGCCGAGGCACTTTATGGCGCACGCCGAGATGATGCCCTCGGGCGTGCCGCCGATGCCCATGAGCAGGTCGACGCCGGTGCCCTCGCGGGCCGCCATGATCGAGCCCGCGACATCGCCGTCGGAGATGAACTTGATCCGCGCACCCGTCTCGCGGATCTCCTTGACGATGCCCTCGTGGCGGGGGCGGTCCAGGATGACCACGGTGACGTCCTCGGGCGTGGAGTTCTTCGCCCGCGCGACGCGCCGGATGTTCACCGACACGGGTGCGTTGATGTCGACGAAGTCCGCCGCCTCGGGCCCCGTGACCAGCTTGTCCATGTAGAACACCGCGGACGGGTCGAACATCGCGCCGCGGTCGGCGGCCGCCAGCACGGCGATGGCGTTCGGCATGCCCTTGGCGTTGAGCGTGGTGCCGTCGATCGGGTCGACGGCGATGTCGACCTCGGCGCCGGTGCCGTCGCCGACCCGCTCGCCGTTGAACAGCATGGGGGCCTCGTCCTTCTCGCCCTCACCGATGACGACGACGCCGTTCATCGAGACGGTCGAGACGAGGGTCCGCATGGCCTTCACGGCGGCGCCGTCGGCGCCGATCTTGTCGCCGCGGCCCACCCAGCGCCCGGCGGCCATGGCGGCGGCCTCGGTGACCCGGACCAACTCCAGGGCCAGGTTGCGGTCGGGGGCCTCCGGGGAGACCTCTAGCTGGGACGGCAGATGATGCTCGGACATCGGAGCGCACCTTTCTGTACGGCGACGACCGGATATGAGGGTGCTGTGACTCTATCGGTAGGTCGATAAAATGAGCAGAGCGGGTCACGCATGAGCACGCCGGGTGACCCGCCCGCCGGACACCGCCCCACCCCACCCTGCGTCCGGGCGCGCGAGGGTGCGTGCCACCATGGACCCCGTGGCAAGCAAGCGAGGCAAGCAGACGGCCAGGAACATGCTCCTGTCGACCCTGGTGACCGCCGCCTGTGCGGGCGTCATCTACATCTTCATTCCGCACGACGAGAACGCCGACCCGATCAAGGCCGTCGACTTCTCCGTGGAACTGGCGACGGTGCGCACGACCGCGCCCTACCCGGTGGCCGCGCCGGAAGGGCTGCCCGAGAAGTGGAAGGCCACGTCCGTGACGTACGACAGAACCGCGGGCAAGGCCTGGCACCTCGGCTTCCTCGACCCGGACCGCAGGTACGTCGCGGTCGAGCAGTCCATCACTCCCGCGCGCGAGTACGTCCCCGAGGTCACCCACAAGGCCAAGGACACCGGGGCCACCGAAGCGGTCGCGGGCCGCACGTGGCAGGTCTGGGAGGGCCCGAAGTACAACGCCCTCGTTCTCCAGGAGAAGGGCCACACCACCGTGGTCACGGGCTCGGCGCCCAAGGAGAGCCTGATCGAGATGGCCGCCGCGCTGAAGACGGAGGCGGCGGCTCCCTGAGCGGTACGCAACTGCGAAGGGGCCCCGCGGGCACCACGGGCCGCGCCGGGGCCGCCCACGAGTCGTACTCACGCACGAAGGGGGCCCCGGAACATCGTGTGTTCAGGGGCCCCTCGGCGTACGGACGCGTACGGCGGTTCTCCGGACGGGCGAGCGATCCGCGCTCAGACGGTCGTGACGACCTCGTCGAAGGAGAGGCGCGGGCTGCGCGGGAACCAGGCGTCCTCGCCCGGCTTGCCGATGTTCACGACCATCAGCGGGGTGTGGTCGCCGTCCAGGAACTCCTTCTGGATGCCCGCGGCGTCGTAACCGGTCATCGGGCCGGCGGCCAGACCGGCGGCCCGGACACCGATGATGAAGTAGGCGGCCTGGAGCGCGGCGTTGAGACCGGCGGCGGACTCACGGGCCGGGCGCTCGGAGAAGAAGAGGTCCTTCGCCTGCGGGAAGTGCGGAAGCAGCGCCGGGAGTTCCTCGTGGAACTCGTTGTCGGCGGCGAGGATCGCGACCAGCGGGGCGGTGGCGGTCTTCGGGCGGTTGCCCTCGGCCATGTGCTGCACCAGGCGCTCGCGGCCCTCGGCGGAGCGGACCAGGACGACGCGCAGCGGCGACTGGTTGAAGGCGGTCGGGCCGAACTTGACCAGGTCGTAGATCGCCTGGACCTGCTCGTCGGTCACCGGCTCGTCGGTGAAGGTGTTGGCGGTGCGGGCCTCGCGGAAGAGGAGGTCCTGAGCGGCGGGGTCGAGAACGAGCGACATCTGGTGTGTACCTTCCAGGCGGAGCAGGGGTTGGCGATGCACCGACCGTAAGCCAGGAATAGGTTAACTTTCAACTAAATCGGTGCGAGAGTGATCCACTCCACAGGCCGAGAGCCTTGCGGGCAGGTGAACGGCCTGCGCCCGCCTGCCTGCCCGCGTCTCTGAGAGGTAGGGCCGTTGAGGTGCTCAGCCATCGGCGGCCGTGCCGGAGCCGCCGGAGCCGGATTCCGGGCGGGCGAGCGCGGCGTCCAGCCGCGCCCGGGCGCCCTCAAGCCAGCGTCGGCAGACCTTGGCCAGCTCCTCGCCCCGCTCCCACAGGGCCAGCGACTCCTCCAGCGTCGTGCCGCCCGCCTCCAGCCGGCGTACGACCTCGATCAGCTCGTCGCGCGCCTGCTCGTACCCGAGCGTGCCCGTCGCGGCAGCCGCCGCCGTACTGTCGTCCGTCATGTGATCCACCCTAGGTGTGTCGTCCTGTGCCCCACCGCTCCGCGGGGGCTTCGTGTCCGCGGGCCTCACCCGTCCACCCGCACCGTGAACTCGCCCTCCGACACCCGCGCCCGCAGCGGCTCGCCGGGGGCCCCGGCCTCGTCGGGGGAGCGCACCACATGGCCGTCGGGCCGCTGGAGCACCGCGTACCCCCGCTCCAGCGTCGCGGCCGGTGACAGCGATACGACCCGGGCGAGGGTGTGCGAGAGCTCCGAGTCGGCCCGGTCCAGCAGATGGCCCAGCACCCGGCGGCTACGCCCGAGAAGCGCGTCCACCTCGGCCTCGCGCTCGTCCACCAGCCGCTGCGGGCGCTCCATCGCGGGACGGCCCAGCGCGTGCGCGAGCCCGCGCTCCTCGCGGTCCAGGATGCCCCGTACGGTCCGGAGCGCCCGGTCCCGCAGCTGCTGCACCCGCTCCAGCTCCTCACCCACGTCGGGGACGACCTTCTTGGCCGCGTCCGTGGGCGTGGAGGCGCGCAGGTCGGCCACCAGGTCCAGCAGCGGGGAGTCGGGCTCGTGCCCGATCGCGGAGACCACCGGCGTACGGCAGGCAGCCACGGCCCGGACCAGCTGCTCGTCGGAGAACGGCAGCAGGTCCTCGACGCTGCCGCCGCCCCGGGCCACCACGATCACGTCCACCTCGGGCAGCGCGTCCAGCTGCTCGACCGCCTGCACCACCTGAGCGACCGCGTTCACCCCCTGCACGGCGGTGTTGCGGACCTCGAAGCGCACGGCGGGCCAGCGACGGCGGGCGTTCTCCAGGACGTCGCGCTCGGCGGCGGAGGCCCGTCCGCAGACCAGCCCGATGAGCTGGGGGAGGAAGGGCAGCGGCTTCTTGCGGTCCAGCGCGAAGAGTCCCTCGGCGGCGAGCGACTTCTTCAGCTGCTCCAGCCGCACGAGCAGCTCGCCGATCCCGACCGGCCGTATGTCCGTGGCCCGCAGCGACAGCTGCCCCCGGGGCGCGTACCACTCGGGCTTGGCGAGGACGACGACGCGTGCGCCCTCCGTCACCACATCGGCGATCCGGTCGAAGACCTGCCGGAAGCAGGTCACGCTCACGGAGATGTCGTGGGACGGATCGCGCAGCGTCAGAAAGACGACCCCGGCCCCCGGCCGCCGCGACAGCTGGGTGATCTGCCCCTCCACCCAGATGGCACCGAGCCGGTCGATCCACCCCCCGATGAGCCGTGACACCTCACCGACGGGCAGCGGTGCTTCGGCGGACGTGTTGAGAGCCATACGGGCGAGCGTATCGGCAGCCACCGACAGGACGAGGGGGCCGCGCGCCCATACGGCACGGAACCGGAGGCTCGCCTCGGGGCAGGACCCGACGGGTACGCCCCCGGACCGGCCGTTCACCTCTCCGTACTACCCGGGACTGGCCGCTCACGCCTCCGTACGACCCCGGACCGGCTGCTCACGCCTCCGTACTACCCGGGACCGGCCGTTCACGCCTCCGTACGACCCGGGACCGGCCGTTCACCTCCCCGTACGGCTCCGACCGCCCGCCCCTTGTACGGCCAGCACCACCAGCCCCACGCCGAACCAGCAGAGCCCCACCAACTGGGCGCTCGTCGTCGCCTCCACGATGACCGCGACCAGGATGCCCGCGCCGAACACCGGGACGAGGACGTGCCGCCACCACACCGGCGGCCCTGCCATCCGGCGGATGACGAACCAGCCGACCACCGACGCGTGCAGCATCACGAACGCGGTGAGCGCGCCGATGTCCACGACGGAGACCAGATGGTCCAGGCCGTCGTCGCGCCGGGCGGCCCACACGGCGGCCACCATCGTCACGGCCGCCGTGCCCAGGATCGCGAGCCGCGGCACGCCCGACTTCGGGTCGACCTTCGCGAGGACGGCCGGCAGCCGCCGCTCCCGGGCCATCGCGAAGACGAGCCTCCCGGCGGCCGCCTGCCCCGCCAGCGCGGCGAACGCGGCGCCGATCGCCTTGCTGACCGCGACCAGGTCATGCAGCCAGGTCCCGACGGAGGCGTCGACGGCGTCGTAGAAGGCCGACCCCTGGGCCGCCGGATCCGCGGCCAGCTCCGCCGAGCTCGTCGGCTCCAGCAGCGCTGCCAGGTAGGTCTGGACGACGAACAGCACTCCGGCCAGCACCAGACAGAAGAGCACCGCCCGCGCCACCTTCCGCGAGCCGCCCGTCACCTCCTCGGCGAACGAGGCGATGGCGTCGAAGCCCAGATACGACAGCACGGCGATCGACACGGCCCCCAGCACCGCCGCCATGGAGAACGCGGTGTCCCCGGCCAGCGGCGTCAGCCAGCCGCGCTGCGCCCCGTCCCGTACGAGGACGACCACTGCCGACACCACGAACACCAGCAGCACCACGATCTCCATGGCCAGCACGGCGAAGCCGACCCTGGCGGCCGCCCGCACGCCCCAGAGATTGAGCAGCGTGGTCACGAGCACCGCGAGCGCGGTCCACACCCACCGCGAGACCTCCGGGACCAGGGCGTTCATCGCGATCCCGGAGAAGAGATAGGCGACGGCGGGGATGAGCAGATAGTCGAGCATCGCCATCCACCCGGCGATGAACCCGGGTCCTTCCCCGAGCCCTTTCCGCGCATACGTGAACACCGAACCGGCCAGCGGGGCGACCCGGACCATCTGGGCGTAACTGAAGGCGGTGAACGCCATGACGATGGTCGCCACGAGGTAGACGAGCGCGACCGCGCCGCCGGACTTCGCGTCCAGGGTGCCGAACACCCCGACGGGGGCCATGGGGGCGATGAAGAGCAGCCCGTAGACGACGAGATCCCGGAACCCGAGCGTCCGCCGCAGCCGCCCCGCCTCGACGCTGCTTCCGGAGACCGACGTCATGAACCCTCCACCATCACCGTCCGGCACCAACCGCTCACCCGCGACCACCAGTCTCTCCGCCGGGACGTCGTGGCGCCTGTTCGGCACGGCCTTACGATGGGACGCATGACTGCAACGCCCAGCCCGTCACCCGCCGCCGCCCCGAGCGGAGGCGCTACGCGCCGCAGTAACACCCGCCGTGTCCTGCTCGCCGCACCCCGTGGCTACTGCGCGGGCGTGGACCGTGCCGTGATCGCCGTCGAGAAGGCCCTGGAGCAGTACGGGGCCCCGATCTACGTCCGCCACGAGATCGTGCACAACAAGTACGTCGTGCAGACCCTGGAGAGGAAGGGTGCGATCTTCGTGGACGTCACCGCGGAGGTGCCCGAGGGCTCCATCGTGATGTTCTCCGCGCACGGAGTCGCGCCCACCGTCCACGCGGAGGCCGCCGAGCGCAAGCTCGCCACCATCGACGCGACCTGCCCGCTGGTCACCAAGGTCCACAAGGAAGCCGTCCGGTTCGCCAAGGAGGACTACGACATCCTCCTGATCGGCCATGAGGGCCACGAAGAGGTCATCGGCACCTCCGGCGAGGCCCCCGACCACATCCAGCTCGTCGACGGCCCCGAGGACGTCGCGAACGTCGAGGTCCGCGACGAGTCGAAGGTCGTCTGGCTCTCCCAGACGACCCTTTCCGTCGACGAGACGATGGAGACGGTCGACGCGCTGAAGTCGAAGTTCCCCAACCTCCTCTCGCCGCCCAGCGACGACATCTGCTACGCCACGCAGAACCGCCAGATCGCGGTGAAGAAGCTGGCCGAGGACGCCGAGCTGGTCATCGTGGTCGGTTCCAAGAACTCCTCGAACTCCATTCGCATGGTCGAGGTCGCCCTCGACGCGGGCGCCCCCGCCGCCCACCTGGTCGACTTCGCGAGCGAGATCGACGAGGCATGGCTGGAGGGCGTGACCACGGTCGGCCTGACCTCCGGGGCCTCGGTGCCCGACGTGCTGGTGGACGAGGTCCTGGAGTGGCTCGCGGAGCGCGGTTACGCGGACGTGGAGACGGTGAAGACGGCCGACGAGTCGATCACCTTCTCGCTCCCCAAGGAGCTCCGCCGCGACCTGCGCGCCGAGGCAGCCGCCCTTTCCGCCGAGTAGCCGGGCAAGGGGCCCGGCCTGCCCGTACGGTGGATTCCATGGAGATCTTCGGCGTGGACATCGGCGGATCCGGGATCAAGGGCGCTCCCGTGGACCTGGACCGCGGAGACTTGGCGCGGGAACGCCACAAAGTGCTGACACCGCACCCGGCCACGCCCAAGGGCGTGGCCGACTGCGTGGCCGAGGTGGTCGGTCACTTCGACTGGTCGGGCCCCATCGGCATCACGTTCCCGGGGGTGGTCACGGACGGGGTCACCCGCACCGCGGCCAATGTCGACAAGGGCTGGATCGACACGGACGCCCGCACGCTGCTGGGCGAGCGCATCGGGCAGCCCGTCACGATCCTGAACGACGCGGACGCGGCCGGGGTCGCCGAGATGACCTTCGGCGCGGGCAAGGGCCGTAAGGGCACGGTCATCGTGCTGACGTTCGGCACGGGCATCGGCAGCGCGGTCTTCACCGACGGCGCCCTCGTCCCCAACACCGAACTGGGCCACCTGGAGCTGAACGGCCACGACGCGGAGAAGCACGCCTCCACGAAGGCCAAGGAGGACGAGGACCTGAGCTGGCAGCACTGGGCGCACCGGGTCCAGAAGTACCTGCGCCATGTGGAGATGCTGTTCTCGCCCGAGCTGTTCATCATCGGCGGCGGCGTGAGCCGCAAGGCGGAGAAGTTCCTGCCGCTGATCGAGAAGGTGCGGGCGGAGATGGTGCCGGCGCAGCTGCAGAACAACGCGGGGATCGTGGGAGCGGCGATGGCGGCGGCGGGCACGGCGCACGGGCGGCCCTGAGGCAGGTGAGGGGCCGCGGCAGGGCCCCTCGGACCGTACGGAGATGGTCACGTGGGAACCCCGGAGCCGCCGCACGGACAACGCCGCCGCACGGACAACGAG
Source organism: Streptomyces sp. WZ.A104 (assembly GCF_002382885.1). Lineage (GTDB taxonomy): Bacteria > Actinomycetota > Actinomycetes > Streptomycetales > Streptomycetaceae > Streptomyces. The sequence goes on from NZ_NWVL01000022.1 coordinate 25,655, forward strand.
GCAGGGACCTGAGGCAGGGACCTCGGACAGGGACCTGAGGCAGGGACCACTTGGGTCTCAGAGCCGCGCGGACACCGCAGTCAGCCCCGCTGGGAACGGCGTGAGGTCGGCCCCGCCCCGGCGCGTACGGGCTTGGAGGCACCGGCACGAGCACCACCGACCGCACCAGCGGTGGCAGCCGCGGTGGCGGCCGTACCGGCGCCGGCAGAGGCAGCACGGGGAGCTCTCCCCGGCTCGCCGCCCCACCTCTGGGAGAGCAGATACCGCCGCCGGGCACGCATCTGCCGCACCTTGCGTACGGAGGCGATGAGGCCCGCGACGAGGGTTCCTCCGTACAGCCAGCCGGCGTGGACGGCGAGGGCGGTCACCAGGCCCATGGCCTGCCCGCCGAAGCCGTCGGAGCCCCCGGAGATCGGGAAGATGCCGACGGCGAAGGCGATGGGCACGCTGATCGGGGCGGTGACCAGGTCGGCGGGCCTGACCCAGAGCGCGGTCAGCGCGCTCACGGGCAGGAAGAGGAGTCCGTACACAAGCTCGGAGCCGCCGAAGAGCAACCGGTCGATACAGGCGAGCACGAACATGGTGAGGGCGGCGAACAGTCCGGCACCGATCCCGGTGAGCCGGGGATTGGGGAACCGCCGCAGCGCGAGGACCACGGGCGGCACGGCACGTGCCCGCCCTCCGGGCCTGCCCAGCACCCGGTAGACGGCGGAACTCTCACCGAAGGAACCACCCGGCGGAGGCGGCGCGGACGCACCGGGCGCGGGCGGGGCGGTCGCGGCCCGCGGGGACGGCCGGCGCTGCGGGGGACGTGTCCTGTGCTGCTCCACCTGCCCAACGTAGGTCGCGGGACGGGGGGAATCAGGCGATGGACACGCGCTTTGGCCGACCTTGGGGTTGCGTTCGATGTCACACGGCCGAAAGCCGCACTGTTCGGACCGGCGGGAGGGGCCGGAAGGCCGCACTGTTCGGACCGGCGGGAGGGGCCGGAAAGCCGCACTGTTCGGGCCCGCGGGGGAGGCCCGTAAACTGGGGAATCGGTCCACTCCGGGACCCGGCCCGAACGGCCGAGCCGGACCCGGACGCCCCTGACCCCCTCCTCACTCCAGGAAGTCGCCAAAGTGTCGCTCACGATCGGAATCGTCGGTCTGCCGAATGTCGGCAAGTCGACCCTGTTCAACGCCCTGACCAAGAACGACGTGCTGGCGGCCAACTACCCGTTCGCCACGATCGAGCCGAACGTCGGCGTGGTCGGAGTCCCGGACCCGCGCCTGAACAAGCTCGCGGAGATCTTCGGTTCCCAGCGGCTCCTCCCGGCGACGGTCGACTTCGTCGACATCGCGGGCATCGTCCGGGGCGCCTCGGAGGGCGAGGGCCTGGGCAACAAGTTCCTCGCGAACATCCGCGAGTCCGACGCGATCTGCCAGGTCATCCGGGCCTTCAAGGACGAGAACGTCGTCCACGTCGACGGCAAGGTCTCGCCGAAGGACGACATCGAGACGATCAACACCGAGCTGATCCTCGCCGACCTCCAGTCCGTCGAGAAGGCCGTCCCGCGCCTGACGAAGGAGTCCCGCCTCCAGAAGGAGAAGGTCGCGGTCCTCGCCGCGGTCGAGGAGGCGAAGAAGATCCTGGAGACCGGCCAGACCCTGTTCGCCGCAGGCATCTCGGCGGGCACCGAGAAGGGCAAGCTCCTCCACGAGCTGCACCTGCTCACCACCAAGCCTTTCCTCTACGTCTTCAACGTCGACGAGGACGAGCTGGTCGACGAGGACTTCAAGAACGAACAGCGCGCCCTGGTCGCCCCCGCCGAGGCGATCTTCCTGAACGCCAAGATCGAGTCCGAGCTGATCGAACTGGACGACGACGAGGCCCTCGAACTGCTCCAGTCCATGGGCCAGGAAGAACCCGGCCTCGCCACCCTCGGCCGCGTCGGCTTCGAGACCCTGGGCCTCCAGACCTACCTCACGGCAGGCCCCAAGGAAGCCCGGGCCTGGACCATCAAGAAGGGCGCCACGGCCCCGGAGGCGGCCGGTGTGATCCACACCGACTTCCAGAAGGGCTTCATCAAGGCGGAGATCGTCTCCTTCGATGACCTGGTGGAAACCGGCTCGGTCACCGAGGCCCGTGCCAAGGGCAAGGCCCGCATGGAGGGCAAGGACTACGTCATGCAGGACGGGGACGTGGTGGAGTTCCGCTTCAACGTCTAATACGTTCGGCGAAAGGCCGTCTGACCTGCGACGGAGCGGGTTGGCCGGCCTTTCCGGTCCGCACGGAGTCCGCAGCGCGCTGACTTCGGTCAGCGCGCGGGGGAGCGGCTACGCCGCTTCGTCGACCTGTGGCCGGGCATCGGCGGACTGGTCCGCGTACGCCTTGTCGACGGCGGCCCGGGTCCGCTCCTCGGAGTCCGGCCACAGATGGGTGTAGATGTTCAGCGTCATGGCCGCGTTGGTGTGGCCGAGACGCTCGGAGACCGTCTTCACGGACTCGCCGTGTTTGATCAGCAGGCTGGCGTAGTGGTGCCGGAGGGCGTGGGGTCCGGTGCCCTTCGGTATGCCAGCCTTGGCGCAGGCGGGCCGCCAGGTTCCGTCCATGAAGTGCGTGTAGACCACGGGCCCGCCTTGCGGCGCCGTGAAGATCCAGCCCTCGGGCCCATCGGCGGGGAAGTCCCGCAGGTGGGCCTTCATCGCATCCACCGCCATGCGGGGGAGCGGGACTGTGCGATGCGAGCGAGCGGTCTTGGGCGGGCAGACGTACACGCCGTGCTTGGCGGTCTGCTGGATCTGCTGCTCGACCGAGACTGTGGCATGCAGCAGGTCGAGGTGACGCGCCTGAAGGCCGAACAGCTCACCGGGGCGGAGTCCGGTGGCCGCGCCGAGCAGCACGAGGCCCTTGTAGCGGGCGGGAATCTCCTCGGACAGCGTCCGTACCTGCTCGACGGCCAGCGGCACGACCTTCTTCCGGGGCACTGAGGGCAGCTTCGCCTCGGCACACGGGTTGTGAGGGATCATCCGGTCACGGACGGCCGCCCGGAAGACGGCGTTGACCGTGTTGAAGACCGTCCGTGAGGTGCTGGCGGCCAGCCCGTGCGTGGTGGTCAGGCTGGTGATCCAGCTCTGTACATCGCCGGGCTTGATTGCGCCGAGCGCCCGCTTCTCCCAGGCCGGGTAGACGTAGCAGCGCAGGTGCTGTGCCACCGCCTTGGCAGTGGAAGGCCGGTGCGGCTGGATGGCCCGCCATTCCTCCGCGTACTCCTTGAAGGGCTTCTTCGCCGACCGCGGGTCGACGTACTGGCCGGTGACCAGGCTGGCCGTGACCTCGTCGATCCATCGCTGGGCGTCGATCTTGCGGTCGAAGTGGCGGGCGTGCTCCTTGCCGTCGAGGTCGCGGTAGCGGGCTCGCCATTTGCCGTTGGGGCGCTTCTGGATGTTGGCCAAGTGGCTTCTCCTTCGTGTCGGTTGTCAGTAGTGGCCACCGTCCTCGATGTCGCTGCTGAGAGTGCGAGCGTCCCGCTCGTCGCCCATGAGGCGGAGGCACTGCTCGTGGATGGCCCGCGAGCTGTCGGGATGGGCCTTGATGTGGTCGGCGATGGCGACCACGGCGTGATGGAGACGGTCGCGCGCGTCTCGGGCCTCGTAGAACGCTTCGACGGCCTCTTGGACGAGGCGCCGGCCGTCGATGTCGAGCCCCTCCAGAGGCGGGGACATCAGCTCTTCGAGGGGGAGCTCGAAGACGCGGGAGAAGGCGAGGGCCTCGTCGAGGTTGATGCGGCGGCGGGGCGTGCCGTTCTCGATGCGCCAGACCGCAGTCTGGTTCATCTTGACGCCGGCTCTGGTCACCCGCTCCGCCAGCTCGGTCGTGCTCCACCCTCTGACTTCGCGCTCCAGGGCCACGCGCGCGGCCACGTTTCCCTCGCTGTAGAGCAGCGGCACCTCGCCGCCCTCGGGCCTGTCGCCTGCCATCACGCCTCCATCGTCACCGTCGCTATCCCAATTGAAACATGGACTTCTCGATTTGGGTAACCGCCGATCCTGGGGTACAACTTTATGCAGATCGAATCGCTGCCTAGCCGAATGGGAATGCATGCGATACCTGACCACCGCCGAGGTCGCCGAGCGCTACCGCACTGCCGAGAGCACCGTCCGCTACTGGCGCCACATCGGAAAGGGGCCGCGTGGCATCAAGGTCGGCAAGAGGGTGCTCTACCCCGAGGCCGAGCTGCTGCGCTACGAGCGCACGCTGATCGACGGCCGAGACGAGTGGGGCCTGGCCTCATGAGCCGCCGACAGCCCCGGACACAGCAACGGCCCCCGGCGCGCCAACGCCGAGGGCCGGAGATTCCCCTGCACGTCGCCCATCCCTGAACGAACGAACCGGTGAGGGGCGGGACCTTGCCCGTCCCGCCCCTCACCTGAAAGGAACGTCGATGGAGGACTCTACGTCCCCCTCCACCTCGAACACATCCCACAAGGTCGTCTGGCCGATCGCTGCGGTCCCCGGCCAGGGCATCCCGTGGCTCGGTCAAGATCGAGCGGACGGCAGGCCCGCCTTTCCGGGGACCGGCGACCGACCGGACCGTGCCGCTGGTCCGGTCGGTCCGGGACCGGACCGGTCCGCGACCGAAACCCGGACCGAAGTTCCGGGCAACCCGGACCAGGAACCCGGACCGGCGGAGAACGCGCAGCTCAGCGGCCTGACAGACCGGATCGGGAACCCGGACCATGCACCCGGTCCGGAAGCCGAGGACCGGACGGAGAGTTCTGGTCGGTCGGCCGGGGAACCCGGACCGTCGGTCCGGGTTGACCAGAGTCACCACGGTGCTCCGGGGACGGTCCCCGAACCCGGACCGGGGACCGAGGAGCGCGAGCGTGCTGGCTTCTCGGCGGACCGGGACCAGGACGGGACCGTCGTACTGGACGAGCTGCGCGCCGCGATCGGCCGCTACGTGGTGTTGCCGAGCGAGGAGGCCCTGACCGCGGTCACCCTGTGGGTGGCGGCCTCCCACATCCAGCCCGCCCTCCAGCACGCTCCGCGTCTGGCGGTGGTGGGGCCGACCAAGGGCTGCGGCAAGTCCCGTGTCCTGGACGTGCTCCACGAGACCGTGTCCCGGCCGATGATGACGGTGAACACCTCGTCGGCGGTGGTCTTCCGGATCATCGGCGAGGACCCGCCGACACTGCTGGTGGACGAGGCCGACACCATCTTCGGCCCCAAGGCCGGCGACAAGGAGGACCTGCGCGGCCTGCTGAACGCCGGACACCAGCGCAACCGCCCCGCCTGGCGGATCTCCGGCCCGGAGCACAAGCCGACCGCGTTCCCGACCTTCGCCATGGCGGCGCTGGCAGGCATCGGCGACCTGCCGGACACGATCATGGACCGCGCCGTCTTGCTCCGCATGCAGAAGCGCAAGCCCGGCGAGAAGGTCACTCCCTTCCGCTCCCGGCACTCCGTCCCGGAACTGAACGCGCTGCGCGACCGACTGGCCGCGTGGCTGACCCCACTGCGCGGGGCAGCGCACCGGCTGGTGCCACGGATGCCGGTCGAAGACCGAGCCGCGGACACCTGGGAGCCGCTGGTCATCGTCGCCGACCTGGCCGGCGGCCACTGGCCCGCCCTGGCCCGCGCCGCCTGCCTGTCGATGACCCGCACCGAGCTGGTCCAGGACGAGCAGACGACGTTGAAGACCCGGTTGCTCCGGGACATCCGCCGTGTCTTTGAGCAACACGGCGACGTGGAGGCACTGCGCAGCCACGACCTGCTCGCCGCCCTCATCCAGGACGCAGAGGCGCCGTGGGCCGAGTACGGGACGAAGGGTCTGAACGCCTACCACCTGGCCAACCTGCTGCGCGACTTCGGCGTCAGCCCGGCCAACCACCGCTTCGAGAACGGCAGGCAGGCGAAGGCGTACGCCCGCAACCAGTTCGTCGACGTCTGGGCCCGCTACTGCCCCGACCCCGCCCCACCGGCACCCGCAACCGGCGAGGCCGCGCTCGCACGTCGACCCCAGGGCAAGCCGCCGGCCCCTCCGTCGGGGACGTTGCCCATCGGTCCTCCCGGCGGGCCTGCAGGCCCCAGGCCCACTCGCTGACACCAGCTCCGTATCAATCCGTCGCATCCGTCCCCGCGCAGGTCAGCGCGGGGACGGAGTTCCTTGCCGATACGGATCACTCCGTACCTTCGACCTTCTCCGTACCTGTCCTGACCAGCTACGGGACGGTTGCAACGGACGTGACGAAGCCCCACCGCACACGACCACCGGAGCGCCACCATGCCCGACACGAGCACTGACAACTCCCCCACCCGCCGCCGCAAGGGATTCTTCGGCCTGACCCGCCGATCAGCAGCAAGCTGGAGCGAACGAGCCTCTAACGATGCTTCGTCCGCGCTTGCCCCCGCCCCGGGGGTGGCGGAGGAGAAGGCCGAGCGCCAGGGGGCGCCCGAGCCGGAGAAGGGCACAGCCGAGACCAGCTGCCTGCCCGCAGCCAACTCCGTCGCCCCGAGCACTCAGCCGCAGACCGATATCCCGCCGCCTGTCGAGCAGCCCTCCTGGCGGGATCTCGACGCCCCCGTCCTGCCCGCGCTGATGAACCGCAAGCGCACCGTGGAGAAGCGCGACCAGGAGAAGACCATCCGCTTCACACGGACTGCCGTCCGTGTGATCAGCGCTGCCGCTCACCAGCGCGGTCAGAAGTTCGCCGGATTCGTCGGGGACGCCGCCTTGGCCGTCGCCCTGGGCAAGGCGGGGCTGGTCGGTAGCCCGGAGGACGACCCGGTCCGCCCGCTGATCGAGGCCGTCGAGGCGCAGACGGTCGCGCTGAACCGCATCGGCGGCAACCTCAACCAGATCAGCGCAGCCATCCACCGAGGAACAGTGCCCGATCGTGCCGAGGCGGTGCTGGACCGCGTCGAGCAAGCAGCCGAGAGCAGCTACCGACTGATCGACCAGCTTCTGGCGGAAGGCACCGCGCATGGTTCCTGACGTCTCCACCGGCTCCGACTCCCGCGGACTGATCGTCTACCTCTTCGGCCCCGGCCGCCGCGACGAACACACCGACCCTCACATCGTCGCCGCCTGGGACATGGCCGGCGCCCCGGACCCGGGCCGTGACCCGGCAGCCACCTACTCCCAGCTCGCCAAGCGCCTCGACCACCACGTCGACCTGCGCACCCGCGAGCTGGGCGGCAGGAAACCACCTCAGCACGTCTGGCACTGCCCGGTCCGTACCGCGCCCGGCGACCGCTACCTCACCGACGCCGAGTGGGCCGAGGTCGCCCGCCGCATCGTCCACGCCACCGGCATCGCCCCCGAAGGCGACGATAAGGCATGCCGATGGATCGCCGTGCGCCACGCCGACGACCACATCCACATCATGGCCACCACCGTCCGCGCCGACGGGCGCCGCCCGCGCACCAACCGCGACGGACAGCGCGCCCAAGCCGAGTGCCGCAAGATTGAAGCCGAGTTCGGCCTACGCCGCCTGAAGTCCGGCGACCTCACCGCGCCCCGCACTCCCACCGGCGCTGAACGCGCCAAGGCGGAACGCCAGGGCCAGACGGTCACGGCACGGCAGTGGCTGCGCGAGCAGGCGTACGCGGTCGCTGCCGCCGTACGGACCGAAGCCGACTACTTCACCGTGCTGCAGTCCCTCGGCATCAAGGTCAAGACGCGCCTCGGCCCCGAGACCGGCGACGTGATCGGCTACAGCCTCGCCGCACCTGGCGACACCAACGCGGCTGGCGAACCCGTCTGGTACGGCGGCTCCAAACTCGCCCCCGACCTCTCCATCAACCGCCTACGCGAACGCCTTCCCGACCAGAAGTTGGCCGACCGCCCCCGGCATGTGGTGGACCCCGCCGACCCATGGCGCCACACCACCACCGCCATCCACGCGGCCCGCACTGTCCTCGACTCCGATGACGATGCCGCCGCCCAGGGCCACCTGGCCGCCTTCGGCGACGCCCTGTACAACATCGCCAGCGCCACGACCGGCCCACACAGGGCGGAACTGCGGTCGGCAGCCATGGCGTTCAACCGCGCCCGCCGCTCCGCCACCCGCGCCGACCACCAGGCCGCCACCGCCCTGCGCAAGGCCGCCAAGGAACTCGCCTACGCCTCCGGCGAGCCGGGCGGATTCGCCATCGCCCTACTCTTCGCCACCGTGCACCTGGCCCGCGCCGCCGCCACGTGGCACGAGCAGCGCGGCCACGAACAGCAGGCCGCTGCGGCCGAGGAAGCCCTCCGCCACCTCCAGGCGGGCTACCAACAGGTCGCCGCACCCGTCCTGGCTGACCTGACCCGTCGCGCACCACGAGCCGCAACCGCCCGCCGCTACGAGCAAGACGTGCGCGCGGCCCTCCCCAACCACGCCGACCGGATCCTCGCCGACCCCACTTGGACCGCCCTGACCACCACCCTCGCCCACGCCGAGACCGCCGGCCACAATCCCCGACGTCTTCTGGCAAAGGTGGGCGCCCAGCGGGAACTCGACAGCGCGGAGCGCCCCGCCGAGGTCCTCAACTGGCGCATCACCGCTCAGCCGAACAGGCGGACGCAAGCCGCTCGCAGCCGAAGCACCATCAGCCGCACATCGGCCAGGTCTGCCACGCCGCATCCTCCGGCCACGCCAGTGGCTACGAGGCCCGAAGAGCGTAGTCGGCACCGCTGACCCGGTTTCTCCCAGCCAGATTCCCGACGAAGGGTCCAGCAGGCGAAGGCCGACACAGCCCCCTGGTGCGACATGTTCCCCGAGGGAACATCGCAAGTGCTTCCTCGGGGAACGCCCAACCCTGCGGAGACGGGGCTTTCAGTTCAGTCCGGATGGCGTACCAGATCAGCTGGAGCGCTGAGCGGTTGCCTGAAGGTGCTCAGAGAGGAAGGGGTCGTCGAGACGTGTGTCGACGACACGATCGCGCACTTCGGTGAGAAGCCAGCCCAGCAGCTCGGCAGCGGCGTCGTACTCATCGTAGAAGCCCATGCGCAAGTCGGTGATCTCGAACTCGAACATCACGTCGTTAACGAGGTCTGCCAAGTGCGCGTCGGCGGCTGGGGTATTGGTCGCGGTCCATGTGTCCAGCCAAGGACGCATGCTGTTGGTGGCCACGGTGATGAGGCTGAGGGAATCCCTGACGGGCACGGGGCTGGGGTGGGTATGCAGCGTGCTCTGCCACCAAGCGGACCAGACGTCCCGTAGGGCCTCGGTCAGGGGCAAGTCCCAGGTAGTCCAGCCCGCCTGAACCAGGCGGGAGGCGATGAGCTCCTCGTCGACGTGGAGCTGGCCAGTGACGAGTGGGCGAATGATGCGCGGGACGAGGCGGCGATAGAGACGAGGGAAGTCTCCCCAATGATCAGGTACCTCTGCGGCAACGGAGGAGACAAGGTCGTCGGCTATGAGGTGCAGTGGCCCGGAGAGTTCGGCGAAGTCTTTCTCGACGTAGCAGTACGTGCACCCTGTGACGAGGAAGGGATCTTCTGAGGCGAAGGTGTGGTCCAGGGCATCGAGAGCTGTCATGAGCTGCTCAGAGCAAGACATGAAGACCTGCCGGGGGACTCCGACCGGGTGACCGGCGAAGATCGCAGGCTATCAGGCCGTGCCCCACCTCTCACGGAATGCCTTGATGGCCGGAGTGGAGGGGGTTCGAGGTTTCGTAAAGGATCTATCTCCGATCCTCACACGGGCGACTCGATAGGATCGGGCCATGATGGAGAGTCCCGTGGTCGAGCTGCTTGAGGCCGAGTATCGACGCGTTTGGGACCGCTTCTACGACGAGTTCAAGTTCCAGCCGAGTACGAGTTCTTTCAAGTGGCCAGCCATCAAGGAGCCCGTCGCATCGGTTACCTGGAGCCTTGCCGCGCTTGACGACGACCCTGAATACGAGCGTTTGGACCGCCTGGTCGAGGTGGTCGAGCAGGGGCTGACTTCCTGCATTGGCCCGAGCGGAACGCTGCTCGCGCTCGACTGGCAGCACACGTCGTATCGCTTCGCACCGCAGGGCGTCGGTGACCCTGGGCAGCCGGCATGGCCTTTGAGTCCGTACCCCGACGGGGATTACTACATCTGCCTCTCGGAAGACTTCCGTATAGGCAGTTTTGGGCACCCCTGGGAAGAGTCCCTCTGTCTGTTCGGTCAGGAACTCCTCGACGCCGCATCCGCGGAGGTAGAGAAGCTTCTCGGCCAGCCGATCCGTAGGTCCGGCAGGGCAGTCGGCACCGCCTGAGTTGGATCCCGACTCCAAAGGCACCCCGGTAGTCAGACCCAACAACGCACCCTGATGCCCTCGCTGCCCGTAGCAGCGAGGGCATCAGTCGTCAGGCGGCTCGGACTGTGGGTACCTGCGCGACCCACTTCGTCACCTCGGTCAGGTGGTCGGGCTGAAGCCCGAGGTGTGGGTCGGGCTGTACGAGGAGGGTCGCCGTTCCGCGGGCGGTGCGCTCCTCCGCCCAGGCGTGGTCGAGACCGGTGAAGTCGTCGTCGATCCAGACGGCGGGGGCGTCGCCGAGCCAGGCGTCGACGTGGTCGCGCTTCCACAGGTAGCCGTTGGGGTGGCTGGTGGTGATCTGCGGACGCGGAAGATCGACGTACGGCAGGGTTGGAAGGCCAAGGAGCGGGCCGATGAGGGTGGTGGCGTCCTGGCGCCAGCTGGTGCACCAGATCGGGGTGACCAGGCCGGTGCGGATGACGTTCATGAGCAGGCGGCCGTGGTTGGGGTTGAGCCAGACGGTGATCGGGTTGTCGGCGCTGCGGCCGGCGGGGACGACGTCGTGGCGGGCGTGGGTGGCCGGGGTCGAGCCGTCGGCGTTGGGAAAGGGTATGAGGACGCCGTCGATGTCGAGGAGCAGATAGGGCGGGCGCATCGGTTCCTCCAAGGTAAGCCGGGGCGAATGGCTGGTCAGAGCTTGCGGGCGCGGATCAGCAGGGTGGTGGGCCAGTGGCCCATGCGGGGGTCGTGGAACTCCTGGGCCGAAGTGAGCCAGAAGCCCGCCCGGCTGAGGTGCCTCTCCCAACGGTCGGTATCGAACTCCCATCGGGTGATGGGGAGCCGAGTGCGGTCGGGCAGGGTGACGAAGTCGCGGCGGGGCCGGTCGTCGCCGGAGGGGCTTCGGCCGCCACGCTGCGGGTGCGGGACGGAGAAGGCGAGCACCCGGCCGGGCGTGAGGCGCTGGGCAATGACCGGGAGCAGGAGCTCGGGGGCGACGAGACCGATGGCTCCGAAGACGGAGTAGATCGCGTCGAACTGCTCGTCGGAGGTGTGCAGGTAGTGCAGGGCGTGGCCGGCGACGAAGGTGAGGTTGTTCAGCCGTCCGTAGTGGGAGCGGGCGCGGCGGACCTGGAGGCCGACCAGGTCGACGCCGGTGACGTGGGCTCCGTGGCGGGTGGCGAGGTGGGCGGCGTTGTGGCCGGGGCCGCAGCCGAGTTCCAGGAGTCGCTTGCCGCGCAGGTCGGGGCCGAGGACGTCAGCTCCGGGCCCCTGGCCGGGTCTCGTGGTCCATTCCATCCGTGCGGGTACGGAGAGGGGTTCGGCGAGGCCGGCGGCGGTGCGCTGGGCGGCGTGGGCGTGCCAGGGGGATGCCTGGGCGAGCACGTCAGATCTCCAGGAGGTGGAGGACGTCGGTGAGGTGGCGGCGGACGGCCTTGGTGTAGGCGGGGTCGGTGGCCGGGGCGTCGATCCAGCGGATGGACTGCTCCATGAACCACTCGACGGCCCACATGCGGTGCCAGCCCAGGGCCCAGTTCTCGGCGGTGAGCCCTCCGCGCGGGGCGAGGGCGTCGGGGGTGCCGCCGGCGGTGACGTACTGCTCCAGGAAGACGCGCAGGCGCACGGGGTGCGGGGGCTCGATGGTGCCGTGCCAGCTGGCGAGGTCGAGCAGGCCGGGGCCGGTGAAGGTGCGGGCGAAGTCGAGCAGCCGCCAGCCGCGCTCGCCGATGTGGAGGCTGGTGGGGTGGAACTCGGAGTGCACCCAGCCGAACGGCTCCAGCGTCGCTCCGGCCGAGCGAGCCTCGGCGGCCTGGGCGATCCGGTCGAGCGCGTCCTCGACGTCGTCGGCATCCTGCCACCGGTCGGCCTTGCGCAGCCGTTCGAGGTGCTCCAGCGCCCGGGCCGGGAGCGTCCGCAGCCGCTCCTGGCCGAGAACGGGCAAGGGCGGAGCCGTACGGGTGCCGTGCAGGATCACGGCCGCGGCGACGCCGTCGAGGTCGTCGGCCTCGCGGACGGACGGTCCGAGGTCCTCCATGAGCATGCCGAGCCAGCCGTCCAGGACGGCGGAGGCGTGGACCTGGGGGACGGGTACGCCGAGGGTGTGGGCCAGGCGGAGGGCCTGGTCCTCGCTGTCGAAGGGCTTCTTGGCGTACTTGAAGATGGCCGTGGAGCCGTCGGGGAAGGCCACGCGCTCGACGCCGGACATGGACCACACGCGTACCTCCTCCCGTGCGGCGGTGGTCTGGCCGGTCGCGGTGAGCAGGTTGTCGAGGAGTTCGGTGCTGGGATTCGTGGTCACGTGAGGGCTCCGGGGGACGGTGGCGTCCGGGGCGGGCGAGGGATGCCGGCCCGCCCCGGAAGCCTGATCGGATGGGTTACGCGGCGGGGTTCACGCGGTGGGCGTAGACCTGCTCGATCCAGCCCGCCTTGAACGCGGCGAGGTCGTCGCGGAAGTTCGCCATCGAGGCACCGTAGGGCGCGACGACGCCGCCGGACTGGTCCGGCACGGACTGGCAGCCGTGCACGAGCCGGCCGCCGAGGGCGGCGTGGGCCTTGATGGACTCGATCCGGCGGTGCTCGTTGAACCAGCCGCCGTGGTAGACCTCGTCGAGCATCCCGCCCGTCTCGTCGTCCAGGTCGAAGACGACGGAGGTGGCGGCGGGGAAGAACCAGCACGGGCCGACGTTAGAAATGTACCCGTCCAGCTCGACCTTGTTGAGCGCCATAAGCGTAGCCGCCTCGCGGAGCATCCGCAGGTGGTCGGCGGTGATCTGCGGCAGGCCGAGGCCGGCCAGGTGCTCGTCGCGGAAGAGGTACGCGTACACCTCGTACGCGGTGGCCACGACGCGGGCTGCGTCGGAGGTCGACTCACCGTGCTGCTTGATGAAGTCGAGCGCGAGCTGCTCGACCGCGCTCTCGGTCGTCTCGTCCGCCTCCAGGAGCTGGGCCTTGACCAGCTCCCAGTCGGCGACGAGCCAGGTGCTCGACTCGAAGCGGAAGAAGTACTCGGCCGGGTCGATCGTGATGCGCCGGCCGTCGACCTGAATGCCGGGCAGGCGGCTCCAGCGCGGGTCGAACGCCTCGGGCAGCTCGACCGTGATGGCCGTGGTGTCGATGGTGGTCACCGTGTCTCCGTCTCTGATTGGCCGGGCTCGGGCACAGGAATGCCCGAGCCCGGTGTGGGCGTACGGAACTTCGGGGTGCCGCCCGGACCAAGGGGGAGCCTGGATCACGGTCGTGCCGTTCCGGGCGGCTGCTGATAAGTGAACCGGTGGTCACGCTCAGTGGGTACGGTGGAAGGCAGTTGAAGCGGTATACGCGGTTTACAGCTCCGGAGTGGAGGCGATCGTGGCGGCGCCGAGAGTTCCCAACTCCCGTCTGCGCGACGTCATCGCGGCGGTCGGCTGCACCTACGAGGCCCTCGCCCGAGACGTGCGGCGCATCGCGGCCGAGAACGGCGAGATCCTCCAGACCAACAAGTCGGCCATCTCGCACTGGGTGAACGGCACCCGCGCCCCGTCGGGCCGGGTAGGTCAGTACCTGGCCGAGGCGCTGTCCCGCCGAGCGGGGCGCACGGTGACCCAGACCGAGATCAGCCTCCAGACCAGCGATGACGAAGCGTCGGCGGAATCCGACCCTGTCCTCGCCGCCACCGACCTGGGCCGGGCCGACGTCGAGCGCCGCCGCTTCCTCGCCATCGCGGCCTTCACCACCGCCGGCGTCGCCATGCCGCTCGGATACGACCACGACGCCACTGCCCGCATGCTCCGCGCCCGCACCGGCACGTCCATGGTCGGGACGGAGGATGTGGACGTCGTACGGCAGATCACCGCGGCCTTCAGCGCCGCCGACGAGCGCCTCGGCGGCGGCCATGGCCTGACCACCGTCACCGCGTACCTCGCCGACACCGCCGCCCCCATGCTGCGCGGACGCTTCCCCAGCGAAGCCTTACGCCGGGCCGCCTTCGGCGCCGTCGCCGAACTCGCCTACCTCGCAGGGTGGAAGCACCACGACCTCGGCCAAGAAGGCGCCGCCCAGCGCTACTACCAGGTCGGCTACAAGCTCGCCTGCGAAGCCGACCCCCACGGCCACGCCGCCTGGATGATGCGTGCCCTCGCCCACCAGGCCCTCAGCCTCAAGCAGCCCCACCATTGCGTCGACCTCGTCGAAGGCGCGCTCCGCACAGGTCTCGGCCACGTCGACGGCCAGACCGAGGCTCTCCTCCACATCACCCACGCCCGCGCCTACGCAGCCGTCGATGGGCACCCCTTGGCCGCGCGCGCCCTGCTCGCTGCCGAGGACGCCCTCCTACGAGACGATGGTCCCCAGCCCAGCTACTCCCGCGTGAGCGGCCCCGCCGCCGGCACCGTGGCCAGCCATACCGCACGCACCCTGACCGATCTCGCCGACCACATCGGTACCGAGCATCAGCACCGCGACGCCCTCACCCGCTGGGACCCGGAGAAGTACAAGCGCGTCCACGCCCTTACCCACGCCGACCTCGGCGACAGCCTCGCCGCCCAGGCCCGAGCCGACGAAGCGGTCGCCGCATGGACACAGGCCCTCGTCCTGATGGAGGGCATGACCTCCGACCGCACCCGCAAGGCGATCACCTCAATCCGCTCCACGCTCGCGGTCTACCAGCGCCGCCGCGTTCCCGGTGCCGCCGATCTGGCCCGCCGCGCCCGCGAGGCCCTCGCCTAACATGCCCAACAACCCGCTCGACGAAGGGAACACTGTGACCCAGCAGACCGACGACCAGCCGAAGGCCCTCAAGCCGGCGCTCGAATCGATGACCCTGCTGGTCGCCGCCGTCATCGTCCACGACAAGGCGACCAACCGCGTCGTCCTCCTCCAGCGCAGCGAAAACGCCAAGTTCGCCCAGGGCATGTGGGACCTCCCCGTCGGCAAGAGCGAGCCGGGCGAGCCCATCACCGAAACCGCGGTCCGTGAGCTCTACGAGGAGACCGGCCTCACGGTGAAGCCCGAGTCCCTCAAGGTCGCCCACATCATCCACGGCGCCTGGGGTGTCGAAGCCCCCAACGGCTTCCTCACGGTCGTCTTCGCCGCCCACGAATGGACTGGCGAACCCGAAAACCGCGAACCCCGCAAGCACTCCCAGGTCCGCTGGGTCGACGCCGACGCCATTCCCGAGAACTTCGTGGACACCACCGCCAGCGCACTCCACCAGTACATTAACAACGGCTCCGAGGTTTCCTTGGACGGCTGGGCGCCAGCATGAGAATTACGCTGATTCACCTTTGACCCAGGGTCTCAGGATTTTTTGCCCGCGCCAGCAGGAGCGGCTCCTTGAGTGTCCCTCTGTGTTCCAGCGTCGGTTACGGGGCTGGAACACAGAGGGCGACGCCCGGCGAGGTTAGCCTAGTTGCCCCCCCGCTTAAATTCTGCTTCTACGCTTGCGCATGGTGTAGCTACCCTGCGGTGAATCGCTTGCCGATTTCAAGCATCCTAGAGACCTCGGTCACCTCTGCAGTGTCGTCGCCCTCCCTGATGAACATCTTGCCGTCGAGGAGGGATACCTCCTGCTGCTCGGGAATTCGGATAACGATCACACCGAGTCCGTAGTAATCGGAATGAGACAAGCTGGCGAGAACGCTGTCCTTAAGAGGATGTCTCACGTGGCGAGTTTTGCGAGTTTCCTGTAGCAGGTCAGGGCCGCGGCGAGGCCGAGGAAGGCCAGGAAGTGACTGCTCGTACGTTCGTATCGGACGGTGAGCCGGCGGTAGCCGAACAGCCAGGAGATCGATCGCTCGATCTTCCAGCGATGGCGGCCGAGCCGCTCGCCGGACTCGATGCCCGGTCGGGCTATCCGCGGGATCAGGCCCCGGCCGCGGAGCCAGGCCAGGTGATCGGCGGAGTAGTACGCCTTGTCCGCGCGGACCTTGACCGGCCGCCGTCGGCGTGGTCCGCGCCGGGAGCGTATGGCGGGTATTGCGAGGATCAGCGGCTTCAATGCCTGGCTGTCGTGCAGGTTCGCCCCGGACACCGCGAGGGCCAACGGGATGCCCTGGGCGTCGGACAGGACGTGCAGCTTGCTGCCCTTCTTGCCGCGATCGACCGGGTTAGGCCCGGTCAGCGAGCCCCCCTTTTCGCGCGGACGGACGCCGCGTCGATGATCGCCGACGTCCAGTCCACCTCGCCCCTGGCGCCGAGTTCGTCCAGGACCGCCCGGTGCAGCCGACGCCACAGGCCCGCCTCGGTCCATACCGTGAACCGGCGATGCGCCGTCGCTGGGGACGTCCCGAACGTCGGCGGTAGATACCGCCAGGCACAACCGCTGGTCAGCACGTACACCACTGCCGTGAATACGGCCCGTTCGTCACACGGCGCGGTCCCGCCACCCTGTGGACGAGCGGCGAACGGCGGCAGCAACGGGGCGACCAGTTCCCACAGTTCGTCAGGCACCAGCCGCTGAGACAAGTCAGCGCTCACGACCGATCATGATGCCGCATCAGCCGTGTGCCACGTGAGACATCCTCTAAGGCCCTGGGATAGCCCTGAGGAGCGAATAGCGTCTTTCCAGCGGCCGAAGTATCTTTCTGGCGTCTCGCCGAGCACCTTCGCTTCCCTGTGTACTCCGACAACGATGCGGTGGCCTACCTTGCGGCCTTCCACGCCGTCGAGCGAATGTACCCTCTTCGCGTCGGCCTCTTTATCTGCGACACCAATGAGGATCGTTCCGGCCCGGTCCTTGCCGTTATTGGCGATGGCGCAGATTGTGCGAATTACCTTATCGAATACGGTCTGGTCGATTTCACGGTCACCGTAGAGCCGAAGCATCCCTTGCTTCAGTTCGTAGTGTGGTGCCTCGATTTCTGAGCGCCTGATCGCAGCATCGATGTCCGTCGTCGTGTGATCGCCGTATATATCCCGAGGCTCGCTATCGATGAAATGAGGGCGAATTAGACCCTTGATGGTGTCCACGTTTCTACGGCGTTCGTCGGGGGATGTCGAGGCGCGGCTTGTTTCGATGCGCCTATCGAGGTCCGTGATGGCAGATTTTACCCCCTTGTAGCTCGCGATTTTCTTGTTCTCGCCGATGAGAAGTTCGTGAAATGCGACAAAGAGCACGGCGAATACTGCGGGGAAGGGGTTCGTGTTCTTCTTGGAGAAAATGATCCCCCGCAGCTTCTGATCGCTTCCCTCGGTGCAGACTGCGTCAATCTCGTCGATGCACAGCTTGAATTCTGCCGCGTACCTGTCGGCCCCGTAGCTGTCCAGCGCCCGGATGATTCGCTGGTTATCCTCCGATCCCGTCTGGTAGATCTCGTCGAGTGCGACCTTGGATCTCTCAACGAGACTGCCGCCAATGATGGAGGCCGCGATATCTGCAACGCATTGTTCGTCCATCGAGTCTCGAAGGTCGGTGGATCGCAGGATTCCCTGCTCAACCCAGAAGACATCTTCGGCTGCAACCTCATACCCATGCTTTGTCTTGGGTAGATCAATACTGATGGACGGCATCTTGTCTAGGCTGAGGATGTCGCTCGAAGCGTCTCCGCGGATGTCGCAAGAGAGTTCACGCACAAGCGCCGAAAATTCATCCCGCACTCCCGACTGCCTGCGTTCCTGATCGCTCAGCTGGTGTCCGTAAGTATTGATGCGTGCGAACACATCGTCGATTTCGTCATCCGTGGCGCCACGCATGACCGAGATCGCAAGCGAATAGTCGAGGAGCGTCCCCACCTCGCGAGCTGAGAGGGTGGTACCGTCCGTTACGGAGAATACCTTCTCTTCCGAAGCGCGCGTCTTTGCTGTAACGAACTGGGCGACATCGAAATACCTGTCATCGATCGTCGAGAATCCTGTTTCGATGAAAGAGACGATGGTGTGAAGCCGCTGCAGTCCGTCGATTACCTCGTACTCCCCGCCTTCCCGCTCGGCCAGCAAGATAGCGGGGATCGGATACCTCTTGAGCACAGACTCAATCAGCCGCTGTTTCTCTTCTAGGGTCCATACGAGCTTCCGCTGATATCGGCGATTGACCCAAATCTTGTCCTCGCTATACCAGGCGTAGATGGACTGAATAGACTTGGGCTGTGAGTCGAGTTCGGCCATGCGCTCAGTTTGGCACGCCAACTGACCGCGGCGCAGGCATCTCGGTCCTCTGGCGGTCCGGTCTGCCAGCGAGCCTGGGACCTTGGCCTTGTTTCCTTCGAGCGCCGCCCCGTGTCTGGGCCGAGCGAGGAGCGCATTCCAAGGCCAGAGGGCGTCATGCGGAACACGGGGCTGCGTTCCGCTAACTGTCGCAGTCCTCGAAGAGAGGTTCGTACGGCAGGTGGTTGTCGTCCGGAACGAGCGGTACGTAGTCCGGGGTCGTGCGTGCGGCGACGGCCAAGAGCCGAGAGGCGGCATCTTCCTCGGAGGCAGGGGCGAGTCCGAGGGCGTGCAGGAGGCGATCGCGCTTGGTGTTGAAGTCGGGGCGGTGGGCGCGGATGTCCGCCCCCAGCTCGCTGATCGTGAAGCCCTTCGCCAGGTCGCGCCAGAAGGGCAGCACCACGATGAGTGTGATGGCCTCGACGAGGTCGGCGCCGATCAGAGTGGCCTGGCCCTCCGAGTCGGCGTACAGGACGGGCCTTTCCTCGGCCCTGGCTTCCCCGCACAGGAAGTATGTGCCGCCGGCTCCGCAGCCGGCTATCGGGTGTAGGGGGATCCCGGTGGGAAGGGCAAGGTCCTCAACGGGATCCCGGCGCTCGACGTCGAAATCGCCAGGCCGGGCGAGCGCGGTGGCAAGGGAAGGCCCGGCGGAGCAGGTCGTCTGATGCGGTCATGGGACGGAACGTAACAGCGCCGTCGGACGTCTGGTGCGGCTGGCCTGCTGGTCGACGCCAGCGGGTGCTGTCAGTAGGGCGTGGCACAGTTCGGCCATGAGTTACGACCTGGCGGTGTGGGAAGGCAGCAAGCCCACTGACGATGTGATCGCGGGCGAGGTCCTCGCGCAGATGTACGACCGCTACATCGACACGGAGGAAGAGTTTCCACACTCACCGCGTATCGCGGAGTACGTTGCTGGGCTCTTGGCGCGGTGGGTGGATCTCACGGAGGACGAGGAGGACACCTCCCCTTGGTCGACGGGGCCGTTGATCGGCGAGGCGTCCGGGCCGTTCATCTACTTCCCGATGCGGTACAGCATGGCCGAGGAGGCTTCGGCCTACGCCGCCGATCTCGCGGCATCGATGGGGCTCGTTTGCTGTGACCCGCAGCTTCGGCTGCTGAGGCCGTGACTGCTTCCGCCCGTAAGCGTGTGTAGCTTGGCGGGGAGGCATCCAGTAACCCGCTCACTCGTGCGGGTGGGCGGGACAGCACGGTACGGAATTCTGCGGTCCTCGGCGCCGTGCTAGACGTTGCGAAGCACAGTGCGCAATGTGGCAGGAAGGCTGTCTCGTTGGACGCCGCTCTTCTCGTGCTGGCGTGCCCGCCGGCCTGTCTCGTGGCGCACCTCGACGCTGTAGCGGCCGCGTGCGTCCTGCACCGCGCAGACCGAGACTGCCTTCGCCGTATTGGTGGCGCCCCCTTCAAAGCACTGGTCGTGACCGTCGTGGGGTGTGACGCGGCGCCAAGATCTGTGAGGGCGTGAACATTGAGCGAGTTGGTTTGCGAGAGCTTGCGCGCTGTTGGGACGAGCAACTGGATCGAGGGAGAGTCCTCGTTCAACAACGCTGCCGAGGCCCTGGGAGACATGCGGGGCGACATCGCGCAGTTTGTCGAACTGGCCGTGGAGGATTCGATCCTTGCGGGCGCTTAGTCCCAGGGGTCTCGGTCCGTTCGGGTACTGCCCGGACAGGAGGTAGAACATGGTGGCAGCCAGCGAGTAGACGTCTGAGGCCACCGAGCATTTGCCTGTACTCAGTACTTCCGGAGCTACGGTGGCGTATGTTCCGTTCGCGGCGGTATAGCCGTCAGCGTCCATCCGCGCGGCAAAACCAAGATCTCCCAGCAGGACGTTGTTGCCGGTGTCGACGAACGCATTGCCTGGTTTGACGTCGCGATGCAGTAGGCCGGCGGCGTGGACGCGCTCAAGTCCGTGCCCGAGTTGCTGGCCCCAGCGAACCGCCTTAGCGATGTCGACGCCGAACGGTGCTGAAGCCGATTCAAGATCGCCGTCCATGACGGGCATCGTGATGTAGCGGATGTCGGTCCCGCTGGCGATGTCGGCGTTGTAGACGGGGAGGAGGTACTGGCTCTGCAGCTCCTTGAGCGCTTGGGCCTCGTCCCACGTGGCTGGCTGACCTGACTGCGGTTCGAAGAGCTTGAGCGCCACCACTGTGCGCAGATGCTCGTCCTCGACCCGATAGACCTGGCCACCAGCCCCGCCCCCAAGGCGTTCCAACACCTTGTAGCGATCACTGATGCGGTTCCCGACCTGGCGGTTGCCGACCTGGGCGATGACCGTTCCCGACATGCCCGTCACTCTATAGTGCTGTGCATGGAGGTACTCGGGATCAGTGTGGGCTTTCCAGCGGCAGGGCGAGGCCCTGTAGTTACCTGCGTTGTTCTCAGGGGGTCGCAGGGCGAGCCCCAGATTCAGGAGGCTTGTGAGCTTCGAACGGCGGCGTTGGAGGTCATCGACCAGGTTGAAGACCTGGGGCGCATGCTCAGCAGCAAGCTCTCGGCCTTGAACCCCAACGCCGTAGTGATCTGCGTCGCGGACGTTAGCCCCGCCGGGAACCGCAAGGCGGCACCCCGCCATCGCCTCATGATCGAAGGTGCTCTCGGGTACGTGTGCCGTGATCACAAGATCCAGCAGGTTGTGTACCGCAACGGCAAGGAAGTCGGCGAGGCGCTTGGCCTGAGCAAGGCGGAGGCGCTCGCACGTGGTAAGGCGCTGGACTCTAGGCGATCGGCGGCCGCTGCTGCGGCCCTCACGGCCTTGCCCGCTGCATCTACTACAGACCCGAATCTGTCGTAGAAGACGAGCGGGTCGGCGGTCGTTCTCCGAGGACGTCCAACGCATCTACGCCGCAGTCCTCGGCCTGGGCTGCAACCGCGGTCAGTTGATGGAGGACGACTGCATGGATGCGTCGTGCTCCGTGGCTGCGGGCGTGGCGGGCAGCCTGTGCCACCGAAGTGCCGCTGGCAAGGTTGACGTCCACGATCAGTACGTTCTGTGAGGCTGTGGCTGTCTGCGAGGACAAGCTGACCAAGTCGCTGCACGAAGACAGGAGTGCGCCGACTAGGCGCTCGGCAACGGGGCTGGCGGCAAGGACCGCTTGGGCGCCGCACTGGCGCGCGACAGTGATCACTTGCTCGGTGGCGTCGCGTAGTGCGCCTGGATCGGTGAGGCGCTCGATGTTGTTGCGAGCCGTGTCCACCGCGTCCAGCAGGTCGCTCATCGGTACACCCCCATAGGAACGCTGGTCTTCGGTATGTGCAGTCTTGATGGGCAACGGCGGCGTGCCAATACCGACGCTGATTCCGTTACCAACGACACTGCCTTCGGCCGCTGTGCGCGGCAAGCCGAACGGCAACCCATCACCCGTCCTGAGGCGTGTCACGTCTCCAGGGAGCGTGCCGCCGATAGCCGATCAAGCGAGTGAGCGCAGCATCCAGAGGGCGTACAAGGCTAGCTACTCCAGGGGGTGGCACTCGTAGAAGGGCTCGGGCGCCGTGAAGCTCAGGCCGTTCTCGTCGAGCGCGTTGAAGACGGTGACCCGGCCGTGCGGGAAGACGAACCCGATGGCCACCATCCCTTGCGCCGTGTCGTTGCCCTGCCATTCCAGGAGCTCGGTCTCCTGTAGCACCTGGCCATGGAGAGAGGTCAGGGCTGGCACTGCATCGTGGCGCCAACAGAGGTCGAACCCAGGCCAACGGGCGGACCCGTGGGGGGTGAGGGAGTTCCAGCCCACCGAGATGTCGTCGAACTTCTGGTGCTGGATCTCGACCTGCTCCCCGTCGAAGTCGAGCAGAACAGGACCGTCGGCGAACCATGTGTCGTCCGCGACGTCCCAAAGCAGCCAGGTACGTGTCAGTGTCTTCCCGACCAGTGCACGCAGCCGGTCGCCGTGGCTGGCGTTGATCGCGGCATGGCCACGAAGCCACTCGAGGGCGTAGGTGGCGAGGTCGAAATCGAGCATCTGAGCATTGTGCCGGGCGAGCGGCGGGTGCGCCCGGTCCGCAGCCAGTCCGCAGGACACCCGTAAACGGCTGTCGGGAGCCAACGCATGCCAACGAGGAAACCCCAGGTCAGAGCCCCAGAAGGGGCTCCGCCGCAGGTCAGGATCTGGCTTCAGACATTCCGCTTCAACAACTGAACTCCACCACGTCGCTGATGTGGTGGAGTTCAGCCCGAAAGTACAAGTGAGTGATGAGGCCGGGATGACCTCGTTCCGACCTCATCAGTCATGCCCGCCATCTTTGACGGTGCACGAAGGGCCTAAGCTGTCCTCCTGGGGTCTGCGTCACTGCCAGCGGCGGGGCGCCTGCCGGGAGCGTCGAAAACGAGCGGCTGGTGCGTCTCGCCGTCAGTACGAGCCGTGACGCCAACTCATCCGTTCAGTCCCGCCGGCCCACGCTTCTCGTAGCATAAGAGAAGTTCAAACGCGTGGTCGTGACTGGGGGCAGGGATGAGCAAGAGCGGGCAGGCAATGCCGCTGGAAGTCCGGCATGTTCGCGATGCGTTGAAGCGCGAGTTCGATCCGCTGATCTCGCTCGCTGACTACGAGAAACGTCAGCCGTTGGAACGTGAGAATGCCTTCAACTCGCGTGCGTTGTCCGCCAGGGCGGCTCGCATGCTCACGGACTGTACGTCCGAGGAAGCTGCCGAGTCGGTGATCGACGGCCGGGACGACTTCGGTATCGACGCCGTCGCTTTCTCCGCCTCCGCTCCTGAACTGTGGCTGATCCAGGCCAAATGGAGCGACAAAGGCAAGGCCGGCTTTGACACGAGTGCCGCACACAAGCTGGTGCACGGCCTGAAGAAGCTCGACAACCGGGACTTCGATCAGTTCAACGAACGGTTCCGCCGTCTCGCTGACCGTGTGCGGTCAGTGCTTGACGTGCCTACCTGCAAGGTGGTCCTCGTCATCGCTGTCATGGGCGAGGGGCACCTGTCTACGGAGACCGAGGCCATACTCGTCGAAGCGGCTGAGGAGTTCGGCGGCTACACGCGCTCCATCGAGCACCGGGTGTTGAACCAGACGGACTTCCACCGTGCCGTCCGCGAGGACCTCACCCCAGAGCCGATCACCCTCACCGCCACCATGACGCAGGGCTGGCATTCCCGGGAAACCCCATTTCAGGCATATTCGGGGCTGGTGGCGGCCGACGAACTCGCTCAGTGGTACGCCGACAACGGAGAGCGGTTGTACGACCGCAACGTCCGCAGATCGCTGGGCCTGACCGGAGTCAACCAGACGCTCGTCGAGAGTCTGATACGGGATCCGCAGGGCTTCTGGTACCGCCATAACGGCATCACGGTTCAGTGCGACAAGATCGAGCCGCATTTCTTCGCGAAGCAGAAACCCAGTGAGCCCGTGAAGCTGGTCCTCGAAAACGCAAGCGTCGTCAACGGTGCGCAGACCGTCAGTTCTGCCCACCGGGCGTTCCAGCAGAACGAAGAAGCGGTGGGAGAGGCGTACGTCACCGTCCGGATCATCTCAGTTTCCGGTGCCCCGGAGGGGTTCGCGGGCGAGATCACCGAGGCGACCAACACGCAGAACCACATGGAGCGGTCGGACTTCATCGCGATCAAGCCAGTACAGAGCCTGATCCGTGAGGACTTCCGACTCTCTCTTGACAAGGACTACGTATTCAAGCGCGGTGAGATTGAGCCGTCGCCGGCGTTCGGATGCTCGGTCCGCGAGGCCGCCACCGCCCTTGCCTGCGCTCACCCAGACCCGGCCCTGGCGGTACGGGTGAAGGGTTCAGCCGACGCGCTCTGGGAGGACGGTCCTGGAGGCATCTACACCCGGCTGTTCGGGCGCAGGCCCAGCGCTTATCAGATCTGGCGTAGCGTCCTACTTATGCGGCGGGTGCGGGAGTCCTTGCACGAGGTCCGCTCCACGCTCACCGGACGGGCGGGTTCGATCGCTGACAGTGGTGCTCTGCTGGTGGCGCACATGGTCGCCCAGCAGGTCGGCTCAGAGGGAATCGACGAACCAGACTCAGGTTGGGAGTCCTCTCTGGAGGACGTACCGGCGCGGGTCGGCGCAACGCTTGCCCAGCTTATCCCGCTGGTGAACCACCTTTTTGGGGGCGGAAGTTACATCACCAGCACCTTCGCCAGCGAGGAACGCTCCCGAAAACTGGTCGCCGCCGTCCTTCAGGCGCTCTCCGACGGTACGGATGCCGGAGACCTCGCTGCGTACCAGCAGCGGGACGACTCGAAGCCGCCCAGGCGCCCCAATACCGTGACCCTGCTGATCGACCATGACCGTATTCCATCCGGTACCAGGCTGATGTACCACCCCAGCGCGACGGAGGAGCAGGCCATCGGGGACTGGCTGAACGCTGACCCGCGTCGGGCCTACGCGACCTGGGTCAACGACCGGCGCAAGCCGTTGCTCTGGGAGGCTGACGGGAGCCGTTACTCGCCCAGCGGCCTGGTCACTCATATCTGGCAGCAGGCCGAGTGGCGCGAGGCGTGGAGCGCGGTCCAGGGGCCAAAACAGTGGGGTGTGCTGGGCGAGGATGGAACGCTTGTTGACCTTGCAGAGCAGCTCTGGCAGCAGCTCCTGACGGAGTCCTTGCCTGAGGAGGAACAGTTCGAGTCGCTCCAGTAAGGGCAGCTTGCGGCAACGCCCGACACAGTGACGCGATCGGCGAACCAGCTACGCCTCGGCCTCCTCTCGCTTCGGCATCCGGTGGGCGAGGTGCTAGCGAGGAGCGCGCGGCACCCTGCGCGAGCATCGGTGACTTCGATACGCAAAGTGCACGGCCTCAACGTGAATCGGAAGTCGAAGTCCCGTCCGACGACGCGTGAGCTGATTTGGGCGGCTGCCCCCCACTGTCCCTGATGCCGAACTTCTCCAGGATGTTTCAGGCCCCTTCTGCGAATCGGGGACGAGCCGTGTGCTGCGAGATGCGTGGCATCGTCTCGCCTGGTGAACGACGGAGCAGCTTCATGTCGCGGCCCTCGACCCAGGCGTTCCAGGACTTGAGGTAGTAGAGCAGGTGCTCCCGCGAGTCGTCGCGCCTGCGGTGGGTCTTGCCGGCCGCCAGGTTCAGCAGCGTATTGCGTAGAGTCAGCCGCGGGTCACCGATGCGCAGCCCCGCGCCGGTGACCAGGGCCTCGTGCCAGGGGAGCTGATCGAGCTCGGGACGGGCGTCGGTGGTCGCGTACCAGCCGACCGCGGCGGCCGTCACGGTGATGCGGAAAGCCCTGTTCATCGGGATCGCCGCCCGGACAGCGTCCCGCATACCGGGGTGCTGGTCGAGGACGGTGAGCAGCAGATCGTTACTGACGGCGGCGCTCTGCCCGCTCCACGCGGAGTCCGGGGCGGTCAGATAGAGATGCAGTCCGCGCAGGGCTGCCGCCAGGTGGGTACTGTGCTCCTCGCCCGCGAGGGCCAGCGCGTCGCGCCCGCTGCGCTTGCGGCCGTTGTCCATCACGGTGAACGCGGACTGCGCCACTCCGCGTGTCACCACGCACTGCACGGGGACGCCCGCCTTCGCCACCGCCTCCAACCGGTGCTGGCCGTCGATCAGTGTGCCGTGGTCGTCGAAGGCGATGCCCTGGTGGGTGAGCTGCCACTCGCCGCGCTCGATCTGGTGGGTGAGCTGCTGGACGAACGCTTTGCTCAGCGGGCGGTTCTTGGTGTTGAGAAGCAGCCAGTCGCGGGCCAGCTCGGGCGTGATCACTTCTACGTTGCTCTGCATGACGTCCCCTCCATTGCCATCACCGGCAGCACTCGTCGATAGCAACGATGACAGCATCGCTTGAAAGCATTGTCAAACGACATTCTGCCATGCTGTACTGTTCGTGCGTGTTCGATGAAGACGAAGGGGGCTACTGATGGCCGCACCGACCACGGTAAGTACCTCCGACATCGCCCGTATCGCGGACGTCGGCCGCGCGACCGTGACCAATTGGCGGCGCCGCCACTCCGATTTCCCTGCTCCCACGGGCGGTACGGAATCGCGCCCCACGTTCACGCTGGAGGATGTGGAGGGGTGGCTGGCCGAGCATGGCCGCCTACCGCAGTTCACCGAGCAGCAGCGGTTGTGGCGTGAGCTGCTGCGAGAGGCCGAGGGGTCGGGGCTGACTGAAGCGATGGCCCGGGCCGCGCTCTTCCTCGCCTTCCTGGAACATGAAGGTCACACCTCACGGGAGACGCGTTACGTTCACTACGCCGAAGGGCCGGGCGTGGACGCCGAGGGTCTCAGTGTCGGCATGCTCGACGAGATCGGCAGAGCACTTCAGGACATGCCTGAGCCGGTCGCCCTACTACGTTCCGCGTCGCTGACGCGTGAGCTTGCGGCTGCCGCGACACGGCAGACGCCGGACGAAGTCCTGTCGGACCTGCTCGACCGCTACGCGAAGGAGTCGCGATGGCGCAGGCCGGGGACCCCGGCGGCGGTGGCTCACTTCATGGCGACACTGGCCAAGGCCGCCTCGCCGGACGACGCGCTGAGCGCCGTACTCGACCCGGCATGCGGGACGGGGGACCTGCTGGAGGCGGCCCGGATCCAGGGGGCCACGCAGCTTGACGGCCAGGACCGGGAGCTGCATTTGGCCCAGCTGGCCGCGTCCCGGCTCTCCCTCCGGCTGGGCGGGAAGGGGCACTGCTCTGTCGACGCCGAGGACGCTCTCGCCCGATCCCGGCATACGGGTGGGGAGTTCGACGCGGTCCTGTGCAATCCCCCGTACAACGAACGTGACTGGGGCGCGGACGAGTTGGCCTACGACTCCCGCTGGGAGTACGGCCTGCCGTCCCGGTCCGAGTCCGAGCTAGCCTGGCTGCAGCACTGCCTGTCGCGGGTGCGCCCGGGTGGTGTGGTGGTCATGCTGCTGCCGCCGTCCGTCGCCTCCCGGAGTTCGGGGCGGCGGATCCGGGCGGCGCTCGTACGGCACGGCGCGCTGCGCGCTGTGCTGGCGCTGCCTGCCGGGGCCGCTCCGCCGGCGCACATCGGGCTGCATCTGTGGGTGCTGCGGAGGCCGGGCGGGGGCAACGGTGCAGAGGCCAGCCATGTGTTGTTCATGAACTGCAAGTCGTTGCCGGACATGAACAGCCGTGGCGGGCGCCCCTCCGTCACCTACCGAGAGCTGCTTACAGCGCCTGAGAAGTGCCCTGCCATGCCAGGCGTCTACCGTGCCGTTCCGATCACGGATCTGCTCGACGACACAGTCGACCTCACGCCCGCGCCACGACTCGCGGGGGAGCGCGACCTGCCGCCGGTAGCCGACCTCCGTCGTACCCTGAGCGGCCGTCGAGACAGCCTCGGCTCCGTACTGTCGCAGGCATCGGCACTCGCCCCGAGCGATGATTGGGGAGTCTCCCGGACGGGCGGGCCATGGACGATGGCCCCGCTCGCCGATCTGATTCGTACGGGGGCGCTGACTCTGCTCAGGGCCAAGGCGAAGGGCGGCAGCGGGGATTCGGATGGCGACGATCCCGTCCTCACGGCTGCGGATGTGAACGAGGGGCGCTCCCCGTCCGGGCGCGGTCCGGCAGGGGATGAGGACGCGGTGCGGATCAAGGTCGGGGACGTGATCATCCCCGGGACCCTGCTGTCCGCGGACAGGACCGCCGCGCGGGTTGCGGACGACACCGACGCGGGGGCGCTGCTCGGCAGGAACCTGCACCTGCTGCGCCCGGACGAGGCGCGGCTCGACCCGTGGTTCCTGGCCGGCTTCCTCGCCGACCCGGCCAATGTGCAGCGGGCGAGCCAGGGGACGTCGATCGTTCGGGTGGATCCGCGCAGGCTCCAAGTTCCCTTGCTGCCGCTTGAGGAGCAGCAGACATACGGGGCGGCGTTCCGGCGGCTGCACACCTTTACAACGGCTCTGCGCCGGGCTGCGCTCCAGGGTGAGGAGACGGCCGGGAAGTTGCGGGCCGCGCTCACAGCAGGCGCTTTGCGGCCACCGCCACCGGCCTGAACCCATGCGGGCCGTCCCGCACACACGACACACTGACCGCGTACATACCGCACTGAAGTATTCGCCGCCCCGGCGGCCCGGAAGGACAACGGTGGAGCAGGACCACAGCAGGCACTCGGAGATGATCAACTTCATCTGGAAGGTCGCCGACTTGTTGCGCGGCGACTTCCGGGCGCATGACTACGGGAAGATCATTCTTCCGTTCACGGTGCTGCGGCGACTGGATTGTGTGCTGGAGCCGACGAAGGCCGAAGTGCTTGCGGAGGTCGAGGAACTGGAGGAGCGGGGACGCAAGCAGGCATACCGGGAGATGAGGCTCTGCGAAGTTGCGGGGCACGGTTTCTACAACACGAGTAATCTCACCTTCGAGCGCATCGGCCGGGACCACTCGCAGGCAAAGACACTGCTGAAGTCGTATTACGGCGCCTTCTCTGAGAACGCTCGGGAGATCCTTGACCGGTACAACTTCGACCAGCACATCTCCGATCTTCAGGAGAGGGGGCTGCTATATCAGGTCGTCGGTGAATTCGCCAAGATCGATCTGAGGCTGCCGAAGCGGCCGGACGACAAGGACGGCATCGACAACCACCAGATGGGCTACATCTTCGAGGAGCTCATCCGGAAGTTCTCCGAGGACAACCCCGCTGGTGAGCACTTCACGCCCCGCGAGGTGGTCCGGTTGATGGTGAACCTGCTGCTAGCCCCGGATGAGGGGGCGCTGGGTGCGGGCAAGACGCGGACGGTCCTCGACCCGGCCTGCGGGACGGGCGGCATTCTCAGCGAGACTGAGGACCACATCAAGCGAAAGGCTCCGCATACGACCGTCGGGCTGTACGGGCAGGAACTGAACCCCGAGTCGCACGCCATCTGCCAGTCCGACCTGCTGATCAAAGGGCAGGAACCGGACAACATCAAGTCCGGGAACTCCTTCACTCAGGACGGCCACAAGGACCAGAAGTTCGACTACTTGGTCGCGAACCCGCCGTTCGGAGTGGAGTGGAAGAAGGTCAAGCAGGAAGTGGAACGCTTCGCCAGAAACGGAGATCGTTTTCACGCGGGACTGCCAAGGATCAGCGACGGTTCCTTCCTCTTCCTCCAGCACATGATTTCGAAGATGAAGCCGGCGCATCCTGACGGGAAGGGCGGCTTCGAAGGCGGAAGCCGTATCGCGATCGTCTTCAACGGGTCGCCGCTGTTCAGCGGCGGGGCGGGCTCCGGCGAGTCCGACATCCGTCGGTGGATCCTGGAGGAAGAGGACCTGCTGGAGGCTATCGTGGCGCTGCCGGATCAGCTCTTTTACAACACCGGGATTTCCACCTACTTCTGGATCCTGTCGAACAGGAAGCACCGGAGCCTCAAGGACAAGGTCATCTTGCTGGACGCGCGAGGCCAGTCGACGAGGATGCGTAAATCGCTGGGCGACAAGCGCAAGGTAATCTCCGATGCCCAGATTACAGCGGTGACGGGCATGTACATGAAGGCGGTGGCTGCGGCGACCGACGAGCGGCTGTCCCTGCCGGAGAACGTAAAGATCTTTGAGACGAAGAGGTTCGGTTACCAACGCATCATCGTGGAAAGGCCGTTGAAGCTGCACTTTGAGATCACGCAGGAGACGCTGGCTGCGCTCCGGGCTTCCGCTGCGATCGAAAAGGCGATTGATGCGGGTTCGTTCGCAGATGCGCTGAAGTCGCTGGTGGGCGAGCGTTGGGCGACGAAGGCGGAGGCGTGGGACGCGATTCGTCAGGCGATGGTGCCGACGGGCCTGATGATGCCGACGGGCAAGCCCTTCCAGAAGGCGCTACGGGATGTGGTGGGGGTGCGCGACCCCGAGGGCGAGGAGCAGTACCTCAAGAAGGGCGACCCGCACCCGGAGCCGGACCCTGACCTCCGTGACAACGAGAACGTGCCGTTGGAGGAGGACATCGACGCGTACATGAAGCGCGAGGTGTTGCCGCATGTACCGGACGCGTGGGTGGACCACGAAAAGACGAAGATCGGCTACGAGATTCCGTTCACGCGGCAGTTCTATGTGTATGAGCCGCCGAGGCCGTTGAAAGAGATTGACGCGGAGCTGGCGTCGCTGGAGGCCGAGATTCAGCGGCTGCTCGGGGAGGTGACGAAGTGACCGAGGTGCTTGGAACTACGCTGCCGGAGGGCTGGACCGCTTCCCGTCTGAAGCGCGTCACGTCCCTGCTGAACCGGGGATCTGCTCCGGACTACGTTGACGATGGCCCCGTGCGTGCTATTAGTCAGGCGGCTAATCAACCTGGGGGATTGGACTGGGCGCGGACTCGGTTTCACAATGCGATTGGGGAACCCCGCAAGCTTAAGGGCTACTTGGTGTCCGAAGATATCCTCATCAACTCCACTGGGACCGGAACCCTGGGGCGAATTGGCTTCTTCCAGGGTGCCCCAGAAGGGATTCCCTGCATGGCGGACACGCATGTGACCGTGGCGCGAGTGATCCCCTCCGAAGTGGGGCCCAGATTTCTCTATTACTGGCTGTCATCGATTCCCTTTCAGGAATACATCTATGCGGCGTTGGTAGTAGGGGCGACGAACCAGATCGAGTTGAATCGCGATCGACTCGGCGATGCGCCAGTACCCCTTCCGCCTGCTGAGGAACAGCGTAGGATCTCCGGCTTCCTTGATGCAGAGGTCGCTCTTATTGATGACGTTGTGAGCGCCAGGCTCACGCAGCTCGCCATCCTCGATAGGCGTCTCTCAGCGATCCGTGATGCCCTCGTTGAAGAGTACGCCGAGCGTTTTTCGCTAGTTCCCCTGCGTCGCTTCACTGCAAGGATTGAGCAAGGTGCGAGTCCTCAGTGTGACAACAGTCCAGCCGGAGCTGACGAGTGGGCGGTGTTGAAGCTCAGCAGCGTGAAACGGGGAGTGTTCGCCGCTGAGGAAAATAAACGGCTTCCAGAATTGGGCAACATTGCCCATCAGAATGAAGTGAAGCCGGGAGACTTTCTTGTGACCCGAGCCAATACACCAGATCTCGTGGGGGATGTAGCCGTAGTGCGAGAAACGCCTGCGCGGCGGCTACTGCCTGACCTTATCTATCGCGTATTGCTTGATCCGACCCTCGATGCTGACTATGTCGCAGAAGTCGCACTCAGTGGCCGAATTCGGGCGTTGGTTAAGGCTGATGCGCGTGGGTCCTCGCAGTCAATGGTCAAGCTTCGTGGCGAGGATATCAAGAATTGGCCTATTCCGGTGGCGTGTATGACTGCCCAGAAGCAACTCGTTGCCACTATGAGTGATGCGGCTCGGTCCACTGAGCAGCTCAAGTCGACTATTCGGCGTCAAATCGACCTGCTGATTGATCGCCGCCGCGCCCTGATTACCGCCGCAGTGACCGGCCAAATTGATGTAACAACCGCACGGGGGGTGCGAGTTCCGTGATTCACAGCAACCCGTTCAGCAACAAAGGCTCGAAGGAACCCCAGCACAAGGTTCACCACGAAGAGGCGTTCCGCGTCGCGATCATCGAGCGGCTCCTCGCCCACGGCTGGGAGGGGGGCCTCGCCCTCCGCTGGAGGATGGGCCTCAGCTCCGACTACCGCCGTGACCTCGCCCTCGACACCGCGCAGGTCTTCGCCTTCATCGGGGCCACCCAGAACAAGGCTTGGCTGAGCTACGCCGGCTACTACGACGACGACCCCGACATCGCCCAGCGTGCGTTTGCCGAGCACCTCGCCCGGTGGATCGACAAACGGGGCACCCTCCAGACCCTCCGCCAAGGGGTCAAGGCGCACGGCATCCACTTCGACCTCGCCTACTTCAAGCCGTCACAGACGATCGACCCCGGCGCCCTCACCTTGTACAGCAAGAACCGGCTCACCGTAGTCCGTGATCTCGTCTACGCCACCCGCCGTGTGCCGGACGGCGCGACCAGCAACGACGAGGGCAACAAGCCCGACCTCACTCTCTTCGTCAACGGCATCCCCGTTGCCACCGCAGAGTTGAAGAACCCGCTCACCGGCACCGGTACAGCCGAGGCCATGCACCAGTACCGGACCACCCGGGACCACCGGGAACCGCTCTTCGCCAAGCGCGCCCTCGCGCACTTCGCGGTCGACCCGGACGCTGTCTTCCTCACCACCCAGTTGAAGGGTAGGGACACCGTCTTTCTGCCTTTCAACACCGGTTCCGACGGCCCCGGAAACCGTGGCGGTGCCGGAAATCCGGCGATCCCCGACGCGGCTCCCGCCGGCACGTACCGGACCTCGTACCTCTGGGAACAGATCTGGCACCCGGACACCTGGCTGGATCTTCTGGAGCGGTACGTTCACCAGAGCACGGAGAAGAAGGATGACGGCAGCACCGTCAAGAAGCTGATCTTTCCGCGCTTCCACCAGTGGCACGCCGTGAGGGAGTTGACCGCGCACGCCGCGCGGCACGGGGCGGGGCACAACTACCTGGTCATGCACTCCGCGGGGTCCGGCAAGTCGAACACCATCGCCTGGCTCGCCCACCGGCTCTCCGACCTGCACGATGCACGACACGAGTCGGTTTTCGACAAGGTACTGGTGATCACGGACCGTACCGTCCTGGACGATCAGCTGCAGGAAACCATAGGTGACTTCCAGCAGACCAATGGCCTGGTCCTCGGCATTGGCGGCAAGGGCGGCTCGAAGTCGTCGCAGCTGGCGGATGCGCTCGCGCAGGAAACGGCGAAGATCCTCATCGTCACCCTCCAGACCTTCCCCGCGCTGCTCGCCTACCTGCGCAAGTCGCCCGTCGAGATACGCGGCAATCGCTTTGCGATCGTCGTCGACGAAGCGCACTCATCCCAGTCGGGCGAAGCCGCCACCGACGTCAAGAAGGCCCTGCGCGATCTCGGCCTCGACGCCGACGACGAAGAGACCGGAGCCACGGAGGCCGAGGCGGAAGTGTCGGAGCCCACCACCGACGAGCGTCTCGCCGCGTCCGCCCGTGCCCGTGGCCAGAGCGCGAACCTCTCCTACTTCGCCTTCACCGCCACCCCCAAGCACAAGACGCTGAAGCTCTTCGGCACCAAGAACCCGCTCACCGGCCTTTATGAGCCCTTCCACACCTATTCGATGCGGCAGGCGATCGAAGAGAGGTTCATCCTTGACCCGCTGTGCCAGTACGTGAGGTACGAGACGTACTGGCAGATGGTCAACGAGGACCCGCACGAGGCGGACCGCGAGGTCGACAAGAAGAAGGCCAACGCACTGCTCGCCTTGACCGCGCACGGTCACACCGAGACCGCCGTGCAGCGGGCCAGGGTGATCGCGGAGCACTTCATGGCCCACACCCGCAGGCGGCTGGGAGGGCGGGCCAAGGCCATGGTGGTGTGCCGTTCGCGGTACGGCGCGCTCCAGCTGTACCGGCAGATCGTCAAGTACTTCGACGACAACGGCTATCCGGACCCCGGGGTGCTGGTCGCCTTCTCCGGCTCTCTCAAGGAGGGAGAGGAGGAGGTCACCGAGGCGAAGCTCAACGGCTTCTCGGAGGGCGAGCTACGCAAGAGGTTCGCGTACACCGCGGCCGATGACAAGAAGGGCACGTCAGCCAGGAGCCGGCGCGAGTACCGGATCCTGGTGGTCGCGGACAAGTACCAGACGGGCTTCGACCAGCCGCTGCTGACCACGATGTACGTCGACAAGAAGCTGAAGGGTGTCGCCGCTGTGCAGACGCTCTCCCGCCTTAACCGCACGCATCCTCTCAAGGACCAGCAGGATCTTTGCGTCCTGGACTTCGCGAATGACGCGCACGACATCCAGAGCGAGTTCCGGCCGTTCTTCGAAGAAGCCCAGACCATGCCCACCGACCCCAATCTGATCTATGACGCGCAGCATCAAGTCATGGATCCGCCGATCCTGCTCGTCGACGAGATGCAGTCGTTCGTTGCGGCGTACCTCAGGGCACAGGACGCGGCGGCCGGGGACGGCACCCGCTGGGAGAAGCTGCACGCGGAGCTCTACCGGCACACCGACCCCGCCCGCGACAGGTTCATCGTGCTCAGGGAAAGCGAAGTGCCGGCCGAGCACGAAAGCGCCGAGCAGTTCCGGGCCGACCTCGCCGACTATGTGCGCAAGTACAGCTTCCTTGCGCAGATCGTGCCGTACATCGACATCGATCTAGAGCGCCTGCACCTCTTCGGGCAGCATCTGCTGCGCAGGCTGCCCCCGCGCGAGGGAGGTGGGGTGGATATCGGAGAAACCCGGCTTGAGGCCGTGCGCCTGGAGAAGGTTGGGGAGGTCAACGTGAGCCTGACTGCCGAGGGCGCGGTCGAACTGAAGGGCTTCGGCAGTGGTGCCGGTGGGGCGGCTGAACCCGACAAATCGCCGCTGGCCAAGGTGATCGACCAATTCAACGAGCGGTTCGGTACGGACTTCACCGAGGACGACTTCATCGTGCCGCTGCGGGCGGTGATGGCCGACGAGAAGGTGCGGCGGTCCGCCTCGCAGGACGACGAGGACGGATTCAAGCACGTCATCGACCCGGTGCTGGACGCCGAGATGATGAAGCATATCGACTCCGTTCGTGAGTTGGGGGACCACTACTTCCACGACGACCGCGATCACCGGGAGTCGATCAAGCGTGACCTGCGGCGGCACGCCTTCCGCATGCTGCGCCGCGAACTGGGGATGGACGACGCGGCCTGAACCCGCCGCGGGCAGCGCGAACCGTCCACGGCAACTCCCCGTAACCGTGGACGGTTTACGGCGACACGCGCCACACTGGGCACACATGATCACGGGGCACGGGGAGGGCAGCGCAGGTGGCGCCAGAAGTACGAGTCATCGCCGAACGCTATGAGCTGCGGACCAGGATCAGCACCGGGGGTATGGGACAGGTCTGGCTTGGCTACGACCCGATTCTGAACCGGGACGTAGCGGTCAAACTCATCCGCCGGGACCTGACCACGCCGGGCCCGGACGCGGAAGAGCTGGCCGAGCGCTTCAAGCGGGAAGCCCGGGTTACAGCCAAGTTCGACCACCCAGGGGTGCCCGCCGTCCATGACGCGGTGCTCGACCGGGCGGCGGACGGCGTCTACATGGTGATGCAGCTGGTGCGTGGCGCCCTGCTCACAGACATCCTCGCCAGGCCCGGTGTGCTGCCGGTCCCCTGGGCGGTTTCCGTCGCCGCGCAGGTCTGCTCGGTGCTCTCGTACGCTCACGCCGTGCCCGTCGTTCACCGCGACTTGAAGCCGGACAACATCATGGTCGCCGGGGATGGCACCGTGAAGGTTCTCGACTTCGGAGTCGCCGCGGTACTCGGAACCGATGTCACCAAGCTGACGTCCACCGGGCACATCATCGGCACCCGCCGCTACATGTCGCCCGAGCAGATCCAAGCGGCCGCGGTCAGTCCGCGCAGCGATCTCTATGCGCTGGGCTGCATCCTTCATGAACTGCTCGCCGGGAAACCGCCGTTCACGGCCGAGGCAGAGTTCCAGCTGATGGAGGACCATATGTACCGGGCGCCGGCGCCGCTATGCGGGCTGCGCTCTGAGGTGGACACGGCACTGGAGCGGCTGGTTCTGGATCTGCTGGCCAAGGTGCCCCATCAGCGGCCTGACTCAGCCCAGGATGTCTACGACCGTCTGGTGCCCTTTCTCCCCGCACCCGACCCTGAGCGGACCACCGAGCAGCGGGGGCAGGAAGCCACTGACCCCACGGGGCCTTACCGTCGCCCGCTCGCGCCCCGTCCCCGCCCGAGCGAGAAGGCTGTGTACACGCCGACCGCTGTGGACTCGCCACTGCGGTCGGCCGCCCCTGCTGTACCGGATGAGGAACTGCAGCAGGCCCGCGGGCACGCAGCGGCGCTCGTCGAGGAGGAGCGGTTCTCCCAGGCATCCGGAATGCTGGAGGACGTCCTGGCCCGCGCTGCTGCGGTGCGTAGCGCTTCCGAACCGCTGATGGTCGGCCTCCGTCTTGTCCACGCGCTCGCGCTCTTTTGTGACGATGACTACGGACGAGCACTGCCGGAGTACGAGGCACTCGTTGAAGTATTGGAAGCCGCAGGTCCTAACCGTGGCGAGGATGCCCTTTACTGCCGCAGGCAGGCCGCCTTCTGCCGGATGGAGCTCGGCGACAGCGAAGGTGCGCTGGCCGAGTTCGAGGCCGTACTGGGACAGATGAGGCAGGGGCTGCCGGACAGCGACATGGATGTCCTTGAGGTACGCAGGCATGTCGGCCTGCTGCTTCAGGCGGTCGACCGGCTCCGGGAGGCGGTTGAGGTGTTGATGCCGCTGTACCGGGACCTAATGGCCGAGTACGGACCGGACGCCCCGGAGACCGCCCAGGTGCGGGACGCACTCGTGCGTATCCGGCTGCGGACCTCGCGTACAACCGGCTCCGGCAGGGCCGTCACACGCAGAAATTGACCGAAGGAGCATCTCGCATGGCACAGCTGGCTCTCTCGGTCCGGTTCCTTGATGAATTCGGGAAGCTCGACTCCAAGGCGCGGTCCGGGGTCGTGAAGACGGCTCTGAAGTTCCAGCAGCTCACGCTCAAACAGCTCTGGTCGGACGCCGGACTCGATTTCAAGCAGCCCAAGGGGGCCAGGGACAAGCATATTTACACCTGCCGTATCGACAGGTTCTACCGGGGAGTCGTACTCGCGCCGGGCACCGGCGAGGACTTTCTGCTGCTGCGTGTGATGGCGCACGACGACGCCTACGCCTGGGCTTCCAAGCAGGTGCCGAGCGTAAACGCGGTGACCCATGGACTGGAGATCCGTGACGTCGTCACAGTGGAGCAGCTGGTGCCGGCATGGGAGACGGAGGCGGCCACCGCCGCGGCGGAACCTCTCTTCGCTCGTCACCCGGACGGAGATCTTCGTGGTCTGGGTATCGAGGATGATGTGCTGCGCGCGGCCCGTTCTCTGACCTCCAAGAAGCAGCTCGATGCATTCGCTCCGTTGATGCCGGAGGATCAGTGGCAGGTGCTGCAGTTCCTCGCCGAGGGACTGAGCGTGCAGACGGTATGGGGTGAGCTGGTCGCCTTCCGTGCCCGGAACGGCGCGCTTACGGTGGACCGTACAGACCTGTCCAGCGCGATGCGGAACACCCCATCGCGTATCGCCCTGGTGACTGGCCCGGGAGAACTGTCCGACATCCTCGGCAAGCCGTTCGCCGCGTGGAGGATCTTCCTGCATCCGTCTCAGCGGTATATGGCGTACCGGCCCAGCTACTCGGGTCCTGCCCAAGTGACCGGTGGACCGGGCACGGGGAAAACTGTGGTGGCACTTCATCGGGTCAAGCACCTCCTGGAGCATCTACGGACCGGCGAGCGCATCCTGCTCACCACGTACACCGGGGCGCTCACATCGGCTCTTCGCGAGGGGCTGGCCCTGCTGATTGAGGACGAGGAGCTGCGTGGTCGGGTGGACGTGTCGACGGTCAACGCCCTGGCACGAGAAATTGTTGAACCACATGACACCGTCCGGCGTTCTTACCTCGACGGGGCTCAGGAGACTGCTCTCTGGGGAGAGATCGGCGACCAGCTGGGTCTGCCGTGGAACGGCCAGTTCCTGGCCCAAGAGTACAAGCATGTCATCTTGGCGCAGGGTCTGCGCTCGCTCGACGCCTACCGTGAGGCGTCCAGAAGCGGTCGGGGCTCCCGGCTCGCCTCCGCTCTACGGCACGAGGTCTGGCAGGCGGTGGAGGCGTTCCAGGTTGCGCTCGACAAGCGCTCCGCGCGTACGCATCTGGGTGTGTGCGATGAAGCGGCGTTGCGGGTCACCGCATCCGGAGTGCCGCCCTACCGGCATGTGGTCGTTGACGAGGCACAGGACCTGCACCCCGCCCAGTGGAGGCTACTGCGGGCCGTGGCGCCCCATCGCCCTGACGACTTGTTCATTGCTGGCGACCCGCATCAGCGCATCTACGACTCGAAGGTGTCTCTGCGATCGTTGGGGGTCGCCGTGACCGGACGCTCCACCCGGCTGCACAAGAACTACCGCAGCACGCAGGAAATTCTCGCTTGGGCGGTGACGTTGCTGGACGGTCGGCCTGTGGAGCAATTGGAGAACGGGAGTGCGGACACGCTGGCAGGTTTCCGGTCCTCGCTCCGCGGCGCCCGCCCGACCGTGCGTGCCACGGCTGACCCGGATGCGGAACTGGCTGAGCTGGTGGCGCGCATCCGAGAGTGGGCCGACAGCGGAGTTGAGTTCTCTGATATCGCGGTGGCTGCCCGGTTCAACAAGATCGTGTACCGCGTGGCGCAGCGGTTGCGGGACGAGGGAATCCCTGCGGTCCGGCTACGGCAAGATGGAAGCGCAGACGCTGAGGGCGTCAGGGTCGCAACCATGCATTCTCTCAAAGGGTTGGAGTTCAGGTGTGTGGCGGTCGTTGGGGTGGGTGAAGGGACGGTTCCGTACCCAGGAGCCATCACGCCAATGGAACTTGACCCCATCCAGCACCACACGGATCTGACAGCGGAGCGTTGTCTGCT
The DNA here is from genome assembly GCF_002382885.1 of Streptomyces sp. WZ.A104. GTDB lineage: Bacteria > Actinomycetota > Actinomycetes > Streptomycetales > Streptomycetaceae > Streptomyces. The sequence goes on from NZ_NWVL01000022.1 coordinate 64,343, forward strand.
CTTCGTAGCCTGTACGCGCGCACGCGACCGACTGCACGTGTCGTGGAGCGGTCCAGCGAGTCGCTTTCTCGCTGAAGTGGGAGCGGCATAGGAGTCTCCTCGTGTGCGCCGCACTGGCGCTCCAGCTTGAGGCTAGGGCCCGGCGCCCAGCCGTCGGGGGAATCTTACGGTCACGAGAGCACGGTTGCTTCGTCCGCGCATCAAGCGTCACTTTCGCTGAAAGGGGCGGTTTAGCGTCGTGCATCTTGTCTGGTTACGAAGTGATGGAAACGCTTTAGGTCGGGGGCCAGGCTGATCGGAGTGTTGGTGGCGAGTGTCTTTCAGAGGTGCAAGCGGGACGCCCGAGATCGGCACTACCCGTGTGAGCGTCCAAGGTGCGGTCACGCGTGGACCGTGCGGTATCGGGAGCCAGGCGGCAGAAGTGGGCGGCAGCGGGAGAAGTCGTTTCTGCGGAGGATCGGCCTCGACGGTGCGGACGCCTTCGCCACTGGTGTGGAGAAGGACAAGAAGGCTCGTGTCTTTGTGGATCCTGCGCGCGGTGCCATGGTGTTGTCGGTCTGGGCTGAGGATTGGCTTGAGCGACGAGTCATCGGCGAATCGACCCGTCGCAACTACGATGGGTTCATCCGCAACCATCTCGTGCCGCGCCTCGGCTGTAAGTCCCTGGCTGGGCTGGCGCGGCGGGACTTCGAGAGGTTCGTCAAGGACATCTACCGAGGCGGCGCGGGGCTGGCTGCATCGACTGTCAATGACCGCATGGTGATGGTGGCCGCCATCATGGAGGCGGCCGTCGCCGACAAGCGCGTCACGGAGAACCCTGCCCGGGGCATCCGTATTTCCCGGAGCGAGGCTGTGGCGGTGGACGAGGACGAAGTCCCGACGTCGGCCGACGTGGATCTGATTGCTGCGCACATCGCGCCACATTTCCGCCTCACCGTCTACCTTCAGTCCGGCACAGGCCAGCGCCCCAGTGAAGCCCTGGCTTTCTCCACAGAGTGCAGGCGGCCTGGCTACGTCAGGATTCGATGGCAGGTCAGTGCCAAGGCGCACCGTGAGGACTGCCAGACACCCTTCGTGCCGCTCAAGCATCGGCTGGAGAAGGAGTACAGAGACGTCCCAACCGCCCTGTTCGTTGAGCAGGAGATCGACGCGCACCTCCTGAAGTGGAAGCCGGTGCCCGTCGTCTTCACTGGGCAAAAGGGGAAACGGGTTCGGCTCGAGACCTTCTTTGCCTCGCGTCAGCCTGGCGTTGGCGTAATGCCGTCCATCGCGTCCTACGGATACCAGTTCAAGAAGGCATGCCTCTCGGCCGGCCTTGTCGATCTGGATGGCAATGCCAAGTACACGCCCCGCAGCCTGCGGCACTTCTTCGCCTCCACGGCCCTGGCTAACGGCGTGCCGATCCATGAGGTCTCGCGCTGGCTCGGGCACCGTTCGGTCAAGACGACGGTCGACATCTATGGGCATCTGCTGCCCAGCGCGTGGGACCGTTGCCGGGAGGTACTGCAGCGCGCCATGCGGCCCGCGCCCCTGGACGCGACGTCCCTGCCGGCGGCGGAGGCGAGCTGGAGCGCTGACGCTCGAGCAGCGTAGGCGTACGAGAGGCGTCGGGCCTGCGTGGTGCTGGGATGAGACGCCCGTGCTGGGATGGTGCTGGGATGACCCCTGCAAAACCCGCGTTTCCGCAGGTGGGAGCTCTGTGCTACAGATTCCGCTTCAACGTGTAGTCGCTCCGTTGCTCCACGTTGGCCAGGTTCGTCGAACGAGCAGACCAGAAGGGGTCGGACTCTGGCGAGTCCGACCCCTTCCGTGTGCCCGTGCCGGCTTTTCAGCTGCTTCGGGGCGGTGTGAGCTTGTCGAGGTCCAGGCTGACCTCGAAGGGCACGGGGCGCTGGAGGGTGCCTCGGAAGATCCCGGCGGGCGCGTATGCGCCGGTGGGGTCGTCGAGCTCGTAGACGTGGACGACAGGTGCCCCGCCCTCGTCCTCGATGCACCAGTAGTGCGGGATGCCGGCCTCCGCGTACTTGCGGAGCTTTACTGTGCGATCGCGACGGGCGGAATCGGGGGAGACGACCTCGATGACGAGCTGGACGTCTTCTGGCGCGAACCAGGTGCTGTCCCCGTCGAAGGCGGCCGTCGTCACCAGCAGATCCGGTTCGGGACGGTTGCGCGGGTCGAGCTTGATGGTCATCTCGCGGCCGACTCCGGAGTCGGCGGGCACCTGCTCCATGAGCGCGACCGTGAGCATCGTGACGAGGTGGCCATGCCACCACATCTGGGGCGCCATCGTGAAGACGAGGGCTCCGTCGATCAGCTCGGTGTGGCGGGGCGCCTCAGGGAGGCGGTCGAGGTCGTCCGCGAACCAGCCTTCCGCACGCGGCGGGCGCATCCAGTCGGGCAGTGCGGTCATGGCCTGACGGTAGCGGCCTGGAGCTCAGGCCGGGGAGCCGGCGATCTCGGCCGGACGACTTTCGGTGGCTTTCCACGCGGTAGCCAGCCACCTGCCTCGCATCCCGTCGTGAGCGACTCAGCGGTTCAGGTCGCCGCGGTGGGCATTTCCTTGGCGGCTCTTGTCTTCTCCACGACGGCCGTGTTTCGGGCCCGCGTGGAGAAGTTTTGGGCCCGCGTGGAGAACCAGCGTCGGGCGAGGGCGGTTGCCCGGGCCAACGTCCTCACGGAGAAGGCCCAACGGGAGCAGGTGGAACCGTACGTCATCGGCGGCATCAGGCCACGCCCCTTGAGGTCGTCGCGGAGTGCCGGACTCGCAGGGGCCGGTGTGGCGGTCAGGCGCCGTACGTCTCCTCACTGCCATGCCGTGGTCTGCTGCCGGGCGGGCCGGGAAGAGCCCCCGGCGGCGTAGACTCGAAGGCCGATATCGGTTTCGTCACTGCCGGGACAGCGGCGTGGAGGTGTACGGGGTGCGGGAGTTCCAGCGGGGCGCGGTGCGGCTGCACATCCTGCACCACGCGGCCGAGGAGGAGATCCACGGCGCGTGGATGACGGGGGAACTGGCCCGCCACGGCTACCAGATCAGCCCCGGGACCCTGTACCCCACACTGCACCGTCTGGAGGCCGACGGACTGCTCACCTCCGAGCAGCAGGTCGTCGACGGCCGGGCGCGGCGCGTCTACCGGGCCACCGAGGCCGGGAAGAAGGCCCTCGCCGAAGACCGCAGAGCCCTCAAGGAGCTGGCCCGCGAGGTCCTCGGAGACGACGACGCCCCGGCCTGATCAGTCGAAGACGGCCGGTGAGCTTGCCGGGGTGGCGGCCTGCGTGCGGGCCGGGCGGGTGTCGGGGGAGTAGGCGCCCGCGCCGACGAGGAGCAGGCCCTCGGGCAGGAATACGGCACCAACGTAGGCGCGGATAAGGACCGTCGCGGCGGGGGTGCACTGGTCGTGGTCAGATTCGCTTGCCGGATGCTGGACTGTGCCATAGGGGGATGCGCCTCCCGGGGCGTATCGGATGCCGATGTCGTCCCGGGAGGCAGAGGGGCGGGGATACTTGCCCGCCGCCCGGGCGTGGCGCGCCGGACTACGGCCTGCGGGCAGCGACCGCGCGACGCACGCCGTACGCGGCAGCCCCCAGGGCGAGCACGGCGGCACCCGAGACAACCGAGGTCAGCGGCAGCGCGAAGGCCAGGACCAGACACCCGGCCAGCCCCAGGACGGGGACGGTCCGGGGCGGGCGGCCCTCGGCCGGAGTGAGGGTCCAGGCCGAGGCGTTGGCGATGGCGTAGTAGGCCAGCACGCCGAAGGAGGAGAAGCCGATCGCGCCGCGTACGTCGGCCGTGGCGGCGAGGACCGCGACGACGGCGCCGACGACGAGTTCGGCCCTGTGCGGGACCTGGAACTTCGTGTGGACGGCGGCCAGGGCGTGCGGCAGGTGCCGGTCGCGGGCCATGGCGAGGGTCGTGCGGGAGACGCCGAGGATCAGCGCGAGCAGCGAGCCGAGCGCGGCCACCGCCGCTCCGACACGGACGACCGGAGCCAGCCAGTCGGCGCCCGAGGCCCGGACGGCATCCGACAGCGGCGCGGTCGCGTCCGCCAGCCCCTTCGGGCCCAGCGCCATCAGGACGGCGGTCGCCACGAGGGCGTAGACGACGAGGGTGATGCCCAGCGCGATCGAGATGCCCCGAGGAATGGTGCGAGCAGGGTCGCGGACCTCCTCCCCGAGGGTGGCGATGCGCGCGTATCCGGCGAAAGCGAAGAAGAGCAGGCCCGCCGCTTGCAGCACGCCGCCGAAGGTGGCGTCCGAGCCGACGTCGAGCCGGGCCACGTCCGATGCGGAGGAGGTGAGCGCGGCGACCACCACGGCGGCGAGCACGGCCAGGACCACGGCCACGATCGCGCGAGTCAGCAGCGCGGACTTCTGCACCCCGGCGTAGTTCACCGCGGTCAGCGCCACCACCGCCGCGACCGCGACCGCTTGGGCCTGGCCCGGCCACACGTACGAACCGACCGTGAGCGCCATCGCCGCGCAGGAGGCGGTCTTGCCGACCACGAACGCCCACCCGGCCAGGTAGCCCCAGAAGTCACCGAGGCGTTCGCGGCCGTATACGTAGGTGCCGCCGGAGGCCGGGTAGCGGGCCGCGAGCCGCGCGGAGGAGGTGGCGTTGCAGTACGCCACCAGCGCCGCCAGAGCCAGGCCGATCAGCAGTCCGGAACCGGCGGCGCGGGCGGCCGGGGCGAGCGCCGCGAAGATCCCCGCGCCGATCATCGATCCCAGACCGATCAGGACGGCGTCACTCACGCCGAGGTGCCGCCGCAGCCCTCCCGGGACATCGGCGGCGGGGGTTGCTGGACTGCTCATGGACCACTCCCTGGGCGGCGGAGCCACCACTAACGAGCTCCGATATCGGAAGACGATATATGAGTCTGTCGCCGGGCCACAGGGCTCTGAGCGCCAGCGGCGACCGGCAGCGACCAGCCGCGGGGGGCCCGGCCCTTCTGTGCGTGCGTTGATCCAAACGGACCACGGGGAGTGTCATGGCGTCCAGGGTGAATGCCGCGTAATGAATGCCCGACTGCGCCGACCCGTCCGAATCGGTGCACCGGCAGAGCCTCACGCCGAGCAGGACCAGGTGGCTGTGCTTCTGGAAGGGAGTGGCCCGCCACCACAGCCTGGCGGTCAGCGGCGGGTGAGGTGCCTCAGGGCGACGACGGCCTGTAGGGCGGCGGCCGGGCGCAGCAGGACGGGGCGGGGGCGCTCGGGCATGGTTCCGCGGCGCAGTGCGAGCCCGGTGACGGTGACGACGGGGAGTGCCCAGGCGGCGATGGCCGCCGTACGTAGGGTGCGGCTGGGTTCGTGGCGCAGAGTGAGCCACGTCCAGTAGGCGGCATCGGCGAAGGTGTCGGCGTACTCACCGAAGGGGGAGGTTGTGCCCTGGTGGCGGGCCTGGCGCCCGTCGGCGAGATCGAGACCGACCGCCAGCACCCCGGAGGCACGCCCGGCTCCGCCGGGCAGGGCGGGGAGATTGCCGCGCATCAGCGTCAGGACGTCTGCGGTGGCGAGGCGGGTGCGGTGCTCCAGCAGCCCCAGGTGCAGGACCGCGAGGACCCAGCCGGCGGCCACCCAACGCCGTCCCGGCCGCCTGCCCGACGCCAGCACGAACAGGGCGCCGTGCAGGACTGTGAGCTCGGCCAGAGCACGGGGGCGGCGGGCGGCCTGGCGCAGCGACCGGTGTGCGGCGAGCCCGAGGAAGCGCACGACGGCGGCCGGGGCGAGGCCGTCTGCGCACAGGCCGGCCAGCAGCGCGTTCGTTGCGGCACGGCTGTCGGCCGACTCGGATACGGACTCCACGCTCCTCCGTCCTCCACCACCAGGGGATCGGGCTCAGGCGCTCAGGTGCTCAGGGTAGGGCCGACGCGCCCGGGGGAAGGTGAGCACGCTCACTGATCGGCGGGGATGTCCGGCCTAGCGTCGGCCGGGACACAGGGACGTACGCGTGGAGAGGTCGGGACGATGGCGTGGATCGGTGCTCTGGGGGCGGCGGCCGCAGCGTGCGCGGGCGCGGGGGCCGGGTATCTGGGACTGGTGACCGGGGCACTGCCGCTGGATGTGGGCGTCGGGCGGCGCAAACGGCCGCTGGGGCCGCAGACCGTCGACATCGCGGCGCCGCGTGAGGTGGTGTTCGACGTCATCGCCCAGCCGTATTTGGGGCGGGCGACCCGGGGCATGCGCGAAAAGGTCCAGGTGTTGGAGCATGGCTCGGACATGGTGCTGGCGGCCCATCGCACCCCGGTCGCGGGCGGGCGGCTGACGGCGACGACGGTGGAGACGGTGCGGTTCACCCGCCCGGAGCGGGTCGACTTCCGCCTGGTGCGCGGGCCGGTGCCCGCTGTCACCGAGTCGTTCACCCTCACCGAGCGCGAGTCCGGTACGCGGCTGGTCTACACGGGTGAACTCGCCACGGATCTGTGGCGGGCCGGGCAGTGGTGGGGCGGCCTGGTCGCCCCGCGGTGGGAGGCGACCGTCGCGGCCTCCCTGGCCTCGGTCCGGCAGGAGGCGGAGCGGCGAGCGGCTCCGAGGTGAGCGGCCGGCCGTGCCCCGGGGCGGGCCGACGGTGGCGATGGCGTGGCTGTGCGGTCAGTCGCCGGGGCCGAGGTCGGTGAGGGCGTCTTCCACTGAGGCCCTGCGGGGCGGTTGAACGTCGACCTGGCACCTTCCGAGACGGCTGGGACGCGGCTCGCGCAGCGTGCGAACGCCGCTTCGCGTCTCCGGTCGTGCCAGGGGCGAGGCGACGGTTCGGTGAGCGCGCTTACAGTTCTCGCCGCTGTCGGCACCCTACGGTCGGACCATGGTGCTGAGGGTCGCGCTCGGAGCGGTGTACACGGCGATGGCCGTGGGCCAGATGGCCTCCCTCGGGCACATGCCGCGGATTCTGTCCTCGTACGGACTCGTGACCGGCGGCGCCGCGACCGTGCTGGCCGTGGCGCTGATCGCGGGCGAGGCGGTGTGCGGAGCCTGGTTCCTGGTCCGCCCCCGGTCGAAGGCCCTGGCCCCGGTGTGGGTGTACACGGGCGTGTCGCTGGTGTGGACGGGGCTGGCTGTGCAGGCATACGCACGCGGCCTGACGGTGGCGAACTGCGGCTGCTTCGGCATCCACCTCACGCAGCGTCTGAGCTGGATCGTGCTGCTCCAGGACGCACTGGCCTTGTTGTACGCCGCCGTGTTGATCCACTCCGCCCTTGTCGTACGGCGTCGAGTTGAGCCACTCCGCCCGCCGGGCGCATGCCCCGGCGCGTGGTGACCGGGAGGAGGCGGGTGGCGGTGTCCGCATCCCGTGACCGTACCGGTCTCGGCACCCCGGCGGCGGCCGTGAGTGCCGGGCTCTCGATGGTGCACTGCTGTGCGGGCCCGCTGCTCCTGGCGGGCGTGGCGGGCGTGGCGCTTGGCGCCGTCGGTGAGGCGCCGGCCAATCCCTGGCTGGTCACCGTCGGCGCGGTACTGCTGCTTGTCGGCGCCGACTACGCCCTGCGCTGCCGGACCCGTCGCGCCCGCGGCGCCGGGCCGGATGGCCGCTGCCCGGCCGTCCCGGCGCAGCCACAGCCACCCAAAGACATCGACCCCAGCGGTGACGTCCGCTGAAGGGTGAGTCCAAGGAAGAGGAGTTCCTCGATGCCCCAGGCGCCAGCGCCGAAGCGCAAGTCGGACCGCGACGAGGTGTTCGTGGAGTTCACCAAGTCCATCTGCCCCCTGTGCAAGACGCCCGTCGACGCACAGGTCAACATCCGCGCGGACAAGGTGTACCTGCGGAAACGCTGTGCGGAGCACGGCGAGTTCGAGGCGCTGGTCTACGGGGACGCGGAGGAGTACATGTCATCTGCCCGGTTCAACAAGCCCGGCACGATCCCGCTGACCTTCCAGACCGAGGTGAAGGACGGCTGCCCGTCGGACTGCGGGCTGTGCCCGGAGCACAAGCAGCACGCCTGCCTGGGGATCATCGAGGTCAACACCGGCTGCAACCTGGACTGCCCGATCTGCTTCGCCGACTCCGGCCACCAGCCGGACGGCTACTCCATCACCCACGAGCAGTGCGAGCGGATGCTCGACGTCTTCGTGGCCTCCGAGGGGGAGGCGGAGGTGGTGATGTTCTCCGGCGGCGAGCCCACCATCCACAAGCACATCCTCGACTTCATCGACCTCGCCCAGGCCCGCCCCATCAAGAACGTCAACCTCAACACCAACGGCATCCGCCTCGCCAACGACAAGAACTTCGTCGCCCGGCTCGGCGAACGCAACCGGGTGCCGGGGAAGTCAGTGAACGTCTACCTCCAGTTCGACGGCTTCGACGAGCGCACCCATCTGGAGATCCGCGGCCGGGACCTGCGCACGTTCAAGCAGCGGGCCCTGGACAACTGCGCCGAGTACGGACTGACCGTCACCCTTGTCGCGGCCGTCGAACACGGCCTGAACGAACACGAACTCGGGGCGATCATCGAGTACGGCATCGGCCACCCCGCCGTCCGCTCCGTCGCATTCCAGCCGGTCACCCACTCCGGCAGGCACGTCGCCTTCGACCCGCTCCAGCGGCTCACCAACCCCGACGTCATCCGCCTCATCAGCGCCCAGCGCCCGGACTGGTTCCAGAAGGGCGACTTCTTCCCCGTCCCCTGCTGCTTCCCCACCTGCCGCTCCATCACCTACCTCCTGGTGGACGGCGAACCGGGCAACCGCACTGTCGTCCCGATCCCGCGGCTGCTGAACGTGGAGGACTACCTCGACTACGTCACCAACCGGGTCATGCCCGACGACGGCATCCGCGAGGCCCTGGAGAAGCTGTGGTCCGCGTCCGCGTTCATGGGAACGGCGACGACTGAGGAGAAGCTACGGGCCACCGCCGAGGCCCTGGACTGCGCCGACGCCTGCGGCATCGACCTCCCGCAAGCGGTGAAGGACCTGAACGACAAGGCATTCATGATCGTCGTACAGGACTTCCAGGACCCCTACACCCTCAACGTCAAACAGCTGATGAAGTGCTGTGTCGAGGAGATCACCCCCGACGGACGCCTCATCCCCTTCTGCGCCTACAACTCCGTCGGCTACCGCGAACAGGTCCGCGAGCAGATGTCCGGCGTCGCTGTCGCCCCGGTCGCCCCCAACGCCTTGCCGCTGGCCGACCGGCTCACCGCGACCCCGTACGGCTCCAAGACCACGCGTACCGAGGCTGAGGAGCGCCGGCCGTGAACCACGAGGAGATCAAATCCTGCTGCGCCGACGCCTACTCCAGGGACATCGTCGCGATGCTGCTCGGCGATTCCTACCACCCCGGCGGCACCGCCCTCACGCGCCGCCTCGCCGACCGTCTCGCGCTCGCCCCCGGCATGCGGGTACTCGACGTGGCCTCGGGCCGCGGCACCACCGCGCTCCTGCTTGCCGACGCCTACGGCGTACAGGCGGACGGCGTCGACTACGCGCCGGTGAACACGGCCCTGGCCCGGGGGGCCGCCGAGGCCGCCGGGCTGGTCGGCCGGGCCGTCTTCACCACCGGCGACGCCGAGCACCTGCCCTACCCGGACGCCGGGTTCGACAGGGTCGTCAGCGAGTGCGCCCTGTGTACCTTCCCCGACAAGGAACGCGCCGCGGCCGAGTTCGCCCGGGTCCTGAAACCCGGCGGCCGCCTCGGCATCACCGACGTCACCGCCGACTCCGACCGGCTCCCGCCGGGGCTCCGCGGCCTCAGGGCCCGCATCGCCTGCGTCGCTGACGCCCGGTCCCTGGACGAGTACACCCGGATCCTGGCCGCGGCCGGGCTCCGCAGCGCGGTCACGGAGCGGCACGACCAGGCGATGCTCCGCATGATCGACCAGATCCAGGCACGCCTCGGCCTGCTGCGCATGACCGCCCCCGACCGCCTCGCCGACGCCGGCGTGGACCTGGCCGCGGCCCCGGCCGTGCTGGACGCGGCCCGCGCCGCCGTCACCGACGGCGTACTCGGCTACGCCCTGCTGACCGCGGTGAAGTCCCCCTGACAGCCGAGCGGACTACCCCCGGGTACGTAAGCGCCCTCACATACCCACACGTGCCCTGAGTCCTGGCGTCGGTGACGAGAGCGGAATGTCACCGCTGGAGGAAGGACGATCACCATGGCCGCCACTGTGCAGGCATCCACGAAGAGCGCCGCGATCCCGGTGTACGCGGCAAGCACACCGGTCCGGCCCGATGAACCATGAGGCTCCCGCGTCAACACCCGGACCCGGCACCCCGCCACCGGGCGCGGCACCGCGCCGCACAGCCGTCGACGGCGCGGCTTTGCCCTACTGCCTGGCCAGCAGCACCGACGCGCTGGCCAGCTGCCCACCCAGCCCTCCGAGGTGCTGTTCATCCTCAAGAAGGGCCGGGTACGTGTCTTCCGGGTTTCCGCCGACGGCCGTGCGCTGACCACCGCGATCATCTCCCCGGGCACCATCTTCGGCGAGATGGTGCTGCTCGGACAGCGCATGTACGACACCTACGCCGAAGCTCTCGACGACACCATGGTGTGCGTGATGAGCCGCGCGGACGTACAAAGATTCCTGCTGGCGGACGCCCGGATCGCCGCCCGGATCACCGCGATCCTCGGCCGCCGCCCGGCCGACCTCGAACAGCGCCTGTCCGGCAGCGTGTTCAAGACGGTCGCTCAGCGTATCGCCACCACGCTCACCACCCTGACCAGCGCACAGCCCCCAGCAGGCCCGCTGCGGCCGGTCGGACGCCACCCGCAGATCGCCCTCACCCACGAACAGCTCGCCGTCCTCGCCGGCACGCCCCGCGAGACCTGCACCAAGGTGCTGCGCGACTACGCCGACCACGGCCTGCTCCGCCTGGCCCGGGGGCGCACTACCGTCCTCGACCCCGAACGGCTCAGGGACGCCGCGGGCTGACGTCACCGAACCGTAAGACCACCAGCGCCCGTGAGGCGGCGTGATGGATCTACAGTCACATCCATCCCGAGCACACAGGAGTCCTCCATGCGCGCCCGCACCCTCCTCCCAGCCGCCCTCACCGCCGCACTGATCACCCTGACGGGATGCGGCTCCGGCAGCAGCTCCGACGACGCGGCGGAGGGCGCGTCCGCCTCGACCGCATCCTCCCCGGCGCAGCCGCCCGCATCCGCCGAAACGGGCGAGAGCGGAGACACGGGGGCGCAGGTACCGCAGGTACTGCGGTTCACCGCGACCACGGTGGACGGCAAGCCCTTCGACGCCAAGACGCTGGCCGGTAAGCCGACCGTGCTGTGGTTCTGGGCGCCCTGGTGCCCCAAGTGCAAGGCGCAGGCCGCCGAGACCGCGAAGGTCGCCGCCGACTACGCGGGCAAGGCCAACGTCGTGGGCGTGGCGGGCCTGGACAAGAACGCGGCCATGAAGGACTTCGTCGCCGACACCGGCACCTCGGCCTTCCCCCACCTCTCCGACGAGAAGGGCGAGGTCTGGAAGCGGTTCAAGGTCACCGAGCAGAGCCGCTACGTCATCCTCGACAAGGACGGCAAGACGGTCTACGAGGGCGTCCTGCCCGGAGGCAAGGGACTTGGGGAGAAGGTCGCCGGACTCACCGGCTGAACCCCATGTCCGACCTGCCCCTCGCCCTCGCCCTCACCGCGGGCATGCTCGCGGCCGTCAACCCGTGCGGGTTCGCCCTGCTCCCGGCCTACCTCTCCCTCCTCGTCCTCGGCGACGACACTCCCACCCGGACCGTCGCCATCGGCAGGGCCCTGACCGCCACCGCCGCCATGACCGTCGGCTTCGCCGCCCTCTTCGGCATATTCGGCCTCGCGATCCAGCCCGTCGCCGGACAGGTCCAGGAGCACCTGCCCTGGTTCACCATCGCCTTCGGACTGCTCATGGCCGCCGCAGGCGCCTGGATGCTGGCCGGACGCCAACTGCCGGCCCTGATGCCGAAAGTTCGCCGGGCCCCGACCGTCACCCGCTCGGTCCCGTCGATGGCACTGTTCGGGATGGCCTACGCCACCGCCTCCCTGGGCTGCACCATCGCCCCGTTCCTCGCCATCGTCGTCTCCGCCTTCCGCAGCGGCTCCACGGCCGAAGGCACCCTCCTCTTCGCCGCCTACGCCGGCGGCATGGGCCTGATCGTCGGCGCCGCCTCGCTGACCGTCGCCCTCACTCGCACCACCGCCGTCACACACCTCCGCCGGGCCGGTGCCATCGCCCCCCGCCTCGGCGGGGGACTCCTCCTCCTCGTCGGTGCGTATGTCGCGTACTACGGCTGGTACGAAATCCGCGTGCAGCGCGACCCCGCCACCGTGGACCCCGTCATCGAGGCGGCGGCGACTGTCCAGCGAGCGATCGCCGACAGCGTGGACAGCATCGGTCCGGCAGCGCTGGCCGCCCTGTTCGCGGCCCTGCTGATCGCGGCGCTGGTGTTCCGCAGACGCAGGGCCACACGCAAGCCCGACGCTACGGAGCTCGATTCATCTCGCGCACCCGAAGACCCGGCCTGAGCCGGCCCTGGGCGGCGCAGCCGGTCTCGGCGACGGTCTGCGGGTCGTCATGCGGAGCCGGCCCCGATCGTCACGTGACGTTCTCGCACAGGAAGGTCTCAAGCCGGTCGGCGAAGCCCGGTGCTGCGGCGACGAAGTGACCGGCGCCCGGATGCACGCTGCGCTCCCCGCCGAGCGCATCCGCGAGGGCGTCGCAGATCCGCTCAAGCGCGGCCGCGTGGTCTCCGGACGTGACGAGTACCGGGACGCCGGCGTCCCGGATCACGTCGAGCCGCGGGCGCGCCTCGCTGGGCGGTCGGCCACCATGCGCCCGTCGAACACCGGCGACCACGTCTTCGGGGAGCGGACCATCGACCACGGGCGCACCTGTGAGCTGGAGGAACTCCCGCAGTTGGGTCGGGGCCGTATCCATACCGCGGGCGAGGACCGTATCGCCGAGGCGTTCGAGCCGTGCCACCTCGGGGTCATCAGGGACAAGGTAGTTGAGCGGTGGCTCGATCAGGGTGAGCGAGCGCACGCTGCCCGGGGCGGCAGCGGCTGCGGCCAACGCACCGAGGGCGCCGTAGGAGTGGGCCACGACGTGGGGCCGACGGACGAGCAGCGGGGCCAGGTCCAGGGCGTCCACCGCGAAGTCCTGCCGTTTCCGCGGTGGTGGGCTCGGCGGATATCCGCGGCGATGAACGTACGCCAGTGTCCACCGGTCGGCCAGTGGAGCTACAGGGCCCCACGTCGTCCGCGGGCCCGCACCGCCATGCACAAGCAGGATCTCCGGCCCGGAGCCATCCCGCACCACCACGATCTCGCTCATGAGGCGAGCGTAGCGGCGCGCGGTGAGCCCCTGTCCCAGCGCGGTTTTCTGTGTGTGGTGTCTGGTGGGTGGGGTCTGGCTACGGGGTGGGCGGGGGGCGGGCGTCGGCGTTCCGCCTGGGTGGGCAGTGGGCAATCGGGACAGTGACAGGCCGGGGCGCGTTGCGGGCGATGGCGGCGGTCCTTGGTGCCAATCCTGCCGGCGGTCGTACGGCTTCGGGGTGAACAGCTCCCCGTGGGGTCCGATCGGTCCGCAGGGAGCTGCGAACGCCCGTCGGGGCCCGTGCGGGCGGTGGGAGGATGCGGGGAGGGCCGGAGAGGGGCGGGAAGCGTGGGGCGTGGCGAGCGGGACACAGTCGCCAGGGGAGCGCGACTGTATGAGGCGGCGCAGGCGGTGGCCGGTGACCACGGACGGGCAGTGGAGGCGGTACGCGCGGCACTGAAGCCGATCCACGACGCGGCGGTGAAGCGGGAGCTCGACGCCATTCCCGTCGCCCGGCTTCAGGACGTCACCGAAGGGCGGCTGCGGCTGGGGAGCGTCGAGAAGAGCGGACTGCGCACCCTGGGCAGCGTCCTGGAAGCAGGCCCCTACCGGCTGCGGCAGATTCCCGGTGTCGGGCAGCGCACTGTCGACCAGATGCTCGCCGCCGCGCGCCGGCTTTCCGAGGCTGTGCACGAGACCGTGGCCGTCCACATCGACGTGGACCGGCCGGAGCCGCGTACCACCGCGCTCGTCATGGCCCTGCACGTCCTGGTGGAGGCGGGCCCGGAGGCCCGGCGTGCGGTCGACAAGGCCACCGAGCTGGCGCAACGGCTCGGTCCGTTGCTGGCCGACTCGAGGCCCGCCGCCAGCAGGGTCCGGATGCTTCTGGCCGGCCGGGAGAAGAAGGCCCGCGCGTGGGCGGCGGTCGCCGAGATCCGGTCGCTGGTGGACGAGGCGGAGCGGGCCGGTCTGCCCGAGCTGCTCGCCCAGGCGTCGGTGGACCTGCTTCGGGGGCTCTCGTCCGACGTCGCGGCCTGGGTGGACTTCGAACTCCGCTCCGCCGAGTACTACAGCCTGCTCGCCGAGATCTCCGGGCGGCTGCCGGACGCGGCTGCCGCAGAGGGCTTCCTGTCGGACGAGATCGCGGAGCGGGTACGGACCCAGCACCTCGACGACACCCACCGGCGGGTCTCCCTGCGCGGTTACCAGGCGTTCGGCGCACGGTTCGCGCTTGCGCAGCGCAAGGTGATACTCGGCGACGAGATGGGCCTCGGGAAGACCATCCAGGCGATCGCCGTCCTCGCCCACCTGGCCGCCGAGGGACAGAGTCACTTCATGGTCGTCTGCCCGGCGAGCGTCCTCGTGAACTGGACGCGGGAGATCGGGGCCCGCAGCGCCCTGCGCGTCATGGTGCTCCACGGACCCGACCGGCACTACGCGTTCGCCGACTGGAAGGGGCGGGGCGGCGTTGGGGTGACCACGTTCGACGCGCTGCGCGGCTTTCCCGCACCGGGCGGCGGGGAGGTCGGGCTGCTGGTGGTCGACGAGGCGCACGCCGTGAAGAACCCGAAGACCAAGCGGTCCCAAGCGGTCGGCCTGTGGGCGGAGCGTTGTGAGCGCACCCTTCTCATGACCGGAACCCCGATGGAGAACAGGGTCGTGGAGTTCCGCAACTTGGTCCGGATGCTCGACGGCGACGTCGCGGACTCCCTAGGTGAGCGGGACGCGTTGGCCGGATCGGTGGCCTTCCGCAAGGCCGTGGCCCCGGTCTACCTGCGGCGCAACCAGGAGGACGTGCTCACGGAACTCCCGAGCCTCCAGCAGACCGACGAGTGGGAGGAGCTGAGCGCATCGGACGAGGAGGCGTACCGCGAAGCCGTGCGCGCGGGCAACTTCATGGCCATGCGCAGGGCCGCGTACATGCGCCCCGAGAAGTCGGCCAAGCTGGACCGGCTCCGGGAGATCGTTCAGGAGGCAGGCGAGAACGGGCAGAAGACGGTGGTCTTCTCCAACTTCAAGGACGTACTCGGCGTTGTGCGGGAGGCCCTCGCGGCCGGAACCACCGGGGCCACTCCGGTGCTCGGTCCGCTGACCGGAAGCGTCCCGGCCGGGCGTCGCCAGGAGATCGTCGACGACTTCGCCGGTGTTCAGGGCCCTGCGGTGCTCCTGGGGCAGATCCAGGCAGCGGGCATCGGCCTCAACATGCAGGCCGCATCCGTGGTCGTCATCTGCGAACCCCAGATCAAGCCGACCATCGAGCATCAGGCGGTGGCCCGGGCCCACCGTATGGGCCAGGTCAGGCCCGTTCGCGTGCACCGTCTCCTCGCCACCGGGGGCGTGGACGAACGCATGGTGGAGAGACGCGCCTGTTCGACGCCTACGCCCGCCGCAGCGCCGTGGCCGAAGCCACCCCGGACGCGGTCGACGTGTCGGACACCGAGCTGGCACGCCGGATCGTCGAGGAGGAACAGGCTCGTCTCGGCATGACGGACGAGAGGCTCATGCCGACCGAGTGAATCGGGCGCAGTCGGGCCGTGGGGGCGCCCACCCGCCAGAACCGGAGCGGAGGATCGCTCGGCCGTGGTCGCCCAGGTCGTTGACGGACTCGGCGAAGCGGGCCGGGGCCCGGCCCGGGGCGTCGCCGGTTTCGTACGGACGTACGCATGAGCGGTTCCGGTCGGTGTCCGGAGGGTAGATTGGTGTATAGGTCCCCTTGGGGAGGCTGATTCGATGCCGTGGCTTGCTTGGCTGCTCGCCGCCGCGGCGCTGGGCGCTGCGGAGTTCTTCACCCTGACGCTGGTCTTCGGGTTGCTGGCCGGAGCGGCGCTGGTCGCGGCTGTCGTGGCCGGTGTGGGCATCGGTCTTCTCGGCCAGCTGGTGGCCCTCGGACTGGCAGCGGCAGCAGGTCTCCTCGTCGTCCGTCCCATCGCCCTGCGGGCCATGGCGCAGTCACCCCTCACCCACGAGGGCAGCGACGCGCTGATCGGCAAGCGGGCCGAGGTCGTGCAGGAGGTCACCGCGACCCACGGGCTGATCAAGGTAGCCGGTGAGGAATGGTCCGCCCGTGCTCTCGACGAAACCCATGTGATCCCGGTGGGAGCACTGGTGGACGTCATGGAGATCGAGGGCGCCACCGCTGTCGTGTACCCCCGCGAGCTCCTCCCGTGAACGGCTGGACACGAGCGAAGGAGGAAGCATGGATCCGGTTGTCATCCCGATTCTTGTGGCCGTGATCGTCGTCGTCTTTCTTGTCGCCGCCACGGTACGGATCGTTCCGCAGGCGCGCCGCTACAACATCGAGCGGTTCGGCCGGTACCGCCGGACGCTCCAGCCCGGTCTGAACTTCGTCATGCCGGTCGCGGACCGGGTCAACACCAAGCTCGACGTGCGTGAGCAGGTGTACTCGTCCGACCCCAAGCCGGTGATCACCGAGGACAACCTCGTGGTGAACATCGACACCGTGCTCTATTACCAGATCACTGATCCGCGGGCGGCGGCCTACGAGGTCGCCGACTATCTGCAGGCGATCGACCAGCTCACGGTGACCACCCTGCGCAACGTCATCGGCAGTATGGACCTGGAGGGAACCCTCACCTCCCGTGAGGAGATCAACGCCCGGCTCCGTGCGGTCCTCGACGACGCGACCGGCAAGTGGGGCATCCGGGTCAACCGCGTCGAGATCAAGGCCATCGATCCGCCGAACACCATCAAAGAGGCGATGGAGAAGCAGATGCGTGCCGAGCGTGACAAGCGCGCGGCCATCCTCCACGCCGAAGGGGAGCGGCAGGCCAAGATCCTCACCGCGGAGGGTACGAAGCAGAAGGACATCCTGGAGGCACAGGGCACGCAGCAGGCCATGATCCTGCGCGCGGACGGTGAGGCGAAGGCGGTGGAGCTCGTCTTCAAGTCCGTCCACCGCAACAACGCCGACGCGAAGGTTCTCGCCTACAAGTACCTGGAGACGCTCCCGCACCTCGCGAAGAGCGAGAACAATACGTTCTGGGTGATCCCCGGCGAGCTGACCGAGGCAGTCCGCGCCGTGACCAGCGCCTTCGGCGACCAGTCGAACACGGGGCTTCCTCCGTCCGCCGAGGACGACGAGGCGGCCGCCGCGGGGACGTCCGCCTCGGGCGAGGGCGCCGCGCCGGAGCTGGAGGCCGCCTCGTCCCTGTCGCTGGACGCCGCCGAGGCCGCCAACGAGGTCGCCATGCAGGCCGCCGCCGCCGTGAGCGACGCGAAGGCCGAGGCCGAGGCCGTGGGGGAGGCCCGCCTGCCCGGGACGAATTCCAGGGGGCGGACCTCCGGCGACGGCGACGGTGAGTGAGAGCGGGGCCACTCGCGACCTTTACCGGTACGGGTACGGCTGAGCGTCCCTCCCGCCGGGCGGTGCGCCCAGCCCCGCTGTCAGGTGTGCGCACCGCCCCCCTCCGTCACGGAGGTCACGGAGGTCACGGAGGTCACGGAGCGATCAGGTGCCCCAAGTCCTCCGCGTACTTCTTGATGAACGCCGGGGAGAGCTGCGGGACAGCGCCCGTCGGGCCCAGGCCCGCCTCCTTTACCGCTGCCTGGAAGCGGGCGGACGGAATGGCCGATCCGCTGATGACAGGCTCCGGAGTCCGGTGTGCGTCGAGCAGCGGAAGGATCGAGTGCTTCCGCTGCGGCTCCGGAGCCGCGCGCAGCGCCGTTTCGAACCTCGCGAGCCAGTCGTCGTAGTCCTCGACCCGGTCGATGCGGTGACCGGCCTCGTTCAGCCAGTCGACGAAGGTGTCCAGCGAGATGCCGTCGTCGTGCGGGTTCACCAGGCTGTAGGTCCGGTACCCCGCCCGTGCCTCGCCTCCCAGCGTCACCACGGCCTCTGCGGTGAAGTCGACCGGGAGGCCGTCGTAGTGGGCGCGTGGGCGGCGGTCCGTGCCGTCGGTCTCGTAGAAGGAGCGCGGGGCGATGCCCGTGACGATGAGGCTCAGCAGCAGCCGCGTGAACATGTCGGTGACGTTCAGCTGCCCCGCGTAACCGGTGTGCGCCAGGATCATGTTCGAGCGGAACGTCGTGACCGGGAGGCCGTACAGGTCGTGCGCCTCCCGCAGCAGCACCTCACCGGCCCACTTGCTGGTCGCGTAGCCACTGGCGTAACCGTCGTCGACCGGCTGGTCGGGGAGGGCGACGCGGACGTCGGAGTCCTCGTCCAGGGCCCCGCCGCCGGGCAGCGACGCCGCGACCGCCACGCTCGATATGTACGTGAACGGCTTCAGCCGGCCTGTGAGCCCCAGGCGGATCAGCTCGGCGGTCCCGACCACATTGGCGTCGAAGAGGTGGTTGTAGGGCAGCACGTGGTTCACCAGGGCGCCGGCGTGGACGATCCGGTCCACCTCGCCGGCCAGCCGCTGCCACACCTGCTCGTCCAGGCCGAGCCGGGGCTCCGCCATGTCGCCCGCCAGGACCTCCAGGTGGTCGCGGGCCAGGTCCTGGAACGTCCGGGCGGGCTCGCCGTCCCCGGCCCCGTCCTGGTCGCCGAAGGCCTCCACCAGCCGTGCCAGGGCCGCGGCGTCGTCCGTCCCGCGCACCACGCAGATCAGCTTGCCGCCCACTGGGGCGAGCCGCCGCAGCCACTCCAGGCAGAGGAACCGGCCCAGATAGCCGCCGGCCCCCGTGAGCAGCACGGTGCGAGGTTGTCCCACGGTCCTCAGCAGGGCCGGGGCGGCGGCACGCGTCTCCTCGTCGATGAACTTGTCGAGGGTCAGGTCCACGGCCCGGACCCGCGTGCTGCCCTCCGTGTGGACCGACGCGAAACTCACCCGCCCGGGACCTGCCGCGAGCTTCTCCTCCACATAGCCCGCGATCCGCCGCAGGTCCGTGCCGCGACTGATGATCACGTCCACGGGGACGCGGATGCCGAAGATGTCGTAAAGAAGATCGGAGAAGGTCACCGCGGACATGGAGTCCCCGCCGATCTCCCGGAAGCGCGTGCCGGGGCCGATCCCGGACGTCGCGGTGGACAGCAGCGCCTGGGCCGCCCGCTGCACCGTCTCCAGCGCCGGCCGGTCCTTGCCGCCGCGGCGTACGTCGCGCAGCTCGTCCTTCTCCCTGGAGGCGATGGCGGAGTAGGTCTCCTCCAGGGCCGGGCGGTACTTCTCCAGGAGCTGGGGGCGCAGGAGCTTGCGGTGGTCGGAGAGCAGGCCGTTGCTTTGGCTGAACGGCTCGGTCTCGATCAGGAAGTCGCGCGGTATCTCGTAGGAGTTCAGCCCGACCTCCTTCGCGATCTCCTGGAACGACTCCCCGAGGAGCTTCTTGAGCGTCGTCTCGTCGGCGCCGGACTGCTCCAGGGCATCCGCGGTCGGGACGACCACCGAGAGCAGATAGGACCGCTCGCTGTTCCCGTACACGAATATCTGCCGGACCAGCGGGCTGACCGCGAAGACCGCCTCCAGGCGGGAGGTGGCGACGAACTCGCCCTGGGACAGCTTGAGTACGTTCTTGCGCCGGTCCACGACGACATGACGTCCCGGCTCGATCTCCGCGACGATGTCGCCCGTACGGTAATAGCCGTCCTCGTCGAATATCTCGGCGTTGAGATCCGGCCGCTTGTAATAGCCGGGCACCATCGCCTCGGTCTTGAGGAGGAGTTCACCCCGGGGGTGCGGTGAATCGGTCCGGTAGTAGCCGAGTTCCGGTACGTCGACGAGTTTGTGGTCGATGACCGGGGGCTTCAGGAGCTTTCCGTCGACCGAGACGGCGGCGGCCTCGGTGGAACCGTAGATGATGTGCACTTCGATCCCCAGCAGGGATTCGGTGAATTCCTTGAGTTCGGCGGAGAGCGGGGCCGATCCGCAACTGGCCCATCCGACACGGCCGCCCAGGACATTCTCGCGAATGTCCTTCCTGACCTCGGTCTCGATCCGCTCCAGGTCTCCGTCGCCGCCCTTGGCCGACCGGCGGTCGAGTTCGCTCTGGTACTTCTGGAAGAGCATTTCGCACACGCGCGGAACAAGCGACATCTCCGTGGGCCTCGCCAGCGCCATGTCCTCCAGGAAGGAGGACAGGTCGCTGTTCGCCGTGAAGTACGTGGTGCCGCCGCGCGCCAGGGTGTTCTTCAGCGAGGAATGTCCGGCGACATGACTCATCGGCATGTAGTGGAGGTTCGCCGCGTGCTCGTCCGAGAACAGCTGCGACCAGGCCCCGCCCCACATGGCCCGGGCCAGCCGCTCGGTGTACATGGCGCCCTTGGGGGTTCCCGTGCTGCCCGAGGTGTAGATGAGCATGGCGAGCGGGTCCTCGTCGCCCTCGATGTCGAACAGCGGCGCCTCGGGGAGCTCGGCCCCTCGTGCGCGTACGTCCTCCAGGAGGTCGATGACCGGCTCGCGCCCGTGCTCCGCCAGGCGTTCCCGGGCCGCGGTGAACCGGTCGGACTGATCGTCCACCTCCGGTACGTAGTCGAACAGCACCAGGCGCCGCACCGACGGGTTCGCCAGGGCCAGTTCGACCGCCGTGTCCAGGCGCTCGATGCTCGTCGCGACGACGACCGGCTCGGTCTCCTCGACGATGGCGTTCAGCTGTGACACCGCGGAGCTGGTCTGGAGAGGAACGCTGACCGCACCGAGATGGGCGCAGGCGAGATCGACCGTCGTGTAATCGATGCTGGCGAAACCGAGAATCGCCACCCGGTCCCCGGCCCGTACCGCGTAGGGGCTGCCGTCGTGGTGCCAGGCGCTCGCCACCGAGCGGACCCGCTGCCAGAGTTCGCCGTAGGTGGTCATCTCGTACCGGGGCAGCAGGCCGATACGGGTACGGCCCGTACCGGCTTCCTCGACGAGTTCCTTCGCGCGTTCCCCGAGGGCGGGGCGTTCGGCGAACTGCTCCATTATGTCGGCCATCACTCGCGCAAGTCGCATGATGAATCTCCGTATCGCATCACTGGATTACGCCGACTCTTGACGTCGGACGCTTGAGGCCGGACGAACAGGGAATCGCCCCGCGGGGCGCGGCCGGCGAAATCCCCTCCCCATCGCCCAGGGCGCGCCGTGATGCTAGGCGGGGCCGAACCGAACATTCGAGCCCATGAGTTGGAGTCCGTCAGGTCCGCCCTGGGTGATCCGCCGAACGGCAGGAGCTGGGCCCGGGGACGCCGTCCACCTGACGGACTATGTTCCGCCGGGTTGTCCGTCGGCCGCCGTGGCTCAAGAGTGATACCCGTCCGAGAGATGGTCCCGGTCGGCCGGCGGTGCGAGAAGCGCCGGATTTCCACGTCTGAGCTGAGCAATGGATACGCGGCTCAACACCCCGGGATCTCCATGGGCTTTCATGCCGGGAAAGAACTCTCCGGCCGAAAGCCGCCGAAGGGCGCGCGACATCACCATCCGCATCTGCATCCGCATGTGCTTCCGCGTCCGATTCTGCGCCTGCTTTTCCGTGCTCCTTGGCGCACCACCAGGTCTGTCGACAGCCGGACCGCCCGTGTCCGGCCCACGCGAGGGAACCCAATGATCGACATAGTCTCTTATCTCCGTTCCATGCCCGCACTCCAGCAGCCCGACTGGGAAGGCCACCCCGAGCTCGAAGCGGTCCGCACGGACCTGAGCCGGATGCCCGCCCTCGTGGACGCCGAGGCGGCGCAGCGGCTGCGCACCCTGCTCATGGAGGCCGCCGCGGGCCGCCTCCAGATCGTCCAGGCAGGTGACTGCGCGGAGGACCCCGCGGAGGCGACTCCGACGGACGTCCGGCGCAAGGGCGCGCTGCTCGACGTCCTCGCCGGGACGATGCGCCTGGCCTCCGGTCTGCCGGTGCTGCGGGTCGGCCGGATCGCCGGGCAGTACGCCAAGCCCCGCTCGGCGGCCGTCGAGAAGGTAGACGGGCAGGAACTCCCCGTCTACCGCGGCCACATGGTCAACCGCCCGGAGCCCGACGCCGAGCTGCGCCGCCCCGACCCCCGGAACCTGCTGTCCGGGTACCGCTCCGCCAGCGACATCATCCACTTCCTGGGCTGGCGCGGCACCGAGAGCAGGACGGACCTCGACGTGCCCGTCTGGACGAGCCACGAGACGCTGCTGCTCGACTACGAACTCCCCCTGCTGCGGCGGGAATCGGACGGCTCGCTGCTCCTCACCTCCACCCACTGGCCCTGGGTGGGGGAGCGCACCCGGCAGCTCGACGGCCCGCACATCGCGCTGCTCGCCGCCGTCTCCAACCCCGTCGCGGTCAAGGTGGGACCCACGATGACGCCGGACGAGCTGCTGGCCCTGTGCGACCGGCTCGACGCCCAGCGCCAGCCCGGTCGCCTCACCCTCATCTCGCGGATGGGCGCGGACCACGCGGCCCGCACCCTTCCCGCGCTGGTCAAGGCGGTTCACGACGCGGGGCACCCCGTGCTGTGGATGTCGGACCCCATGCACGGCAACACCGTCAGCGGCCCGGACGGGACCAAGACCCGCCTCGTGAAGACCGTGGTCCAGGAGGTCGTGAACTTCCAGGAGGCCGTCACGCAGAACGGCGGGGTGGCCGCCGGGCTGCACCTGGAGACCACTCCGGAGGCGGTGGTCGAGTGCGTGCGCGACGAAGCCGAGCTCGGGCGGCTGGGTGAGAAGTACCTGAGCTTCTGCGACCCGCGGCTCAACCCCCAGCAGGCGGTCGAGGTCGTCTCCGCCTGGCGCGGATAGCCCTCCCCGTACCTCCCTCACACATCCCGTCACCACTCACCACTCACCAGTCACCACGGAAAGGACGCGACTTCCCGTGCCTCACATACCGCCCGTCGAGCCCTACCCCATGCCGGCGGAAGGGGACCTCCCCGACAACACCGTGAGCTGGGCGCCCGACCCGGACCGGGCCGTGCTGCTCCTCCACGACATGCAGGAGTTCTTCCTCAGGCCCTTTCCCCGCACCGGCGAACCCGGCGGCGCCCTCGTCTCCAACGCCGCCCTCCTCAGGGACCGCTGCGCCGAGCTGGGCATCCCCGTCGCCTACACCGCCCAGCCCGGCGGCATGACCACGCGGCAGCGCGGTCTGCTCCGCGACTTCTGGGGGCCGGGGATGAACCCCACCCCGGAGGACCGCAGGATCGTCCCCGGGCTCGAATCCCGTCCGGGCGACTGGGAGTTCACCAAGTGGCGGTACAGCGCCTTCCACCGGTCCGACCTGCTGGAGCGCATGCGCTTCCACCGGCGCGACCAGCTGATCGTCTGCGGCGTCTACGCGCACATCGGCGTCCTGATGACCGCGGTGGACGCGTACACCCACGACATCCAGCCCTTCCTGGTTGCCGACGCCGTGGCCGACTTCTCGGCCGACGACCACCGCCTCGCCCTGGACTACGTCGCACGGCGCGCCGGTCGGGTGCTCACGACCAAGACCGCACTCGGTGAGCTCGGCGAACCCGGCGAGTCCGGAGCCGGCCGGTGAACGCGCAGTCCGTACCACCTCACCCCACGGGGAAGACCATGGCATCAGTACACGAAACCCCCGACCTCCTGGCGCGGATCCTCGACGGCGGCGCCGACGACTTCGCCCTGCTCCACAGGCCGGAGCAGGCCGGGGCCGACACCCTGGAGATCCTCCTCGGCGAGGTGACCGAGGTCGCCGCGCTCAAGGATCTGCCGCTCGCCGAGGACCCGCCGCCCGGTGCGGGGCACGACCTGCTGGTCATGATCCCGTACGGGCAGATCACCGAGCGGGGGTACCAGGCCCGCGCCGACGGCGAGTCCCTGCTCTCCATGGCCGTACGGGAGCAGGCGACGGTGCCGCTCGGCGCGACGCTGTCCCGGCTCCCGGGCGGGCCGGTCAAGTTCGTCGACGGGCGGTTCGACGTGCCCGACGAGGAGTACGCGGACATCGTGCGCCGCGTGATCGACACCGAGATCGGCACCGGAGAGGGGGCCAACTTCGTCATCAAGCGTTCCTTCGTCGCCCAACTGCCCGGCTTCTCGCGGCAGGTGGCCCTGGCCGTCTTCCGGCGGCTCATGGAGCGCGAGTCCGGTGCGTACTGGACGTTCCTCGTGCACACGGGCGGGCGTACGTTCGTCGGCGCCACGCCCGAGCGGCACATCAGCGTGCACGGCGGCGTGGCGGTCATGAACCCGATCAGCGGCACCTACCGCTATCCCGCCGACGGCCCCTCCCTGGACGGCGTCCTGGAGTTCCTCGACGACCGGAAGGAGACCGACGAGCTCTACATGGTCGTCGACGAGGAGCTGAAGATGATGGGGCGCGTCTGCCCCTCGGGCGCCCGGCTGGTCGGCCCCTACCTCAAGGAGATGGCACGCCTGGCGCACACCGAGTACTTCATCGAGGGCGCGACCGACCGGGACGTCCGCGACATCCTCCGCGAGACGCTGTTCGCCCCGACCGTGACCGGCTCCCCGCTGGAGAGCGCGGCCAAGGTGATCCGCCGCTACGAGCCCGTCGGGCGCGGCTACTACAGCGGGGTCGCCGCCCTCATCGGGCGCGACGCCGCGGGGGGCCGCACCCTCGACTCCTCGATCCTCATCCGTACCGCCGACATCGACGCCTCGGGACGGATGAGCATCGGGACGGGCGCGACCCTGGTGCGCCACTCGGACCCCCAGTCCGAGGTGCGCGAGACCCGGGCCAAGGCGGCGGGGCTGCTCGCGGCGCTCGGTGAACCCGAGCCCCTCCGCTTCGGTGCCCACCCCGCCGTCCGCACGGCGCTCGACCGGCGGAACGGGGGGATCGCCGACTTCTGGCTGCGCGATCCGGGCGGCCACTCCGGGCAGGAACAGCCCCTGGCGGGGCTGCGGGTCCTGGTGGTGGACGCGGAGGACACCTTCACCGAGATGATCGCTCACCAGGTGCGCTCCCTCGGGTGCGAGGTCACGGTGCGTCGCTTCGACGAGCCCTACGACGTGACCGCGCACGACCTGGTGATCCTAGGGCCCGGGCCGGGCGATCCGCGCGAGACGGACCACCCCAAGATCGCCCATCTGCGAGCCGCCGTCACCGGGCTGCTGGCGGAGCGCCGCCCCTTCCTGGCCGTCTGTCTGAGCCACCAGGTGCTCAGCACCGTCCTGGGCCTGCCCCTGCACCGCAGGCCGGTCCCCAACCAGGGCGTCCAGCACGAGATCGACTGGTTCGGCGGACGTGCGCGGGTGGGCTTCTACAACACCTTCGCCGCGCACGCCGAGGAGGACGGGTTCGACCACCCCGAGCACGGGCCGGTGCGGATCAGCCGTGATCCGGAGACCGGTGAGGTCCACGGTCTGCACGCCCGCGGCTTCGCCTCCATGCAGTTCCACGCCGAGTCCGTGCTGACCCAGAACGGCCCCGGGGTCATCGCCGCGCTCCTGGAGAGCCTGGCCGCCGCACGCGTCGGCTGACCGGCCGCTCCCGGGCCCGGCGAAACGGCCGGGCCCGGGAGCCGCCGCACCCCGCACGGATACACGGACAGACGGATACTTGGAGCCCACGCATGTCCTTTCAAGACCAGACTCTCGCCTCGGCGACCTTCGACGCGGCACCGGCCGCGGTGGTCGCCGAGCTCATATCGCTGCTCGCCGACGTGCTGAAGGTGCGGCCCGAGCAGCTCGATCCCGGGCTGACGTTCCGCTCGATGGGCATCGGGTCCGTAGCGACCCTCCAGTTCGTCTCCGTGGTCAACGCCCATTACGGAACCGGCCTCAAGCCCACAGCCCTGTTCGCCCACCCCACGCTGCTGGCGTTCGCCGGGCAGGTGGCACGCGAGGCCGGTGTCGTGGAGGAACGGGACACGGCGCCCCCGGAGCCCGCCACGTCTGTCACGCCCGACGCCACGCAGGACATCCTCGGCTTTCTGCGCGAGCGTCTGGCGGGGATACTGGGCTGCGAGCCGGCGGCCCTGGACCCCTCGGCCCCCTTCAACCTGCTGGGCGTCGACTCCATCCGCGGGGCGAAGTTCGTCGCCGCCATCAACGACGCGTACGGCATGAACGAGCCCGCCGTCACCCTGCTCGACCGCCCCGGGCTCGCCGCGATGGCCGCTCATATCGCGCGCGTAGCCAAGGCGGAGGGGCCGCCCGCCGTCGGCGGCCCGGCGGCCGACGAAGAACTGGGCGCGCTCCTCGACGCGGTGCGCGCGGACCGGCTTTCGGTGGACGAGGCGCTCACGCGGCTGCCTCACCAGGCGTGAACGGGCGACAACGATGGACGAACGCGAAATACTCACCCGGTTCAAGGCCGGCCTCCTGGAGCGCGAGCAGGCCGTGTGGCTCCTCGCGGAACGGCGAAGGGCACCCGGACGCGGAGCGGACGGCGGCTTCCCGGCAGCGGACGGCGGCTTCCCGGCCCCGGTATCCGCCTCCCCGGCCCCGGCGTCCGGTGCGGCGGCGGCTCCGGTGTCAGGTGCGGCGGCTCCGGTGTTCCTGCCGCTGCCCGGCGGGGCCCATGAGCCCATCAAGCTCTGGTACTGCTCCAACGACGAGCTCGACTCCGCACTCGCCGTCACCCTGGCCCGGCACTGGCTCGACGAGGAGGAGCAGGAGACCGCGAGCCGCTTTCTGTTCGAACACGACCGGCGGCAGTATCTGGTCGCCCACGCCCTCGTTCGGCGCGTACTCGCGCTGGAGAGCGGCCTGCCCG
Source organism: Streptomyces sp. WZ.A104 (assembly GCF_002382885.1). Lineage (GTDB taxonomy): Bacteria > Actinomycetota > Actinomycetes > Streptomycetales > Streptomycetaceae > Streptomyces. Next base: position 91,126 of record NZ_NWVL01000022.1, read on the forward strand.
AGGCGGAAGCCGTGATCTGGCGGTCCGCACGGGGGCGGCCGTTCCTGGAGCGGCCCCCCGTCGGACTGCCGCGCGGCGGTCAGGAGCTGGACTTCAACCTGTCCCATGCCGAGGGCCACAACCTGCTCGGCGTGGTGCGCAGCCACCGGATCGGGGTGGACGTGGAGCGCGTCGACCGCGGTGAGCAGGGGCTCGACGCGATCATCGAGACCTTCGCGCAGGACGAACGGGACTGGGTGGCGCGGGCCGCGCCGGGCCGTACCCGGGACTGCCGGACCCTGCGGCTGTGGACGCTGAAGGAGGCGTACTCCAAGGCGCGCGGGCTGGGCCTCGGGCTCCCCTTCGACAGCTTCTCCTTCACCCTGCACGAGGAGCGCGGGGTCCTGGCGTTCAGGCCGCCCGAGTCCGAAGCGGCCCTGCCGTGGCGGTTCCTGGAGCTCGAACCCGAGCCCGGTGTGCTGGCGGCAGTGGCACTCCTCGCCGACGCCGACGTACCCTCCGTCCTCCAGTTGCACCGCGGCTTCCCCTGGAGCCGGAAGGCGCCGGAGCTGCTGGGGCTGCCGGAGCCGGTCGCCGGCCGCTGACGCGGCACGGGCGGTGGCGGGCCGCACGGGGAACTGAACGGCCGGCCGGCTCAGGACTTGTCGCCGCGCCGCGGGCTGAGATCGATACGGGGCAGGGTCCCGGGCGTGGCGATCCCCGGGAGCAGCAGCCGCCACATCTCGACCGTGCGCTCCGGCAGGTCCTTCCGGCCGTTCACCAGCTGCGCGTACAGCTGGACGCCGGTGCACGCGCTGACGACGAACTCGGCCACCCACCTCGGGTCGACCCCCGGCAGCAGCTCCCCGCTGTCCCGGGCATCGCACAGGCACTGCTCCATGACGTCCCGCCACTGGAGGTAGGGCGAGATGTCGTTGACGCCGAAGCTGCCCTGCTCCACCGAGAGCCGTACACCGGCGCGCAGCAGCGGGTCCTTCAGGAGCTGGTGCGACCACACCCGGGTGATGTCCACGATGCGTTGCAGGCCCTGGGTGTCGACGTGCGGCTCGATGCTCTCGGGCTGCGCCATCATGACCGCCCTCGCGATGCCTTCCTTCGACTCGAAGTGGAAGTACAGCGCCCCCACCGTCAGCCCGGCCCGCTTCGCGATCTTGTTGAGCCCCGTCCCCGCGTACCCGGCCGCGTCGAACTCCTCCGCCGCGGCGCGCAACAGCAATTCACGTGTGCGCAGCGCACGGTCCTGCATCTGACGTTCCATGTTCGGGCTCCGTTCGCCGGTAAAGTCTGGACAAAAAAAAGAATCATCCTTATTTTATCTCTCGGGGCCCCGGTCGTCCAGGCAGGTGCGCCCCGTACCAACCGTGCGCTTTGTGCCCATACCTCTCATGCCTCTCTACCCGGGGGAGTATCCGTATGCCAAGCACCGCCACCGCCACCGTCACCCTTGCCCCGCCCGTCGCGTTCGTCGCGGGGGAGCTTGTTCACAAGGCCCGCCCCGGATCGGTGCTGCTCACCGGTCTGCGGCCCGACGGAAGTGACGGGTTCGTGGTCTCGGCCCACTGGCCCGAGGTGCACGAGTACTACGCGGCCAGGGGGGCCGCGCTCGACCTGCTCCTCCTCACCGAGACGGTGCGCCAGTCCTTCCCCCTGCTGTGCCACAGCGCCTACGACGTCCCTCTCGGGCATCACCTGCTGTGGGACGACTTCGGTTACGAGCTGACCCCGGCGGCCCTGGCCCCGGGCGACCGGAGCGGACCCGTCGAACTCCACGTCACCTGCCTGGAGTCGACCCGTCGCGGCAGCCGGGCGGCAGCGCTCACCCTGCTCATATCCGTGGTCCGGGGCGGGCGGCCGCTCGCCGAGTGCACCACGCGCCTGACCGTGCAGTCCCCGGCCGTCTACCGGCGACTGCGGGCGGGCCGCGGCACCCCCGAAGCCGTCACCGCCCTGCCCGCCGCCCCCATCGCGCCGATCGCGCCGTCGGTCCTGGGGCGCACCCGGCTGCGCGATGTCGTCCTCAGCCCCGCGGTGGGCCTCGGCCGGTGGCGGCTGCGGGTGGACACCACGCACCCCCTCTTCTTCGACCACCCCCTCGACCACGCCCCGGGCCTGCTCCTCCTGGAGGCCGCCCGCCAGGCCGCCCTGATGCTCCCCTCCGACCACCCCCAGTCCGTGACGGGCATGGAGACCTCCTTCCACCGCTACGTCGAGCTCGACGCTCCGTGCCGGATCGAGGCGCGCCCGCTGGACCCGGACCCGGAGGGGCGCCGGCGTACGGTCGTCTCGCTGTGGCAGGACGGGGTCGAGTGCTTCACCGCCACGGTGCGGCTCGCCCGGAAGGCGGGCCCCGGGCCCGCCGCCCTGGTGCGGGCGGGCGGGGACGTCATTCCGTTCCCCCGGTAGAGGGCCGTTCCCCGGTGGGGGTTCGCATGTTCGCGTGAACGCCCTGGCGGGGCCGCCCGCATCCGTCCTTATCGATACGGCAGCGGCGGCCCGCCCCCTTCCCGGGGGCGGGCCGCCGCTGCCGTGGTGTGAACCCGCCGGGCGTCAGGCGGCGGTCCAGCCGCCGTCCACCGGCATCGCGACGCCCGTGACGAACGAGGCCTGATCGCTGCAGAGCCAGGCGGCGTTGCGCGCGATCTCCTCCGGTTCGGCCATCCGTTTCTGGATGGAGCGCCCGACGAAGTCCTCCTCCAGCGAGGGTGTGTCCTTCAGTACCTGGTCCATCATCTCGGTGCGCGTGCTGCCCACCACCAGGGCGTTCACGCGGACCCCCCGTCGGCCGTACTCGGCCGCGGCCGCCCGGGTCAGCCCCAGGACCGCGTGCTTGGCCGCCACATAGGCGGAGGACGCGCCCGTGGCCTGCACGCCCGCCACGCTGGAGGTGTTCACGATCGACGCCGGGCGGCCGGAGCCGAGCATCGCGGGGATCTGGTGGCGCATGCAGTTCCACACGCCCCTGACGTTCACGGCCATGATCTGTTCAAAGACCGAGCCGTCCGTCTCGTGCAGCAAGCTGCCGGACGTCGCGTATCCGGCGTTGTTGAAGGCGCCGTCCAGCCGGCCGAAGCGCGCCACCGCCTCGGTGACGACCCGTTCGACCTCGCCCTCCCGGGTCACGTCCCCCGCGGCGACCATCGCGCGCCCCCCGCCCGCGGCTATCCGGTCGGCGAGCTCGCGCAGCCGGTCCTCGCGCCGCGCCATGAGCACCACAGTCGCGCCCTCGTCGGCGAATACGCGCCCCGCCGCCGCCCCGATCCCGCTGGATGCCCCCGTGATCATCATGACTCTGTCCCGCAGCAAGCCTGTGTCCCTAGTCATGCCGAGTTCCCCACTCCCCATGGACTGCTTCTGACCCCCCAAGGGCCGCCCTCGCGGGCGGCCCCCTGGACAGGAAAAGAATAATGGTTCTTATGTATTTTTACTAGCGGGGTCCGGCTCGGGTGGGCGGATGGCTGAGATGCCGTACAGGAGCAGGTCGCAGAACTGGGTGAAGCGCACCCTGGCGGCCTCGGCGTCCTCGGGTCCTGCGCCGTCACCCCGGGCGTGCACCTCCGTCCCGGCGGCCAGTCGCAGGGCCATCTGCGCCACCGCCTCCGGGGTGACGCCCGCCCTCAACTGCCCTTCCTCGCCCGCGCTGCGGAACATCTCCCGTACCGGCCGGAGCCAGGAGTCCGACCAGTCGTCGGCCCCCGGGATCTCGCTGGAGAGCCGTACGGCCGCACGCGCCACGACATCGCGGTGGAGCAGTTCGAGCAGGGCCAGGAGCAGTAGGTGGGCCCTGCGCAGGGGGGTCACCGGGAGCTCGGCCACCTCGCTCACCCGCTCCTCGACGCGGGCGAGGCCGAGCTCCCCGAGCTCGGCGAGGAGCTGCCCTTTCGTGGGGAAGTGGAAGGTCAGCGCACCCGTCGTGACACCGGCCTCGCGGGCGATGCGGTGCATGACCATGCTGCCGTAGCCGTGCCGGTCGATCTCCCGTGCGGTGGCGTCCAGCAGAGCGCCGCGCGTCAGCAGGGACCTCTCCTGCTGTTTCGCCGGCCTCCTTCCCGTTCCGTCCGGTGCCACCGTGACCTCCCACTCCTGGTTCGCTGATCAACTCCCTACGCTCCCCGCGTCATCCGCCGTTCACAACGCCGAGTTGACGAACTTGCACCCGGAAGGCATCCTCACTCTTCAAAAGAATAAGAATGATGGTTATGTTTTGGATGTCGCCGGCAACCACCGCCGGCCAGGAGCCTTCAAGGAGCCAGTCATGTCTGCACAGGCCACGGCGGTCCTCGGCGCACCGGAGAGCGCGCGGCGCGCAGGGCCGGAGGGCCTGACCGCCTACGCGGAGCGGGTCTTCGGGTATCTGCCCCGCAGTGACCAGCGCCGCTGGGCGGACGCCTATCTCAGGGGACTGCTGACCACGCCCGGGCGCAAGACCGTGCGGCGCATGGCCCGGACGCTGGACCTGCCCGAGAGTGCGCCGCAGGCGCTCCAGCAGTTCATCAGTGCCAGCCCCTGGGAGTGGGCGCCCGCACGGGTGGAGCTGGCCCGGATCGCGGCCGGACTGCTGCCCGACGCCGTCTGGACGGCCAGGCCTGTGCTGCTGCGCAAGCGGGGGAGCCATTCGGTGGGCCTGCGCGCGGGCATCCTCCCGGGTACCGGCCGACGGGTGAACTGCCAGGTCGGCATCGGTCTGTTCCTCTCCGGTGGCGGCCGCAGCATCCCGGTCGGCTGGCGCCTCCTCCTCGACGACACCTGGTGCGAGGACCCCGAGCGGCGCCGCCGCGCGCGGATTCCGGACGCGGTGACGCCCCGGCCCGCCTGGGCCCTCGTGCTGGAGATGGTGGAGCAGTTCGCCGCCGCGGGGGTGGCCGAGTCCGCGCCCGTGGTGCTCGGACGCGACTTCGCCCCCGGCGTCCACCAGTTGGCCTCCCAACTCACCTGGCAGAGCCGGGACTTCATCCTGGAGGTGCCGCCCGGACAGCCGCTCACACCGGCGTCCCCCCGAGGGGCGGCCCCGTCCCCGGCCACCGCTTCCCCGGGCGACGCGGCGGCTCTCGTGGCGGCGCGCTGCCGGCAGACCGCCTCCGCACTGCCCGGGCGGGCGCAGCTGTTCTCGACCGCCGTACGTCTCCTCCCGTCGCGCCCCCCGGCAACCGCCGTGCACCAATCGCACCGGCTGGTCGCGGAGGTCGCCACCGCGCCGAAACGGCCCTCCCGGTTCTGGATCACCTCGCTCCGCGACGCACCGCCGACCACCGTGCGCGGGCTCGCGCACCGCACCGTCCTGACCGATGTGGCGGTCCGGGACGTGCAGACCGAGCTCGGGCTCCTGGACTTCGAGGGCCGTTCCTTCCCTGGCTGGCATCACCACATGACGCTGGCCTCCGCCGCCTACCTCTACCGCCAACTGCGTGGCGCGAGCGCGCCGCAGGGATGGCCCGTCGGTCCCTGACCCACCAGGGGCCTGCCGTGGGGCCTGCCGTGGCCGAGGTGTCGCTCAGCCGGACACCGCGCCGTCCTGCCGTCGATCCCTCCGGGGGCTCCGCCCTCGGGCAACAGTGAGGAAGCCCATGATTGACCACTGCCCGCCCGCTGTCCGTACCGGTCACGCCCTGCCGGTTCTGCCGCCTTCCCCTTCCCGCGACCTGGTCCTCGCCGAGCTGGCCTCCAGGGTCTTCGCCTCGCTGCCCCGCAGCGACCAGCGCCGCAAGGGCCTCCAGTATCTGGACGGACTGCTGACCGTCCAGGGGCGCAAGTCGATCCGCAACATCGCCAAGCTGCTCGGAACCCAGGCCTCCGAGCAGAACCTGCACCACTTCATCAGCGACTCCACCTGGGACTGGGTGCCCATCCGCCGGGCGCTGGCCGAAGCCGTGGACGCCTCCCTGCCGACCCGGGCCTGGGTAGTAAGACCCATGACCATCCCCAAGGCCGGACAGAACTCCGTGGGGGTGGGCCGGCACTTCTCCCCAGCGCTCGGGCAGACCCTGAACGCGCAGCGCGCCATCGGCGTCTGGGCGACGTCGGAGTCCGCGGGCGTACCGGTCAACTGGCGGCTACAGCTGCCTTCCTCGTGGCACACCGACGACGCCCGGCGCAGTCAGGCGGCGGTCCCGGAGGGTACGAGCGCGGAGAGTCTGCACGGCTGCGCGGTCGAGGCGTCCCGGGAGACCCAGCTCGGCTGGGGGCTGCCGGTGCGGCCCGTCGTCTTCGACCTGGACGAGGCGTCCGAGCCGCTCCTGAAGACGCTGGCCACCACGCACGTTCCGCTCATGGCGAGGGTGGGCGGGGACACCCTGCTCACCGTGACCGACCGGGTCATGTCGGGGCGGGAGCAGAGCACGCTCCCCGCACACCGGATCATGGCCATGGCCGGGAACATGCGGCGACCGGTGCCGGGCAGGCGCCCCCTGTCGGGAGTGGTGAAGGACATGCCCCTCGCCGCCGCCGTACGCGTCGAACTCCCCTCGTATCCCCGGGGTTCCGAACACCGGCAGCTGGTGCTCCTGGGCGTGGGCGACTACGGCAGCCGCTGGCCGGCCGAGCTGTGGCTGTCCAACCTCACCACGGTCCCCATGGAGTACCTGGCCAGGCTGCGGCAGCTCACGGACCGGGCGGCCCACGATGCCACGGTGGTGGCCGACCGCGTGGGCATCCGGGACTTCACCGGGCGCTCCTTCAACGGCTGGCACCGGCACGTCACGCTCGCCTCGGCCGCCCACGCCGTCACCGTCCTGGGTGACCGCACCTCGCACCTGCCGTACATCGCGGGCTAGTTATCGAAGTCCGGCTTGGGTCCCCACCCACGGGCCCATAAGTTGGAGCGGCAGCCGAGGAACGGCCCCCCACCGGCGCCCCGCCGCCGGGCCCGTCCGGCGCACACGGTCCGCCGCGGCGCTGTCCGCACCGAGGACCGGCCCGGGGCAGGGGACCAACCCCCGCACCCGCACCCCCCCACTTCCTCCCTCGCTCACTCACGCACGTCTCGACCTCGCTGCCGCGAGCAGCGCTTCATGACCAGCCCCCGCGGTTCTCCCGGACCGCCGAACTCCGTAGGGACGACCCCATGCAGTCACCACCGCAGACCGCACAGGATCAGCCGACGCAGCACCCCGAGGACTGGAGCGCACAGGACTGGAGCGCACAGGACTGGAGCGCACAGGACCGGAGCGCACAGGACTGGAGCGCGCTCGACCAGCGGGCCGTCGACACCGCCCGCGCCCTGGCCATGGACGCCGTGCAGCACGCCGGGCACGGACACCCGGGAACGGCGATGAGCCTCGCCCCGGCCGCGTACGTCCTCTTCCAGAAGGTCATGGCCCACGACCCCGCCGACCCCGGCTGGGAGGGGCGGGACCGGTTCGTCCTCTCCGCCGGTCACGCCAGCCTGCTGCTGTACGTCCAGCTGATGCTGGCGGGCTACCCGCTGACCCTGGACGACCTCAAGGCCTTCCGCCGCCACGGCAGCCTCACCCCCGGACACCCCGAGCACGGGCACACCCCCGGGGTGGAGACCACCACCGGGCCGCTGGGGCAGGGCATCGCCAACGCGGTGGGCATGGCCATGGCCGCCCGCTACGAGCGGGGGCTCTACGACCCCGAGGCCGCCACCGGCACCTCCCCCTTCGACCACACGGTCTGGGTCATCGCGGGCGACGGCGACCTCCAGGAAGGCGTGTGCGCCGAGGCCTCGTCGCTCGCCGGACACCAGAAGCTGGGCAACCTCGTCGTGCTCTACGACGACAACCACATCTCGATCGAGGGGGACACCAGCACCGCGTTCTCCGAGGACGTCCTCCAGCGGTACGCCTCCTACGGCTGGCACGTGCAGCGGGTGGAGCCGAAGCCCGACGGCGACCTGGACCCCCGTGCCCTGCGCGAGGCGTTCCTCGCCGCCAAGGAGGTGCGCGACCGGCCCACCCTGATCGCCGCGCGCTCGGTCATCGCCTGGCCCGCCCCCCGTGCCAAGGGCACCGCCGCCGCGCACGGGGCCGCCCTCGGCGCGGAGGAGGTCGCGGCCACCAAGGAGGTCCTCGGCCTCGACCCGGCCCGCTCCTTCCACGTACCGGACGAGGTCCTCGCGCACACCCGGACCGCCCTGGTCCGCGGCCGTGCCGCACACACCGCCTGGGCCGGGAAGCTGGCGCAGTGGCGCGACGCCCACCCCCGCCGGGCCGCGGAGTACGACCGGATCACCCAGGGGCAGCCCCCGGCCGGGTGGGAGAACAAGCTCCCCGTCTTCGAGCCCGGCACCTCCGTCGCCACCCGCAAGGCGTCGGGCACCGTACTCGCCGCGCTGGGGCCGCTGCTGCCCGAGCTGTGGGGCGGCTCCGCCGACCTGGCCGGGTCCAACAACACCACGATCGACAGCAGTTCGTCCTTCCTGCCACTGGGCAACGCCCTGCCGCAGGCCGACCCGTACGGCCGTACCGTGCACTTCGGCATCAGGGAACACGCCATGGCGTCCGTGATGAACGGGGTGGCGCTGCACGGCGCGACCCGCATCTACGGGGGCACTTTCCTGGTCTTCTCCGACTACATGCGCCCCGCCGTGCGGCTCGCCGCGCTGATGCGGCTCCCGGTCACCTATGTGTGGACCCATGACTCGGTCGGGCTCGGCGAGGACGGCCCCACCCACCAGCCGGTCGAGCAGCTCGCCACCCTGCGGGCCATCCCCGGGCTGAACGTCGTACGCCCCGCCGACGCCAACGAGACGGCGGCCGCCTGGGCGGAGATCCTGCGCCGGCACAGCGCCGACCCGGCCCCGCACGGGATCGTGCTGTCCCGGCAGAACCTGCCCGTCTACCCGCCCAACGAGCTTGTCCCGCGAGGCGGTTACGTCTTCCGTGAGGCCGAGGGCGGGGTTCCGCAGGCGCTGCTCGTGGCCACCGGTTCCGAGGTGTCCCTGGCGGTCGCCGCCCAGGAGCTGCTGGCGAAGCGCGGTGTCGCGGCCCGGGTGGTGTCGATGCCCTGCCTGGAGTGGTTCATGGAGCAGGACCGCTCCTACCGGGACCAGGTGCTGCCACCCGACGTACGCGTACGGGTGACGGTCGAGGCCGGAGTGGGTCTGGGCTGGGACCGCATCGCGGGCGAGGCGGGGCGCGTGATGTCCCTGGAGCGGTTCGGCGCCTCGGCCGACGGCGCGCTGCTCTTCCGCGAGTTCGGCTTCACCCCCGAGGCGGTCGCCGCCGAGGTGGAGACCGCCATGGAGAAGGCGGCCCGCCGATGACACCGCAGATATCCCGGCTGCGCCCGCTGTCCGCGCGTATCCCCGGCTCCAAGAGCATCACCACCAGGGCCCTGCTCCTGGCCGCTGCGGCGAAGGGCACCAGCACGCTGTGGGCCCCTCTGGTCAGCCACGACACCCTCGCCTTCAGGGCGGCCCTCGGCAGCCTCGGCGTGGCGGTCGAGACCAGCCCCAGCGACCAGTTCTGGGACGTGACCGGCAACGGCCGCGGCCCCGTCGGCACGGGCGAGGTGTGGTGCGCCGACGCCGGTACGGCGGCCCGCTTCCTGCCCCCGTTCAGCGCGGCGGGCGAGGGGACCTTCACCTTCGACGGCTCCGAACAGCTCCGGGCCCGGCCGCTGAGCCCGCTGATGAAGGCCATGACCGCGCTCGGCGCCGAGCTGGAGACCCCGGTCCCGGGGCGCTTCCCGCTGACCGTACGGGCCAGTGGCCTGGAGGGCGGCGAGCTGAGGGTGGACTCCTCCATGAGCAGCCAGTTCCTCAGCGGCCTGCTGATGACCGCCCCCCTGATGCGGCGGCCGGTCCGGGCCGACCTGAGCGGCTCCGTCAGCCGCCCCTACCTGGACATGACGCTGGCCCTGATGCGGCGCTTCGGCGCGGACGTCCAGGAGTCCGGGGACGGGGTGGTCGAGGTGCGGCCTGGCGGCTACCGGCCCGCCGCCGTCGTCATCGAACCCGACGCCTCCACCGCCTCGTACGTCTTCGCGGCCGCCGCCGCGACCGAGCACCGGGTGACCGTGCCCGGCCTCTGCGGCCGCAGCCTCCAGGGCGACCTGCGGTTCGTGGACACCCTGCGGCAGCTGGGCGCCCAAGTGGAGGTGTCGGACCGGGACGTCACCGTGACAGGCACCGGACGGCTGCGCGGCGGTCTCACCCTCGACATGGGCGACATCTCCGACACCTTCATGACCCTCGCGGCGATCGCTCCGCTCGCCGACGCGCCCCTGACCATCGGCGGGGTGCGGCACGCCCGGTTCAAGGAGTCGGACCGCATAGCGGCGGTGGCGCAGAACCTGCGCGCCTGCGGCATCCGGGTGGACGAGACGGAGGACTCGGTCACCGTCCACCCCGGCCCGCTGCGGCCCGCCCGCATCGCCTGCCACCGCGACCACCGGATCGCCATGGCGTTCTCGGTCCTGGGGCTGGCCGCGCAGGTTCCGCTGACGCTCGACGACCCGTCCTGCGTCACGAAGACCTTCCCCGGCTTCCACCAGGAGATGGCGCGGCTCTTCCCGTACTACGAAGTGCCGGAGTACCGCTGATGACCACGTACGCGCGCCGGAGGAAGGCGCAGTCCAAAGCCCACAGGAAAGCAGGGAAAGGATGAGCAGGTTGCGCTGGCTGACCGCGGGGGAGTCGCACGGCCCCGCACTCGTCGCGACGCTGGAGGGGCTTCCCGCAGGGGTCCCGGTCACCACGGAGCTGGTGGCGCAGGCCCTGGCCCGGCGGCGGCTCGGCTACGGCCGGGGCGCGCGGATGAAGTTCGAGCAGGACGAGGTGACCTTCCTCGGTGGCGTACGCCACGGCCTCACCCTGGGCTCCCCGGTCGCCGTCATGGTCGGCAACACCGAGTGGCCCAAGTGGGAGCAGGTCATGGCGGCCGACCCGGTCGACCCCGCCGAACTCGCGGGCCTCGCCCGCAACGCCCCCCTGACCCGCCCGCGTCCGGGCCACGCCGATCTGGCGGGGATGCAGAAGTACGGCTTCGAGGAGGCGCGCCCCGTGCTGGAGCGCGCCAGCGCCCGGGAGACCGCGGCGCGGGTGGCGCTCGGGGCGGTGGCCCGCTCGTATCTGAAGGAGACGGCCGGGATCGAGATCGTCAGCCATGTCGTGGAGCTGGGCGCCGCGCAGGCCCCGTACGGGGACGTGCCCGGACCCGGCGACGTGGAGCGGCTCGACGCGGACCCGGTGCGCTGCCTGGACGCCGACGCGTCCAAGGCGATGGTCGCCGAGATCGACCAGGCCCACCGGGACGGCGACACCCTGGGCGGCGTCGTCGAGGTCGTCGCCCACGGGGTGCCCGTCGGGCTCGGCTCGCACGTGCACTGGGACCGGCGCCTGGACGCCCGGCTCGCCGCCGCGCTCATGGGAATCCAGGCGATCAAGGGGGTCGAGGTCGGCGACGGCTTCGGTCTGGCGCGCGTGCCCGGCTCGCAGGCCCACGACGAGATCGTGCCCACGGCCGACGGCATCCGGCGCTCCTCCGGCCGCTCCGGCGGCACCGAGGGCGGCCTGACCACCGGTGAACTCCTGCGCGTACGGGCCGCGATGAAGCCCATCGCGACGGTTCCGCACGCCCTGGCCACCGTGGACGTCAGCACCGGCGAAGCGGCCGTCGCGCACCACCAGCGCTCGGACGTCTGCGCGGTGCCCGCCGCCGGGATCGTGGCGGAGGCGATGGTGGCCCTGGTCCTCGCGGACGCGGTGGCGGAGAAGTTCGGCGGCGACAGCGTGGCCGAGACCCGTCGTAACGTCTCCGGTTTCCTCGCCCACCTGGAGATCGCATGACCTCCCCCCTGGCCGTGCTCGTCGGCCCGCCCGGCGTGGGCAAGTCCTCGGTCGCACGCATCCTCGCGGCGCGTACGGGCACGGCGGTACGCGACACCGACCAGGACATCGAGCGGCTGACCGGCCGGACCGTCAGCCAGATCTTCGCCGAACGGGGCGAGCGGCACTTCCGTGCCATCGAGCACGAGGCGGTCCGCGCCGCGTTGCACGAGCACTCCGGGGTGCTCGCCCTGGGCGGCGGGGCCGTGGTGCGGGCGGGGACGCGCGAGGCGCTGCGCGGGCTGCCGGTCGTCTTCCTGGACGCCACCCTCGCCGATGTCCGCGAACGCCTGGGGGACGACGACTCCCGGCCGCTGCTGCGGGACGACTTCGCGAACCGGTGGCTCGGCCTGATGGCCACGCGGCGCCCCCTGTACCTGTCAGTGGCCCGAGCCGTGGTGTCCACACACGGGCGCACCCCGGGGCAGGTCGCCTCGGCGGTGCAGTCCGAGCTGATCGGCGCGTCCGTGGGGGCCCTGCCATGACCGTCGTCCGCATCCCCGTCGCGGGGAGCGCCGGGAGCGACCCGTACGACGTCCTCGTCGGGCGTCAGCTCATGGGTGCCGTCGGTGAGCTGGTCGGGCCGGCCCACCGCGTCGCGGTGATCCATCCGGCGGCGCTGGCCCCGCTGGGCGAGACCGTACGCGCGGACCTCGCCGCCCAGGGCTTCGAGGCGATCGCCGTCGAGGTGCCGGACGCGGAGGAGGCCAAGACCGCCGATGCCGCCGCCCGCTGCTGGTCGGCCCTCGGGCGGGCCGGTTTCACCCGCAGCGATGTGATCGTCGGCATCGGCGGCGGCGCGACCACGGACGTGGCCGGTTTCGTCGCGGCCAGCTGGCTGCGCGGGGTGCGGTGGATCGCGGTGCCCACCACCGTCCTCGGCATGGTCGACGCGGCCGTCGGCGGCAAGACCGGCATCAACACCGCCGAGGGCAAGAACCTCGTCGGCGCCTTCCACCCTCCGGCAGGCGTGCTCTGCGACCTCGCCGCGCTCGACTCGCTGCCGGTCCACGACTACGTCTCCGGCCTCGCCGAGATCATCAAGGCGGGCTTCATCGCCGACCCGGTCATCCTCGACCTGATCGAGGCCGACCCGGAGGCCGCCCGCAGCCCCGAGGGGAAGCACACCGCTGAGCTGATCGAGCGGGCGATCCGGGTCAAGGCGGACGTCGTGTCGGAGGACCTCAAGGAGTCCGGCCGACGCGAGATCCTCAACTACGGGCACACCCTGGCCCACGCCATCGAGCGGAACGAGGGCTACCGCCTCCGGCACGGCGAGGCTGTCTCCGTCGGCCTGGTCTTCGCCGCGGAACTCGGCCGGGCGACGGGCCGCCTGGACCAGGCCACCGCCGACCGGCACCGCACGGTCCTGCGCTCGGTGGGCCTCCCGGTGACCTACCGGGGTGACCAGTGGACCCGGCTCCTGGCCACCATGCGGCTCGACAAGAAGGCGCGCGGTGATCTGCTGCGCTTCATCGTCCTGGACGGCCTGGCCAGGCCCGCCGTGCTGGCGGGCCCCGACCCGGCGCTCCTGCACACCGTCTACGCCGGGGGCTGCGCCTCGACGGCGGCCTCCCCGGCCTCCCGCACCGGCTCCTCCCCGGCCGCCTCCACCGGCTCCGCCGCGCGGAAGGCCGAGCGGTGACGGCGCGCCCACGCCCGGAACGTACCGGGCTCCCGGCCGGTCGCCTCCCGGACCCCGTGGTCCACGGCGCTCTTGGCTCCCCGGGCCTGCCGGTCCGCGCTTTCGAGGAGCGCCGCCGCGAGGGCGTCGGGGTAGCGGGAGCGCCACACGGCCAGGGCCTGTGCCTCGGTCAGCTCCTCGTGGCGTACCGGACGGCCGAGGACCTCGCCGAGCTGCGCCGCCTGCTGCCGGGCAGACAGGGCGGCCGGTCCCGTCAACGCGTACGCGCGTCCCGCGCACTCCGCGGAGGTCAGGGCGCGGGCGGCGGCCTCCGCCACGTCCCGGGGGTCGACGCAGGAGTTCGCGGAAGCGCCGTGCAGCGTGCGCACGACGCCCTCGTCGCGCACGGACCGTGTCCAGTCCAGGCAGTTGGACATGAAGGCGCGGGGGCGCAGCAGCGTCCAGGACATCCCGGACGCCCGTACGCGCTCCTCGCACGCCCGCTGCCAGCGGGTGATCGCGTCCTGCGCCTGCGGGTCGGTCACCGCGAGGGCCGAGACCTTCACGACGTGGCGGACGCCGGCCCGGCGCGCGGCGGTGAGGAGGTGCTCGTCGTGGGTGTCCCGCAGGGGGTCGAACGTGACCGCGAGGAGCGCGTCCGCCCCGGCGAGCGCCCGCGTCAGCGAGGAGGTGTCGTCCAGGTCCGCCTCGACGGCCGCGCCGGGCACCGGTAGGCGGGCCGCCGCCCGCTCCGGGGAGCGGGTCAGGCAGCGCAGGTCGTACTGCGGGGCGAGGAGGCGGGCCACCCGGCTCCCCACCGTCCCCGTCGCGCCCGTCAGTGCAATACGCAAGGCCTCTCCTCTCTCCGGCTCCATGACTATCACCACGGCTGGCCCGGGGGCGATCACTATGCAAAGATAATAATGAGCACTATGTTTTTTGTCGGGCGGCCGTTCCCCCCCGCCGCTCCGCGGCCCGGCCGCACTCACCCTGGAGGAAGTACGTTGACCACGAACAGCACAACACCCCGCCGGGCCTGGCTCGGCTTCACCCTGGTCCTCAGCCTGGTCGGGCTGGTGGCGATGGACAACTCCGTGCTCTACCTCGCGATGCCGAGCATCAACGAGGCGATCTCCCCCAGCGCGGGCCAGTCCCTGTGGATCGTCGACATCTACGGCTTCGTGGTGGCCTCGCTGCTCATCGCGTTCGGCAACCTCGGCGACCGGCACGGCCGGCTGAAGTTCCTGCTCGGCGGCGCGATGCTCTTCGGTATCGGATCGGCGGGCGCC
>NZ_NWVL01000023.1 GCF_002382885.1 Streptomyces sp. WZ.A104
TGTCGATGAAGATCACTGGATAGACCGGGTCCAGGGGCCTGTTCTGCCACTCGGCCATGCCCTTGAGGACCTTGTCGGTGATCGTGGAGATCGTCTGCCGCGACACCTCGGCGCCATAGACCTCGGACAGGTGAGCCTGGACCTCGCCGGTCGTCAGCCCCTTCGCGGCGAGAGAGATGACCATCTCGTCGACGCCCGGCAGACGCTTCTGCCGTTTCTTGACGATCTTCGGTTCGAAGGAGCCCTCGCGGTCACGGGGCACGGCTATCTCCACCGGGCCGACATCCGTCAGCACGGTCTTGCCACGGGTTCCGTTGCGGCTGTTGCCGCCGTTCTTCCCCGCCGGGTCGTGCTTGTCATAGCCGAGGTGGTCGGTGATCTCGCCCTCCAGGGCGGACTCAAGGAGCCGCTTGGTCAGCTGCTGCAGCAGCCCACCCTCGCCGGTCAGCTGCAGGCCCTCGGCCTGAGCGCGGCCGACCAACTCATCGATGGGCTGGTCGTCCACCTTCCTCGCCGGCTGCGGCTCAGCGGCCTTGGCGGACTCGGCCTCGGTCACGTTGTCGCTGGTCATCGATGCATCTTCCTTGATCAGGAGTTACACCGATCGTTTTACAGTCCCGTGGGGCTCGGCATCCGTTCGCGAGTCGTCGTGCGCGTCCGCCGCGGGTAGGACACCAGCCTCGCGCCAGGCGATCACGGGGCCAGGCTGAGGCGCCGCTCAAGGGGCGTGCGGTAGTGCGGGGTGAGGCGCAGGTCACCGAGCCACGTGGCGAGGTGCTGAGCTTGGGCTTTCACGGACTGGCGTGCCGCGGGGCCGGGGTCGGTGAGCAGGTGGGTGTTGATACGGCCGCTGCGGTGCTGGGCCCAGGCGCCCACGATGCACCCGTCGGCCCAGATGGTGGGACCGATGTTGCCGTTGCGGTCGTACAGCTCGCCGACGTGGGCGGGGTCGAGGTAGAAGTTGCGCAGTCGCCAGCCCATGGCAGTGGGATCCAGGCCGGGCAGGAGCGCGACCCACGGATCCGGCGTGGTGACCGGCTCCAGATCGTCGGGCAGGAGGTAGCCGGCGCCTTCGTCGAGGCCGACGGGTTCGGCGCCGGTGGCGGCGATGGCTTTGCGGGTGTCGGTGAGAGTCCAGCCGGTCCACCACTTGAGGTCTTCGGCGGTGGCCGGTCCGAACGCGGCCAAGTAGCAGCGGGCCAGCGCCGTGTTCGCATCGGCCGTTTCCCACGTGCTGGCAGCATCTGCGAGCGGCGAGAGAGACCAGCGGAACTGATTGGAGTTGAAGCGTCCGTTGGGGCGGCCACGGCGGATGCGGCCTTCGGCGGCCAGGACGCGCAGGATCCGGGAGGAGACCGCCTGGCGGCTTTCGTAAGCCTTGCCGGGCGAGATGGTCACCTGCTCGCGCAGGGCGGGTACGTCGGCGGCCAGCTGGGCGGCACTCGCCTCGCCGCGGGCAGCGAGTGCCGCCAGAAGGTCGGCTTCGACCGCCGTGTACCGCTCGATCGTCCAGCCGACGCCGTCACGAAGGTAGACGGTGCAGGCAGACCGTTCCTTGGCAGCGATCGCGCGGCTCGTGGACGCCTCGATCACCGGCGCGAGGCCGGCGGGGACGACGAACATGGTGCGGCGCATGCACAGCATCCGCTCCAGCGTCCGCTCCTCGTACAGCGCCTGCTCCATGGCCGCGATGTCGGGGGCGCTGGTGCGGGCGGCGGCGGCCAGGAACACGGTGGACGGGTCGGTGGCGTGCAGGCCGATCAGCGCCTGAGCCACGTCCTGCATCGCCGCGGCATGGCGTGAGGGTACGAGGAGGTGGCGGATACCGAGGCGGGCGCGGCGCTCGTCGGCGCTGACGTGGCGGTGCGCAGCGTTCATGCGTCCGCCTCCGCGTCCGTGCCGGCCGGTGCCGCCGGGGGGAGGGCGGGGTTGGGGGTCAGGATGCGGCGCAGGATCGCTTCGACGTCGTCGCGAGTGGGAGGCCGGCTGTTGGCGAGGCCGCGCAGGGTGATGCCGTTGGTCGCCGCGGCGACGGCGGCGGCGGTGACTGGGTCGGTGTAGCGGGAGCAGGCCCGGATGTTCAGCTCGGTGTACTGGTCGGCGATCGCGCGCAGGGCGGGGCGGCGCAGAGCGGCGAGGTAGAGCTCGAACTCCATGACGTTCCGCCCACGCCCTTCCGCGCTGAAGCTCGTCATCAGCGCGTCAGTGAGCAGGACCGCGAACTGCTCCGGAGTGAGGCCCGGACGCTCGTTTCCCCAGGCTTCGAGATAGGCACCGAAGCGCTCCACAGCCTTCTGCAGGGCGGCGGCGATGAGGTCCTCTCGGGTCGCGAAGTGGTAGGTCGTCGCCCCCAGCGGGACACCGGCCTCCTCGGCGACCGCCCGGTGGGTCAGTCCCTCGATGCCCTTCGCCGCGATCACCCGCTCTGTGGCCGCGACGATCTCCTCGATCCGCCGCTGCGGATCCCGGCGCCGGCGCGGCGCGCCGTCCTGCCCGGCCATCAGCACGCGCCTTCCGGCGAGGCAGCGAAATAGCACGGGGCGACACAGGCGAACACAGGCGTCTCCAGATTCGGGGGCACTCATTCTAGTACGGTCGTACCAGTCAAAGCATATTTCGGGCGCAAGCGATCCCGCCCTCCGCCGCGCGAACCGACAGAAGCGGCTCCGTCGGCGCTTCGTTGGTGCACCGTGACATGGAGTGGTGCAGGGTCGGCCCGGCCTTCTGGACGGGGTACGCGCGGATGGCGATGATTGCTTTGTCCGTTTGCTCCCCCTCTTTCGGTTCGGTACAGTACAAATGTATCGTTTATGTCGGGGAAGAGAACAAGCATTTAGGAGCACCAGTGCAGACCGCCAACTTCACCGCCTGCCTCGCTGTCCGCGACGTCACCGAGACTCTTGACTTCTACGAGGATCTCGGTTTCACCGTCGGCCGCGAGAGCGTCGCCCAGGATCACCCGATCCACCTGATCTTCAACGGCGACGCGATGGCCTTCATGATCCAGCCCGCCGACAGCGTCCGGGAGTTCATCCCGCAGACCGCCCGAGAGCTGGGCGCCTCCGGCTTCTTCTACCTCAACGCCCCCGACTTCGACGGAGCTGTCGCTCGGATCCGCGACAAGGTCGAGGTGCTCAAGGAAGCCTCCGACGGCGGCTTTCGGATGCTCTACTTCCTCGACCCCAACGGCTACGCCATGGCGATCAGCGCCCCCGCTGCCTGACCCGCCCCGCCACCGTCTCGACCTGCACGGCGAAGGAGGACGCCATGAAGGCCAGCGGAATGGCCCCGTGCCTCGGCGTGAAGGACACGGCGGCGTCTGTCGCCTTCTATGAGCAGCTCGGCTTCACCGCCGCACCCGGCAGCGACAACCCGGCCGACGACATCCGCGTGCTCACGTGGAAGGGCGCGTTCGCGTTCATGCTCTACAAAGCCGACAACCTCCGGCAGTGGCTCCCGCAGCTCAAGGACGCCCCCACCGGCGTGTTCGGCATGTTCTACCTGAACGTCCCGGACTTCGACGCCTACACCTCCAAGATCCGCTCCCTGGTCGACGTCATCAAGGAACACAGCGACGACCAGGCGCGCCACTTCTACTTCCAGGACCCCGATGGCTACATCATCGGCGTCGCCGAGGAACAGGAATGGTGATCGGCCCCTGACCCGGGCTCCGGCCGCCACTCCACGAACACATCGCCCGGCCCCGCGCTCCCACGCTGGGCCGGCCCGCCGCCCAAGCCGGTGAGGAACACCCATGTTCACGCTCAACGCATCCGTCAGCTGCACCGCCTGGAACTGCGACGACTCCAAGGCGATGGTCGACTTCTTCCACCGGCGGTCGTGCTGATTGCACGACGTTGGCCTGCAATCAGCACGACCGCATCCGGGTGGCATCCCCTTGCCGTGGCTTGGTTCACGGCCGATCAATCCGCTGCGCAGATGAGGAATTCTCTGGTGGGAGTCCCGAGGCGCAAGTCTCCTCCGGGCTCCAGGGGGTCTGTGACGTAGCCCCGGGGCGGGAGCCTGAGGGGGTAAAACTGGATTGCTGGCCTTGCGGTCAGGTACGTAGTCTCAGGCGGCTCGTGGAGTTGTCTGCTCCGTTCGCACATGTCACGAGGTGATGACCTATCTCCCAGGCTTGAGAACCGCTTGCCGTGAGGCTTGACCCCCTGCTCTGTGCAGCAGCGCGCGGTCGTCTCTCAGCAGCGGTCTGCCCTTCGGCCTGGGCGTTTCCGCACCCGAATCTTCCTGTCGCGCAGCAAGCGGGACGGGCATGCCTGGCCTGCCCCTTTTCCCCTTTCTGTCCGCCAGAACAGGAACTGCGTCGTGTCCGCTGACACCAAAGCCCTCCCCTCCCGCTCCGCCCCCGCCGGCCGCCCTTCCGGTGGTGGTCGCACCGTCATGCTGGTTGTCGTCCTGGTCGCGGAGCTGATGAACGCCCTGGACGGCTCCGTCGTCTACACGGCGCTGCCCTCCATTCAGCACGACACCGGCGCCTCGGGTGCCGCCGTGCAGTGGATCCATGCCGCCTACGCGCTGACCTTCGCCCTCGGGCTGATCACCGGCGGCCGGCTCGGCGATCTCTACGGCCGCAAGCGGCTCTTCCTGCTGGGAACCGGCGTCTTCACCGCGGCGTCCCTGCTCTGCGGTCTGGCCGGCACCCCCGCCCTGCTGATCGCTGCCCGCGTCGTCCAGGGCGGCGCCGCGGCGATCATGGTTCCTCAGGTCCTGGCCACCTTGCACGTCACCTTCGAGGAAGGATCCCGCGCCCGGGCATTCAGCCTCTACGGCACCATCATGTCGCTGGGCAGCGTCGCCGGACCGGTCCTGGGCGGCGTGCTCACCAGCGCCGATGTCTTCGGCCTCGGATGGCGCCCGATCTTCCTGATCAATGTGCCCATCGGCCTGGCGACCGTGCTCCTGGGCCTGCGCTACCTGCCCGAGTCCCGCGACCCCGCCGCCAGGCGCCTGGACCTCGCGGGCATGGTCCTGGTCGGCCTGGGCCTGCTGCTGATCGCCTACCCACTCACCGTCGGCGGCGTACACCAGTGGCCCGCCTGGAGCTTCGTCATGATGGCCGGAGGATTGCTGACCCTGGCGGTTTTCGTGGTCCAGCAACGGGCCAGGACCACACGAGGCCGCGACCCGCTCGTCGTCCTGGCGCTGTTCAAGCACAGGGCGTTCACCGCGGGCCTGTCCGCGCAGCTCGTCTTCGGCCTGCTTTCCGGTGTGTTCTTCCTGGCGTGGACCCTGTTCATGCAGGACGGGCTCGGGCTCTCCCCCCGGCAGGCGGCGACAGGCTTTGTGGCGGCCTCGGTGGGTGAGATGGCCGGTGCCTGGCTGGCGATGGGTCTGGCAGTCCGCCACGGCAGGCGCGCCCCCCAGGCAGGCGCCCTGCTGGCCGCGGCCACCCTGTGCGGATACGCCTTGCTGATCACAGAGCAGAACACCGGCCTTTCACCGGTGTTGACGGTTGTGCCCATGCTGCCGGTCGGCCTCGGCCTCGGCATGATCGGAGCAGCCTTGGCCGACATGACGCTGCGCCAGGTCGACCACGACCACGCCGGCTCCGCATCCGGGCTCTTCAACACCTCGACCCAGCTCGGCATCGCTCTGGGCACAGCCTTGACCGCCGTCGTGTTCTTCGCCTACTCCCCGGCCGGCAGCCACGGCTCCACCGTCACCGCCGCGTTCGCCGGAACCCTCTGGTACGTCATCGCCGCCCTGCTGGCGATGTGGGCTCTCATGCTCTGGCTGCCCAAGCGCCACGCCACCAACTAGAACCAGCCCTTCGGGGCCCGGACGTCAACGTCCGGGCCCCGGGTGCGCCTCAGGGCAGCCGCCCGGACGGCAGGTCTTCGACCACCGGTCCCGGCCGTCCACTCTCACCTGCCGACAAGTCCGCCAACGAGGAACAACCGCCCCCATGATCCGAGTGTTGATCGCCGATGGCCTGCGACTGACGCGCGAAGCGCTGTCTGTCGTGCTCGCGTCCGAACCTGGCATGCACGTGGTCGCGCAGGTACCACGAGGCGACGAGATCGTGCCCCAAGCCCTGCGCACCCGCCCGACGGTGGCTGTGCTCGACGCCCACCTCCCCGGTCTGGACGGGATCTCGGCCGCGGAGCAGCTCAGAGTCGCTCTGCCTCCCTGCCGCATCGTCATCCTGGCCACCCTGGAACGCGCCAGCTCTCTGCGAACTGCCCTGGAAGTGGGGGTTGAAGGGTTCATGAGCAAAGGCGTATCGGTCAAAGAACTGACCGACTCCGTCCGCAAGGTCGCCCGGGGTGACCGCGTCCTTGACCCACGGCTCGTCACTGACGCTCTGCACACCCCCGACAACCCGCTCAGCGAACGTGACAGGGAACTTCTCCGCCTGGCCGCGCACGGCCACACGCCCCCGGAGATCGCCGAGATCCTGCATCTTTCACCCGGAACGGTCCGCAACAACCTGGCCGCCATCAACCGCAAAGTGGGGGCACGCAACCGCATCGAGGCGATACGCGCCGCCTCCGCCCGCGGCTGGATCTGACCGGACCGACCTCCATCACCGCACCTCCCGAGTGCAGTCTGCACGAGAACCCATGCATGTCGCCTTCATGCTATCCCTGCGCCACCCCCTAAACCGTCTATATCCGCTGGTCAGCGTGGTGACAGGGAGAAATTTCGGGTCCGGAACCGGTGCGGGGACCGTCGTGGTCCAGGAACAATCTGAACCCGGCCCGGACTTCAAATGAGCCGTTGCCCCCATGATCTGAGACAGAAGGAGAAATCATGTCCAGCCGGTGTGATGTATGCAGCAAGCAGCCCAGTTTCGGCAAGCGCGTGGCCCGCTCCGGGTCCCGCGCCCAGACCCGGCACGTCCAGGGACGGTCTAGTCGCCGTTTCAACCCGAACATCCAGTCGGTCAGGGCCGTCAAGGACGGAACGCCCCTGCGCATGAACGTGTGCACCTCCTGCATCAAGGCGGGCAAGGTGGACCGTCGCGCCTCCGCGTAAGCATGAGGAAGAACCTGGCGCCCAGGCTCCTCAGCCGTATCCGCGCTGCGGTGCCTGGTGCCCGGCGCCATCCTCCGAGGAACGAATTCCCTTGTGATGACTGCGGATTGCCGACCGCGCCCGTGGACGGCCCTGACGAGTGGTACACCGTTCTCGACGGCGTATGGCAATGCGCGGGCGCCGCCGAGGACAATGTCCTTTGCATCGGTTGCCTCGAAGTTCGCCTGAACCGCCGTCTGGTGCACACCGATTTCATCTCCGCGGCCCTCAATGACCCGGACTACGGCCACCACAGTCAGCGCTTGCTCACTCGTCTGCGACCAACAGCCGAGGACTGATACTCACCTGCACCGACCATCACCCGGCCAAGCGCTTCAGCCTCGATCCCAGGGCAAGACGCGCCTCCGGTTCAGAGGGGCGGTGACCAGTGGCGCACTTGCCCCGGCGAGACGCTGTACCGTCTCCGGCCCGAGCAGCATTATTCCGTTGCATGGATGCCGCTCGCTCATATAGTCTGTTTTGGTTCCTTTGTAGTTCCGTCGGTGCCCGCTCTCGGGTCCGACGCTGTGTTCCGAGGTGATGACGTATCCCCCAGGCCAAGTAAGTAGCCGCTCGTTTCGAGGCGCTTTTCCGGTTGTCCGCAATCGCGGGCTTCTGATGCATGCCTCAACGGCGGTGCTCCCTGATGGCCTGGGTTCGTTGCACTCTGCTTTCCCCTGTCGCGCTGAACGGCGTGCGGGGGCATGCCCCGGCCTGCTCCCGCCCCTTTCCCTTCTGTACGCGAACAGGAATCCCCCTCGTGTCAACCGACACCCATACCACCGGCAGCTCGCGCCCCACCGGGGCCGCCCGTGCTGCCACGATCACCCTGGTCGTGATCCTTATCGCCGAGCTTATGAACGCGCTCGACGGTTCCATCGTCCACACCGCACTGCCCTCCATCCAGGCGGACACCGGCGCCTCCAGCGCCGCTGTGCAGTGGATCCCCGCTGCCTACACCCTCACCTTCGCCCTCGCCCTGATCACCGGCGGGCGCCTGGGTGACCTCTACGGGCGCAAGCGGGTCTTCATCGCCGGTACCGCCCTGTTCACCGTGGCGTCCCTGCTGTGCGGGATCGCGACCGGCCCGGACTTTCTGGTCGCCGCCCGAGCCCTCCAGGGCGCCGGAGCGGCGGTCATGGTGCCGCAGGTCATGGCCACCATCGCCGTCACCTTCCAGGGCGAGTCCCAGGCCAAAGCATTCGGCATGTACGGCATGATCATGTCGCTCGGCGGCGTCCTCGGGCCCGTCCTTGGCGCCGTCCTGACAGCCGCCGACATCGCCGGTCTGGGCTGGCGGGCGATCTTCCTGATCAACCTGCCCATCGGGCTGGCCACCCTGCTCTTCGCCCTCCGGTTCATCCCGGAGTCCCGTGACCAGCAAGCGCGGCGCCTGGATCCGCTGGGCATGCTGCTCTCCGCCGCGGGTCTGCTGCTGATCACCTACCCGCTCACCGCGGGCGGCGAGAAGCACTGGCCCTCCTGGAGCTTCGCCATGATCGCCGCGGGCGTGGTCGTGCTGGCCGTGTTCGTGGCCCAGCAGCGGGCCAAGACCGCCAAAGACGGCTCGGCGCTGGTGGCGCTGTCGCTCTTCAAGAGCAAAGCGTTCGCAGGCGGGCTCGCCGCGCAGCTGGTCTTCGGCCTGGTCTCCGGCATCTTCCTGCTGACGTGGGTGCTGTTCATGCAGTCCGGCCTCGGCCTCACGCCAGGGCAGTTCGCCCCCGCGTCCGTCGCCATCTCCATCGGCGGCATGGCCGGCGCCATGCTCGCCTCCAAGTGGGCGGGACGCCACATGCGGCGCGTGCCGCAGGCCGGAGCCGTACTGATCGCCCTCACGCTGGCGGGCTACCAGCTGCTGGTCTCTGCCCAGCAGACCGAGACGCCGTTCGTGGCCGCCGTCGCTCCGATGATTCTCGTCGGCGCCGGATTCGGCATGGTCGGTGCGGGCCTCGCCGGCCTCACCCTCAGCCAGGTCGGCCACGAGGACGCCGGATCGGCGGCGGGACTGTTCAACACCGCCATGCAGCTCGGCATCGCACTCGGTATCGCAATGGCGTCGGTGGTGTTCTTCCAGTACGCCCCCGCGGGCAGCCACGGCACCACCGTGACGCACGCCTTCGCGGGCAGCGTCTGGTACGTCATCGCTGCCCTCGCGGTGATGTGGGCGTTGATGTTCCGGCTCCCCAAGCCGGTCAAGGCCACCGCCTGACACACCACCGGGGCCTGCCCACGCCGGGCGGGCTCCGGCTCAGGCCCCTTACCTTCACCTCACCAACTCGGCGAGCGCGTTGTGCGCGCTGGAGCCGATCGCGCTCATGGATTGGCGGACGCAAGGCTTCCGCGCGTTCGCTCGCCGGCGGCCAGGGCGTCGATGACGAGATCGGTCCGCATGTGATCAGCGATCGCCCATCCGGCCAGCCGGCGTGAGGCGAGGTCGACCACGGTGGCCGGATAGAGGAACTTCCCTCCGTGCAGGGGCAGATTAGGTGATGTCTCCGACGTACTTCGTGTTCGGTTCGGTCGCGGTGAAGTCCAGGCCGATCAGGTCCGGGGCCTTCGCCGCGGCCCGGTCCGCGACCGTGGTGGGGTGCCTGCGGCGCAGCCGCACTCCTGCCAGATTGATGTTCCGCATCACGCGCGCGATCCGCTTGTGGTTGACGCGCTCGCCTTCCTCCCTGAGCTCGGCGGTGATCCTGGGGACGCCGTAGGTGCCGTCCGATTCGAGGTGCACGGCCCGTATCCGGGCGGCGAGGTTGGCGTCGGCCGCCGCCTGCCGGGCTGCCCGGTCCACGGCTGTCCGGCGCCAGTAGTAGGAGCTGGAGCGGGCGATGCCGAGGATGGTGCACAGCCGCTTCATGCCGTATCGGCGCTGGTGGTCGGCGACGAACTGGAAGCGGCCGCTCAAACCTTGCGCCAACTCGAACACGCACAGGCAACCGAGCACCCGCACCGAAACCGCAGCCCCGCCGAAGGCGCCTGAGCAGCGCCGCGCTGCCTCCGCAGCGGCTCAAGCCTTCCGCCGGCTCGAACAGCAGCGCCGCGTGGCCTCCGCGGCCGCTCAAGCCTTCCGTCGGCTCGAACAAGCACGTGCCGTGAGCGGCTCCACCGAACCCGGCACCCAGAACCCCAGCCCCGTCAGGCACTCCGCCCCGCGGCAGGCGCCGGAGCCGACCGAGGTCTCCACTGGGTGCCGCACATTCCCACCCGTGACAGTGATCCACTCCAACCCCAAACCTCGCAGCTGGTGGCTCCTAGGGTTCGGCCGCAGAGTGCTGGCAGCGGCAGTCGTGCTGACCGTGCTCACACTCGTTCACCACACGATCGACCCGGACGAGGCATGGGGTCTGAACGGTCCGGACGTCTTCGTGTTCATTGCCGCGATCGCCTATTGCGCGTGGGCGCAACACGCTGCGCCATGGGACAGGCTGATCATTGACAAGCAGAAGCTTCTCGTGAGGACCAAGAGGAGGAACGAGGCGTTTTCCATAGATTGGGCCTCGCTTGACCGGATCGGAGTCAGCGAGGGCGGCTCCAGCAAGGTCGTAGTGTGGTACCCGCCGGGCATTCCTGCGCCGGACTGGGTGACCAACGGCAGCATGGGGCGTTCGCCCGAGAGGGGCGGCTATGTCGTGTACCGCGCGACCCGCCGCACGGGTCTGCACGTACCGGACCTGAAGCTCGTCGAACTCCGGGGGGCCCTGATCCAATGGGCCGGCCCCAAATACGTCACACTGCCCTCCACCCCCAGGCAATGAGTCGGGTATGCGCCGAACGGCAGCAGCCCGGACACGAAGATCAACTGGGGCCCCGGCCAAGAGACGTATCCTCCTGGGCGTCTTGGGCGATGAGTTCTGCTGTGAGTTCCATACATCGCATCCGGGCGGGAGAGAAGTCGTAGGGCATTTTGGTGACCGCTTCGCAGACGGTCATCTGCGTGTCTTCCTCACCCTTCAGGTCGGCGTCGTAGGCATCGAAGAGCTCCTCCTCGGCCTCGTCCAGCCCGGCCTCATCGATGGCCTGCATCAGGGCCTTGTGGTGGGCGAAGCGTTTCGCGGCCAGTTCGTCGACGCGAGGGTCAGCGGGATCGACGCCGTCGTCGAGGGCTGCCTCGGCCGCTTCGAGAAGGTCGTCCTCGGCCCGCAGGTCTGGGTGGGTGGCCAGCACGATGAACACGCCGGCTTGGAGGGCGGCGCCCAGTGGGCCGAAGGTCCGTTCCGCGGCGGTCAAGGGATCGCGCAAGACTCCTTCCGGCCCTCCACGGGCAGGCGCGGACTCCCTACACGGTCTTGATCATCCCGCCGTCGAGCACCACATCCGCGCCCGTCAGGTTGGGCGTTGCCGGAGAGGCCAGGAAGGCCACCAGAGCCGCCACCTCCTCCGGCTCCGCGAACTGTCCCGTGCTCACCCCCGCCTCGCCCGGCAGCGACTCCACGAGTTCCTCCAGCGACAGCCCCGACTCGTGGGCGAGCCGCTCGCCCTCGCTCCCGGGCTCTGTCCACACCCCCGTCCGGACCAGGCCCGGCGTGACGGTGTTGACGCGGAGGCCGTGCGGAGCGAACTCCTCCGAGAGCGCCTTGGAGAGATTGGTCAGGGCCGCCTTCGCCGCCGAGTACGCCGCCACCGAAGGCAGCGGCACCCGGGCGTGCGCCGAGCTGATGTTGACGATGGTGCCCCGCCGGTCCAGCAGGCTCGGCAGACATGCGCGGCTGGTGCGGACGCAGCTGAGAAACGTGAGGTCGAACTCCGTCCGCCACAGGTCGTCGTCGATGGTGAGGAACCCGCCCTTCTGCGGAAGGGTGCTCGCCACGTTGTTGACCAGGATGTCGATGTGCCCGAGTTCTTCCAGGGCGTACGCGGCAAGGTCGGCGGGCCCCTGAGGGGTGCTCAGGTCGACGGCCAGGGCGTGGGGGGTGTACCGGGCCAGCTCCCGGCCGGGGGTACGGGCCCCGCCGACCACGCGGGCGCCCTGACGGGACAACTCGGCGGTGACGGCGAGGCCTATGCCCCTGCTCGCGCCGGTGACCACGGCGGTCCGGCCCGCCAGGGGAAGGGGGGACTGGGAGGAAGGTGCCTGGGAGAGAGCCATGAGGGTGTCCGCTTCTTCGTCGAGAGATCGAGGAGGTCGGGAGATCAGGAGGCAGAAGGAGGAGGCCGGGTCAGTGCGTGAGCTCCGCCAGGATCTCCGCCGCCGCCCGCTCGCCCGACCGGACCGCGCCCTCCATGTATCCGGGCCAGTGGTCGGAGGTCTCCGTGCCGGCCCAGTGCACGCCGCCCACCGGCTGCCGCAGGGCGCGCCCGTGCCGGGAGAGGACCCCGGGGGCGCTCACCGCGACAGGGCCCCCGCGCGACCACTCCTCGGTGTTCCAGCGGACGAAGCCGTAGTCGGCCATGCGGGCGGCCCGGGGGCCGAAGTAGTCGATGAACGACTGACGGCATTCCGCCACGAACCGCCGCTCCGGGACCCGGTCGAGCCGTCGCATGTCCTCCGGCCGTACGAAGCCCAGCAGCACATGGCGATCGCCGTGGTGGCTCTCGTAGATGCAGTCGATGGGCCGTCCGTCGCCGACCACCTGCCCGGACAGCCCTTGCTCCCGCCACCAGGGCCGGTCGTACACGGCGACGAACTTGCCGATCGAGCCCATGCGGAACCCGGCGGCCAGCCTCCGGCGGGCGTAGGGTAGTTCGGGGCTGAAGCCGATCCGGGCGGAGAGCGGGGGCGGCACGGCCACGATCACCCGGCGGGCCCGGTATGTACCCCGGTCCGTGTGAACGTGGAGTAGCGGGCCGCGCCGGGAGACGTGCCGTACCGCGGCCCCGTACATCACCCGTGGGCCCAGCTCCGCCGCCAACGCCAGCGGAATCCCGGCCGCGCCCGGCCCGCCGAGGAAGCTCTCCTGGGCGCCGCCCCGGGTGGCCATCAACCGGCCGTAGGTGCCGGGATGGTCCCGGTCACCGGCAGCGGCGTAGTAGTTCATCATGTACAGGGCCGAGAACTCCTCGGGCGGGGTCGAGACCACCGCCGACCCGCTGACACGGCCCAGCATCAGCCGGGCCGCCGCGTCCGAGGTGCGGCGGGCGATCCACTGCGCGAAGGAGATCGCGTCCAGCTCGGCCGCCCGCGGATGCCGCCACGGTTCGCCGACCGGGAAGTCCCGTGCCAGCGTGTCGATCTCGGCGATCACCCGGTCCACGGCGGCGCCGCCCAGCTCGGGAGGGAGCGGGGAGTCCACGGGGTAGCGCAGCGGGCTGCCCCGGTACCAGAAGATGCTGTCGCCCTCCTGATGCGTGGGTACCACGGGCACCCCGAACTCGGCGGCCAGGGCGTACATGCGGTTCTGGGTCGGCCCTACGAACTGCGCCCCGCCGTCGACCGTTCCGCCGCCGTGGGTGCCGACGGTCCACACCCGGCCGCCGGGCCGCTCGCGCGCCTCCACCAGTCTCACCCGCCGCCCGGCGGCCACCAGCCGGCGGGCGGCGGCCAGCCCCGCCAGTCCCGCGCCGATCACGACGACGTCGTGGACCCGGTCGGTACCACCACCGGGAACGGCCTCGGCGGCGTGGGCGGAGAACGTCCCGCCCACCGCGAGGGCACTGCCGACGGCAACCGTTGACTTCAGCACCGTACGGCGCTGGAGGTCGGGTATCACGAGGTCACTCCTTCGGAGGGAGAATCACTGGGAGAGGGCAAGAGAGGGCAACAGGCGGCGTCCTCACCGCGACGCACGCCACCGCGACATGCACCACTCGGCGGCGAGCATCGCGTAGACGCACTCGCTGCCCCAATCGCCCTTGAAAATCAGGGAGTCGGTGAACTCGGCCTCCTTGCGCAGGCCGAGCCGCTCCATCAGCCGGGCGGAGGCCGTGTTCCGGGCCTCGCAACGGCCGATGATCCGGTGCAGCCCCATGCGTTCGAAGCCGATCCGGAGCATCTCCACCGCCGCCTCCCCGGCCAACCCCCGCCCCTGGTATGCCGGGTGCAGCACATAGCCGAACTCGCCCTGCCGGGCGGCCGCGTCGAGCCAGATCAGTTGGGTCCAGCCGATCACGCGGCCCTCGTGCTCCACCGCCAGCACCAGGACATCGCCCTGCTGGGTCAGCGACGTACGGGTGCAACGGTCGGTCAGTTCCCGCGCGTTGTCCTCTCTGCCGCGCGGCTCGTTGAAGAGATAGCGCGCCACCTCCGGCCGCGATTCAAAGTCCCACATGTCGGCCTCGTCGCCCGGGGTGAAGGGGCGCAGCAACAGCCGGTCGGTCCGGATCGGCTGGGCGATCCTCACGGTGGCTTTCGCCTCGCTACGGGCGGTCATCAGCGGCCTCTCCTGCTCGGGCGGCCGGGATGGTCCCGGCAGCAGTTCGGGTGCCGGGCGGTGGTGGCCTCGGCGGTGAAGCGGGCGGAAGGGGAGGCGGGGGTGCGGTCCGCGCCCTCGAAGGGCGCGAGGAGCTCCGGGACGGTGTGGGAGTGCCCGTCCACGAAGACCCGCTCGACGCGCGCGGTGTCGGCGATGTTGCGCAGCGGGTCCCCGTCGAGCACCAGAAGGTCCGCCCGGGCCCCCGGGCGGACCGCCCCGAGCAGCCCCTCCGCGCCCAGACACCGGGCCGCGTTCACGGTCGCGGTCCGTAGCGCCGCCACCGGGCTGAATCCGTGCCGGACCAGGGCCCGGAGGTTCTGGTGGATGCTGATCCCCACATCGTCCAGGGGCGCGTCGGTGCCCGCGACCACCAGTCCGCCCCGCTCGTGCACGCGCAGCAGCAGATCCACGTCCCCCGCCGTCCAGGCAGCATCCAGCTCGCTTTCCGCACGATCGGCACGTTCCGCCTTCGCCAGCAGCCGCGCGTACTCCCACGGCGGGAACAGTGTCCGGGTCCGGTGGTCGTGCAGCAGATCGGCCGAGACGGCACCGGCCCCGCCGGCGTACAGCTCGCCCGCGAACAACAAGGTGGTGGAGACCCACATCCCCGAGGCGACGAGGAGGTCCACGGTGTCCTGGGCCGTGCGGCCGCCCGCCGCGCCGAGCGTCCGTGAGTACCCGAGGCGGTTGCCGCCTCCCGTGTGTTCCATGCCGTACAGACCGGTGTGCGCCGCCGGGTACACGTAGTGCGAGGTCACCGGGGTACCCCGACGCGCCAGTCGGCGTACGATCCTTCGCTCCAGCGGCACCGGCAGCCGCTGGTAGGACTTGACGACGTCGTAGTCGAAGAACTCCGCCCTGCGCAGCTCCCGTTCGAGCTGTTCCTCGCCGGACACGGCCCGCATGAAGCCGAAGGAGACCCGGGTGCCGTCCAGCGGTTCACCGGAGCCGAGGAAGCGGGGGCCGACCAGGGCCCCGGAGCGCAGCGCCTCACGGGTCTCCGCCATCCGGTACACCGGATCGCCGGTGGACCTGCTCGTCGTGACGCCGTACGCCAGCCACAGCGGCCCCTGCCGACTGCCCCAGGAGCCACCCCGCATGTGCCAGTGGTTGTGGGTGTCGATCAGGCCCGGTACGACGGTGAGATCACTGGCGTCCACGGTGGGAGCCGCCCCTCCGGGGCGCACCCGGGTCACCGAGGTGATGCTCCCGTCCTCGACGAGTATGTCCACGTTCCGGCGGTAGCCGTCCGATACGCCGTCCCACAGCCGCCCGGCCCGGATCACGGTCCGGGGTGGCGCTGGACGGCTGCGGCAGGTGAGCCGCACTCGCCGCCGCCGGTGCGGGGAGCGTCCGTCGGCGGCCAGCAACACCGGTTCGCCCAGGGACAGGAAGAGCACCTGCCCGCGCGACGATACGGAGACGGAGTCGGCAAGGAGGGAGGACAGGGCGACCGGCTCGCCCGTCACCGTCCCGTCCGGTGCCACCGGCACCCGGTGCAGCAGACTGTCCATGATGACCAGGAGATGACGGCCGTCCGGGGCCCACACCGGGCCGTCGTCGCCGCGCGTGCCGATCGACCGGTGCGGGGCGACGGCCTGGTCCTCGACGGTGCCGCTGATCCGGTCGACGGTACGCAGGCCGTGCAGCCCGGCCGGATCGCGTTCCGAGCCCGGCAGCTGGACCGCCATCGACACCAGGCGGCCGTCCGGCGAGAACGCGGCCCGCCCCGGATGGTCGGTCGGCGCGGCGAGCCGGATGCCGGTGCCGTCGGTCAGATTCAGCAGCCGGGTCGCCCCCGCCTCGTCGTGGTAAGCGACGAGACCGCCGTCCGGCGAGACCCGGGGGCGCAGAGCCCCCTCGGCCCGCCGGGTCAGCCGTTCGTGCCGCCCGTCGCAAGGTGTGAACCGCCACAGGTCGGGGCCGCCGTCACGGTCGCTGGAGTACACCAGGCCCGAGCCGTCGGGCAGCCAGTCGGGATCGGTGTTGGCGTACCCGTCGGCCACCACCCGCCGCGGCCGCTCGCCGAACCGCTGGATCCAGAGCGCACCGAGCGCGCCGAAGCAGACCGATTCCCCGTCGGGTGAGATCACCGGTGCGACCAGACCCTGCACCGGTGCGTCGGCGGGCGCGACGGCCGGCCGGCGGCGGGCGGGCCGGGCGGCCGGGGCCGCCAGGCCGAGGGCGAAGGGTATCTCCCGCCTGCCCGCGGCCGACCGGCCAGGGCCGTCGCCGTGGACCCTCCGCCGCCACAACCGGCCGTCGCCGCTGTACACCAGCTCGTTCCCGGAGAGCCACGCGGCGGGCAGCGGGGCAGGTTCCTCGCGCCGTCCCGTGACGGGGACGCCGTCCACGGACAGCGTGGCCCGCGGCCCGCTGACAAAGACCCAGGACAGCCGGCCCCCGGGGCCGTGGCCGGTGCCCCGCAGGACGACCCCTTCGCCCGCCCGGTGCACCACGGTGACAGCGCCGGTCCGCAGGTCGTACGTCTCCACGGAGGCGTCCCCCGCGACGTACGAGAGGCGATGTCCTCCGGGGTGCCACGCGGGAGAGTGGTAGGACCGTTCGTCGTCGGTGCCCACGAGCGGCCGCGACCGTCCGCCGGGGGCATCCCACAGCCAGACCGCACTGGTCCCGCCCGAGTCCGAGACGTAGGCGATGGCCCTCCCGTCCGGCGAGACCGCCGGATCGAGGTCGTACTGCGGCCCGGGGGTGAGCCGTGTGACCTCGCGGCTGCCGAGACCGACGACGGCTATGTCGTAACTGCCGTTCCGGAACGACTGGAAGGCGAGACTCCGGCCGTCCGGAAAGAACGACGGCCGACTGCCGTCCTCCATGTCGTCGGTGAGCCGCCGGGCCGTGCCGCCGGCCAGGGGCAGGGTCCAGATCACGTTGTGCCCGTCGAGAGCGAGCATCCCGCCGGGCCGGTGGACGGACACCCCGACGTTGATCGCACGACGGACCACCAGCCGCCCGTCCTCGCCGGGCGGCGCGGCACGGACCGGACCGGCCGGGGCGAGGGCGGCGCCCCCGGCCACCGTGGCGGCCGCGCTCCCTTTGAGTACCCCGCGTCGTGACACCGTCATACGGTCTCCTCAGTTCGTCGGGGGCTCAGCCGCGCGGGCCGCGCAGCGCGGTGACGTACCGCTGGAAGCCGTCGTGGTCGCGGTGGCTGATGACCGCCTCGAACCCGGCGGCCGTGAGAATCGCCAGCACCTCGTCGGTGACGGCGTCGTAGTGCTCGACGGCCAGCACACCGCCCTCCGTGAGAAGCCGGGCGGAAACCCGTGCCACGGAACGGATCAGGTCGAGCCCGTCCCAGCCGGAGTAGATCGCCTCGGCCGGCTGGTGCACGGCCCACTCCGGGGGGATCCGCAGACTGTCCGGCACATACGGGGGATTGGCGGTGACCAGATCGACGCTGCCGTCCATCGAGGCCAGCAGCCCGGGGCCGGTGATGTCGCCCGCGATGAAGGCCACCCGAGAGTCCACCCGCCCGGAGAGCTTCGCCGCGTTGCGTACGGCGTAGTCCAGAGCGGTGTCGGAGAGGTCCACACCCGTGACCGTGGAACCCGGCCGCAGCGCGCCCACCGCCAGCGCGATCGCGCCCGAGCCGGTGCAGAGGTCCACCGCGTGCAGCGCGCCCGGGGCCGTCCGAGCCAGCGCGTCGGTGACCATCGCCTCGGAGTGCACCCGGGGCACGAACACCCCCTGGCCCACTTCCAGGGCGAGACCGA
The DNA here is from genome assembly GCF_002382885.1 of Streptomyces sp. WZ.A104. Classification (GTDB taxonomy): domain Bacteria; phylum Actinomycetota; class Actinomycetes; order Streptomycetales; family Streptomycetaceae; genus Streptomyces. Next base: position 18,125 of record NZ_NWVL01000023.1, read on the forward strand.
AGAGCGTGGCGCGGCCGGTCAGATACTCCAGCGGGACCCGATCGGCCCGCCGGTCCACCAGGGCGCGCAGCCGCGTGGCCTCCTCGGGGGCGATTTCCGCGTCGAGGTCGAGGGTCTCCGCCGCCTCGGGGGAGAGCTCCAGCGCGTGTGCGGCCAGGGCGAGGGCGTCCGGACCGGGGGTCCAGACCCGGGCCTGGGAGAGCCGCTCCGTGGCCCGCCGGACCTCGTCGCCGACCCGGACGACCGGCGGGGTCGGCGCCCCGAACCGGCTGCGGCAGCTGTCGTAGTAGGACCGGATCCACTCGGTCATCCCCGGGTGCAGCCGCGAGGAGGCCAGCAGCTCCGGCGGCGGGGTGAAGTCCGGGTCGATGCGTCCGGCCCAGTCCCGGTAGATGGTCTCCAGATCCGGGCCCAGGAGCTCCTGCCAGTCCGTCGGGATGTTCCAGTGGTGTTCGTACCCGGTCGCCAGCATGTGTTCCACGGTGGTCCGTATGGTCTCCTCGCGGGAGGCGCCTTGCAGCGGACGCCGCTCGGGGACGAACAGGTCCAGATCCAGTTCCGGGGTCTCCCCGTGCAGCCGGGCGGCGAACTCCCTGGCCAGCAGCGGCGACAGGAAGAGCCCGTCCCGGTAGGTCCCGGTCATCATCCACAGGCCGGACAGCGGCGTCTCGCCCAGCAGCGGGAACCCGTCCAGGGACACCGGACGGTTCCCCACCTGGACGCCGACGACACTGCTGGACCACAGGTCGCGCCGGATCTGCCGGTGCGAGCACTCCAGCAGGAACAGCAGGTCACGCATGACGGGGTCCGCCAGCGGACGCGGATTGATGATGTTGGTCGCACCGATGTACACCCGGGCCGTGCCTCGCGGCACCACGTGCAGCCCACAGGCGAACGCCCGGTTCGGTGTACGGATCACCGCGTCGGGCTGGGTGCCGTCCTGCGTGGTCACCACGGCGGAGACGCCGTATCCGGCGACCAGTCTCGGGATGCAGTCGCCGAGCCTGTCCACCGAGTCGACCAGTTCCTGGGAGCCGACCCCACCGGCGAGGACCACCGTGGAACCCCGGACGACGGTCCCGTCGTCGAGGATCACCCCCCGGGCCCGGTCACCGTCCCGGACCACGGACACGGCCCGGTGGTCGAGGAAGCTCACGCCGAGCCGGCGGGCCGTGGCGTCGAGCCGGTGCAGCAGCCGCCCGGAGTCCACGGCGTGCTCGCCGGGTATGTGCATCGCCCGCAGCGGGCGCGAGTTGGGGTCGGGGTCGAGCCACCCGACGTCCGCCGGGTCCACCGACTCGTACGCCTCGCCGTGCTTGTCGAGGGCCTGCTGGATGGCGGTGTAGTTCTCGGTGTCGATGGGGCCGGTGCCGACGGTGTTCAGGAGCACGGTCGTGCCCTTGGCGGTGATGAGGTCGGAGCCGTCGCCGGTGCCGTCGGCCAGCGTCTCCAGCCAGCCGGGCCATACGTCCTTGGCCTTGAGATCGAGGTCGAACTTGGCCTGCCCGTAGGGATGGGCCAGCAGCGATGTGGTCACCTCGCCGAAGCAGCCGAGCATCGCCCCGGCGGCGGTGGACGCCGCGTACGGGCGCTTGGCCGGGCCGACGAGCGCCACCGAGGCGCCGCGCAGGGCCAGTTCGACGGCGAGGGAGGAGCCCAGGGAGCCGTTGCCGACCACGACGACGTCGTGACCGGTGTGCGCGTCGGGCAGGGACATGCGGGTCTCCTAGCGGGAGGGAGGACGGGAGGAGGGAGGGCCGGGGCACGGGCCGTGCCGTACGGGGGCCGGACGGCACGCGCCCCGGGTCAGGCGGCGCCCAGGAGGGCGGCCAGTTCCTTGATCTGGGCTGGGGTGTGCGTGCTGGAGAGGGCGAACCGCAGCAGGCCGGTGCCCCGCGCCACGATCGGGTAGAAGACGGGGAAGCACAGCACACCGGCCTCCCGCAGCCGCACCGCCGTGGCGAACGCGGCCTCCTCGCTCTCCAGCGCGAGCCCCCGGATGGGCGACCGCATACCGGAGTTGACGAGGTCGGCGCCCGCGAGGAGCTTGTCGAACAGGGCGGCGTTCGCCCACAGATCCGCCTGGAGCGCGGCGACCGTGCCGTCCAGGTGCATCCGGGCGGACTCGGCATTGGCCGCCATGTGCGTGACCATGTTCGAGTGCCCGAAGACCATCGTGTTGCCCTCGCGGCGCAGCACGTGCAGATCGCGTTCGGCGTGGGTGAGTACGAAGCCGCCCGAGCCGCCGAACGCCTTGGACAACGAGCCGACCAGCAGGGTGTTGTCCGGGACCCGGCCGCCCAGGGCCAGATGGGCGTAACCCGCACCGCGCGGTCCGTCGATGGACGTGCCGTGGGCGTCGTCGATGTAGACGTACCCGCCGTGACGTTCCGCCGTCTCCTGGAGGCGGGCCACATCGATCAGTCCGCCCATGGAGCCGATGCCGTCCACGAGGATCACCGGGGTGCGCCCCGAGGCGCGTGCCGCCGTCATCGCCTCGGCCAGACTTTCCGGGTCCTCCATCGTGAACCGGGTGACCGGCCCGAGCTGTTCGAGGACACCCCGCAGCACCTGCATGGAAGCGTGGGCGGTGCGTTCCACCACGTAGAGCGGGCCCGCGGCGGTGACCGGGTAGCCGGGGAGCACACCGGCACCGAGAAGCGGCAGCAGCCCCAGGTGCACACTGCTCACCGAGTTGAACACCAGGGCGTGCATCCCGGGATAGATCTGCCCGAGCAGCTCCTCCAGCTCCGCCGCCTCGGCGGGCTGCATGGAGTTGCGGGACGACGACAGGTGAATCCCGTAGGAGCCGACGGCGGCGCGCACGGCGTGGACCATCCGCGGATGGTCCTCCAGGCCGAGGTAGGAGCAGGAGACGAACTCCACGCAGCGGGCACCGTCGTCGAGGGCCAGTGTCTTCCCCTCACGCCCGGTGACGGTGTGTCCGGTGAGCCCGGCACGTACCGCTCGGTCGTACATGCTTGTGGTCGCCGCCGACCGGCGGGCGACCCAGTTGCCGTGTGCGTCGGTCTCGGCCTGGAGATGAGGGGCGGGGGGCGTGTTCACACGGACTCCTGCGGCGTGGTCGGGGTCGCTGGGGTGGACAGGACCCGGACGGCATCCGCCGCCAGGGTGGGCAGCTCGGGGCCGAACCAGTCGGCCAGCTCGGTGAGGGAGTTCCGGAAGGCGGTGTCGTCGTGCCGGTCCGTCCAGGCGTCGAGGTCGTCGAGGGCCCGGGCGAGCCCCGCCCGGGCGGCGGTGCTCGTCGGCCCGGAGCGCTGGATGTCCCAGTAGGTGTCGGGGGAGGCGGTCAGCATCCGCGCGGTCAGGGCCAGCAGCAGCCGGGTCGGGGGCGGCACGCAGGAGAGCAGCTCGGGCGGAAGCCCCGCATCAGCCAGGGTCCGGGCGAAGGCGAGGAGCGCGGCATGGGTCGCGGTCTGCACGGTGTTGAGGGTGGGATCGTGGTCTTCGGGTGCCAGCTGCCGCACGCGCGCCCCCGTCTCCCCGATACGGGCCAGCAGTACGGGAATGAGCCCGCCCTCCCGCACCACACAGGCGGCCACGGCATTGCCCCGCCACCCCAGCGCTGGGTGGAAGAGCGGATTGAGGCTCAGGGTCGGCCGGGGCGCCAGCAGGTGCGCCGCGTCGAGGTAGCGCCGCTTGCCGGAGAGCGTGTCGACGACGGTGGTCCCCGGGCCGGTGCATCGGGCGAGGACGGGGAGCGCGGCCAGGGCGGCCCGCTCCGGGACGGCGAGGAGGACGAGGTCGGACGCGCCGAGCGCCCGCCGCAGCTCGGCCGTGGGCTCCCCGATGTCGCCGGCGAGGTCGGCCCCGGCCACCGGATCCGCGGCGACGGTACGGACCCGCCCGCCGCCCTCCCGCAGCAGCGGGGCGAACATCCGCCCGACCGGTCCCAGCCCCACCACCAGGCAGGACGGTGCCGCACAGGCGCTCACCGTGTCTCCTCACCTGTGACGGGGCGGCCCAGGGTGCCCCGGGCGGCGGCGAGCACGGCCCGGGACTTGACGAGGATCTCCTCGTACTCGGCGTCCGGATCGGACAGGGCGATGACGGCCCCGCCGACCCCGAAGGTGCATGCGTCCGCACTGTTGACCAGGGTCCGGATCACGATGCTCAGATCGGCCGCCCCCGACAGGGAGAACCAGCCGATCGCCCCGGAGTAGTAGCCCCGGGCCCGGGGCTCAAGACGGTCGATGATCTCCATGGTGCGGATCTTCGGAGCCCCCGTCATCGACCCGCCGGGGAACGTGGCCCGCACGCAGTCCATGGCCGAACGGTCCGGACGGAGCCTGCCCTGCACGGTGCTGACCAGCTGGTGCACATGGGAGTAGGTCTCGACGTCGAACATCTTCGCCACATGGACGCTGCCGACCATGCAGACCCGGTTGAGGTCGTTGCGCAGCAGGTCCACGATCATCAGGTTCTCGGCCCGGTCCTTGGGGTTCCGGGCCAGCTCGCGCCGGATCTCCCGGTCGGCGCCCTCCGTGGCCCCCCGGGGACGGGTCCCCTTGATCGGCTTGGCCTGGACCCGGCCGTCACGGCCGATCGACAGGAATCGTTCGGGGGAGGCGCTGAGCACCGAGACCTCGCCCATCCGCAGATAGGCGCCGAACGGCACGGGGCTGAGCGCGCGCAGCGCGGAATAGGTGCTGAAAGGATTCGTCAGCGGCTCGCTCTCCGCCGTGTTGGTCAGGCAGATCTCGTACGACTCGCCGTCGGTGATCGCCGCCAGGCAGGACCGGATGCCGGCGAGGTAGTCGGCGCGCGACCGGTCCAGGGCGAACACGCGCGCCTCGCCGGAGGCATCCCCGGGTACGGACGGGCCCCGGGCCGGACCGGACGCGCACTCCTCCCCGTGGCGCCGCACCGCTTCGGCGGTCTCCGCCAGCCAGGCGGCCGCCGCGGGAACGGTCGCGGGGTCCAGGGGATCGGTGAGGGCCAGCAGATGGGCGGCGCCCTCCTGGTGGTCGACGACCACCGCACGGTCGGCGAAGATCAGCTGACCGTCGGGCAGCGGTGAGACATGGTGGGCCAGACCGTGTGTCTCGGCCTTCAGCTCGTAGCCGAGCACGCCCACATAGCCGAGGTTGAAGTCGATGGGCAGCTGCGGCGGATGCGCGGTGCGCCGGGCGGCGAGCTGCTCGCCCAGGTACTCGAACCAGCCCTGCTCGACGGACGTGGTCTTCCCGCTCCTGGTGACGGTCCAGGAACGGTCGGACACGGAGTACGAGAGATGCTCGGCGAGCGGCCCGGAGGCGTCGCCCATCACGGTGAACCGCGCGTGGTCACCGCTTCCCGCGCTGTCGAGCCAGAACGCCGCCCCGGAGGACCCGTACAGCTCGGTGAAGAGCGCTTCGGTGTCCGGTGCGCCGTCGATCCGCCGGTGCTCCAGTTGATAGCGGCCGCGTTCCGGGCCGCCGGACCGGACCGGGCGCGGCTCTTTCGCCCACTCGCCCACCAGGCAGCGGAAGTTGTCCAGGAGCTCCACCCCGTATTCGGTGAGGATCGACTCCGGATGGAACTGTACGCCCCACTGCGGCGCTTCACGGTGCCGCATCCCCATCATCACGCCGCCCGCCGTCCAGGCGATCGCCTCCAGGTCGGGCGGCAGGTCGCTCACGGCGAGCGAGTGGTACCGCACGGCGGCGAACGGGCTGGGCAGTCCCGCGAACAGCCCCGTTCCGCTATGGTGGACGTTGGACACACGGCCGTGCATCGGCTCCGGCGCGTGTGCCACCCGCCCGCCGTTGACGTGCGAGAGCCCCTGATGCCCCAGGCAGATCCCGAGTGTGGGGACCTTGGTCTGGCGTAACGCCGCCAGCGACAGACCCAGATCCCCGGTGCGCTGCGGCCGCCCGGGACCGGGCGAGACGACGATGCTGTCGAACGTGCCGAACTCGGCCTCGGACCACGGAGTGTCGTTGGTGACGACCTCGGGCGCCCGGCCGTTCACGCGGTGCAGCAGGTCGTACAGGTTGTAGGTGAACGAGTCGTGGTTATCTATGAGCAGAGTGCGCACGGTCCTGTATCTCCCTCACGATTTCTTCCACCCGGTCCCAGGACGACGCTCTGGCCAGGTCCGGGTCCGCCGACCGGTCGACGGACTCCTCCTGACGGCAGGCCTCGGTGATCAGTACGGCGAAGACGTCCTGCAACGCCGTGGGGTTCAGCCGGTGCTCCTCGGCGAACTTTGTGGCCCGCCGCAGCACGGAGCGCACCCGCTGGGGCTGCATCACCGGAATGCTGTGGGAGCCCTTGGCCGCACCGATGCGGTGGATACAACGGAACCGCAGCAGCAGGGCGTCGAGCAGGATCGCGTCGATGGCGTCCAGTTCCCGCCGGAGTTCTCCCAGCGGGTCGGGCGCGGTGTCCGTCGAGGGCCGGGGGGCGATGTCGGGCGCGGGGTCCACGGATCTCCTTTCGTCTTTCGTCGAGGGGCGAGTGAGCCGGGCGGTGGGTGCGAGGGCGGGCGGGCAGGAGAGGGCACCGGCACGAGCGGCGGCCGCGCGGGCCGGCCGGGTGCACCGGCCGGCCCGGTCGGTCAGGCGGGCCTGCGGGTCCGCAGTGCCCAGGCGGTCAGGGCGGCCGCGGCCACCAGGATCACCGCGGCGACCGCGCTGGTCGTGTGGACGCCGGTCAGGAACGCCGCGTGGGCGGCCGACAGCAGCGACTCGCCCTGAGCGGAACCCAGTTCGGCAGCGGCGCCCGCCGCTCCCGCCACGCCTTCGCTCGCGTCCGCCAGCGCGTCCGCCGGGACGCCCGGCGGGGTCCCCAGCGCCGAGCGGTAGGACGAGACGAGGACGCTGCCGAGGATCGCGATGCCGAGGGCGGCGCCCAGTTCGTACCCGGTCTCCGACACGGCCGAGGCCGCGCCCGCCCGGTCCTCGGGGGCGGCAGACAGCACGGCGTCGTTGGTGAGGCTCTGGGTGAGCCCCATCCCGAGACAGACCAGGGCGAACGCGATGATGACGTACGGGACCTGGGGTCCGGAGGCGAGCTGGGTGAACAGCACGAAGCCGATGGCCATCAGCACCAGGCCGAGCACCAGCACGGAGGTCACGCCCCACCAGCGGGCGAACGCCACCGCGATGAAACCGGCGGCGATCGCGCACGCCATGCCGGGCAGCAGCACGAGCCCTGCCTCCAGGGGCGAGATGCCCCGGACGATCTGGAGGTACTGGGTCAGGAAGAACAGGGCCGCGATCATCGCGAAGAGCGTGATCAGGTTGAGCAGCACCCCGACGGTGAACTTGGGGATGCCGAACAGGCGCACATCCAGCATCGGTGCCGTACGGACGAGCTGCCTGCGAGTGAACACCACCCCCAGGGCCACGCCGACCGCGACACAGAGCAGCGGCACCGGGGCGATCCCTTCCACCGCCAGCTTCTTGATCCCGTAGACCATCGGGAACATGGCGGCGGCCAGCAGCGCGACACTGAGCGGATCCAGTCGGCTCGGCTCCTCCGCCCGGGACTCCAGGATCAGCACCGGCGCGAGGATCACGATGAAGAGCGTCACCGGCACATTGATGAGGAAGAGCGAGCCCCACCAGAAGAATTCCAGCAGCGCACCGCCCAGCACCGGCCCCAGGGCCGAGCCCGCGGACAGCGCGGCGGCCCAGATCGCGATCGCGATCTTGCGCTGGTGATCGTCGCGGAACATGTTGCGGATGAGGGAGAGCGTGGACGGCATCAGGGTCGCTCCGGCGAGCCCCAGAAGTGCGCGGGCCGCGATCATCGCGACGGCGCTCGGCGCGAACGCCGCCGCCAGGGAGGCGAGTCCGAAGGCGGCTGCCCCGGTCACCAGCAGCTTGCGCCGCCCGATCCGGTCCCCCAGCGACCCCATCGTGACCAACAACGCGGCCAGCACGAAAGAGTAGACGTCGACGATCCACAGCAACTGGACAGACGTCGGCTTCAGATCCTCCCCGAGGTGGGGCACGGCGAAGCTGAGGACCGTCATGTCCACGGAGATCAGGAGGACGGGGAGAATCAGGACAGCGAGTCCGGCCCACTGTCTGGCTCCGGCCCGGTCGGGGGCGGGCGGGGTGTGGGGGGCTTCGGTGTGGTAGTGAGTTCCCATTATTCTTTTCTGCTGGTGGAGCGGGCGGCCAGAAACATCTCTACTGCCATGACTGCTTGTCGAGCATTCAGGCGGGGATCGCAAGCGGATCGATAGTCGGGAAATTCTGGTGTGTCCTGTCCGGGCAATAGGTGTGTACATTCGGTGACCGGATCCGGTGTCATCTCCAGATGAAGTCCACCCGGCCATCCGCCGTTCTCCGAGACCACTTCGGTGAATTTCTTGATCTCCTGGAGAATCACCGGAACGGATCGAGTCTTCGTTCCGCCGGCAGTGTTGAAGGTGTTCCCGTGCATCGGATCGCACAGCCAGACCACCGGAATTCCCGTTTCCCGCACCGTACGGACGATCGGGGGCAGCGCTTCGGATATACGACCGGCTCCCATACGGGTGATGAACGTCAGCCGTCCGGGAATGCCGTCCGGGTTCAACAGCGTCAGCAGGTCGAGCACATCCCACGGCGTCGCTTCGGGCCCGAGCTTCACCCCTACCGGATTCCCGGCGGAGCGCACCAGCTCGACGTGGGCGCCGCCCGGCTCCCTGGTCCGCTCGCCGACCCAGCCGAAGTGGGTCGACGTCAGGAGGGGCGTCGATCTCCCGCCGCGCCGCAGAGCCCGTTCGTACGGAAGGAGCAGAAGCTCGTGCGAGGCGAACACTGCCCGGTCGTGCGGCCCTTCCCGCCAGGTCTCCCGCAGGGTGTCGAGGACGAGCCGGGCACAGTTGTAGGCGGTCAGCATCCGCCAGGGGTCCGGGGTGCGCAGACGTCGGTCCGCCACGAAGCTGTTCACCGCGTCGCCCCGGAAGCTCTGTACGCGTTCGCCGTGGGGCGCCTGTTCCCAGGGCTCGGTGCGCGGTTTGGCGTACTGCCCGGCCATGCGGCCGACGGCCACCACGGGCAGTCCGGTGCGATCACGCATCAGGGTTGATAGGTCCTGTAATTGCCTGACTTTTCGCCGGACAGCTCCGGAGCCGCTGTCCTCGAAACGCTCCACGCAGTCGCCGCCCTGGAGGAGCAGTGCCGAACCGCGTGCCACGGCGCCGAGGCGCATTCTGAGCATTGATATCTCGTCGGGGGCGGTCAGCGGGGGTAATTCCGCAATGTGCTGCTCAACTTCGTCCACGGCCTCTTGATCGGCCCAGGGCGGCTGCTGCAACGCGGGCAGGGCGGTGGAATGGGGCAGGCTGCTCATGAGGGCGATCGCTCCAGGTTATCCGGTCGCAGCAGGGCACACCGAACGCACGGATCAAGGCGCGTTCGGTGACGTTCGGTCGCGCCTCGCGTCGGGGGTGCGATTTCCATTACCGGGGCGATGGCCGTAAGGAGTTCCGGCCAAGCGGTCCACAAGCTACACACGCGCGCTCGGACGAGTCCACCGCGATTCGGCGGGAGCCGTCGTCAATCAGCCACCCCGTTGACCTTCCGGACGGCCTATCCGTGAACCGGAATCGGACTCGGCGAAGCGGACTTGCCCGTTCCTTTGCCTGTGCCATGCGTGGCCTTTACCGGCGTTGATGCAGGTGGCGACGGGGGTGGGGGTCGGCCGACATGCTGTCGGAACGATGCTGTCGCCGATCTGGCGAGGCCTCTGAGCGGCCTCGGGGATCTGCCGAAAAAGCATCCATACCGGTTGGTTTTTTTGTGGCTCTCGGGAGTCGTGCATCGCTCGTCCGGCTGTCGCCGCCCTCGGTCGACTGGGGGCGGTGGGGCATCCTGATCAGCGGTAAGTGAGGTGCGGTCCTATGCGGGCGGGCGGGCCATCGGGAGTCTGCGTCGGGAGCCGGGGGTGAACAGTGGCCGGATTTCTTGGGTCAGCCCGACAGATCGGACATTGAAACAGACCGATTGGTTGGTTCCCCGTTGGTGAGGGTGAACGTCTGGCCCGCTCGCCGTGGCGGCCGAGTGATCGTCGGGCACTCGACCGGCTGGACCCTGCCCGCCATCCATGCGATCCGGGCGGAAAGTGCGTTTGCCGACGCGATCATTCGGCGGCGATCTCATCGATTCGGACGGCACACCGTCCCAAGTCCCTGGCCCCGGCCGGGACCGGCGCCCTCGCCCTACTCACGTTGCTTCCCGCGGTCCCGGCCGGTGCGGCACCTGCCCAGGACCCGTCTCCCACAGCCGTACGGGCCTCGGACCGCATCACGACACCGGCCGAACGCAGGACCGCGGCCCAACTCGACGCGCCGGGGGGGGCAACCCGGCACGGCTGCGGGCGTTCTTCGCCGCGCTGCCCAAGGGCGGCGACCTCCACAACCACCTCTCGGGCGCGGCCAGTACCGAGTTCCTGATCGAACGCGCGGGCGGAAGGGCCTGTGCGTCGACGCGACGAACACGGCCGTGCGTCCGCCCTGCGGACCGGGCACCCGCCCGGCCGTCGGCGCGCGCACGGACGCGGAGTTCCGGCAGCGGATCATCCGAGCCTGGTCCATGCAGGACTTCCCCGCCGACGAGTCGGGCCACGACCACTTCTTCGACACCTTCGGCAAGTCGCACGCCGGCGAGCTGACCCCCGGCCTCGTCAAGCCGGAAGACCTCACCTTCCACATCCGGGAAGCCGTGCTCGTAGCGGGCGCCGAACGCATCGGCCACGGTGTGGACCTGGTCCACGAGGACGACTGGAAGCGGCTCGCCCGGACGATGGCCCGGCGCGGTGTCGCCGTCGAGGTTACGTTCAGCAGCAACAAGCAGATCCTGGGCGTGGCGGGCGACGACCATCCGTTCAACGCCTACCGCAGCCCGGCGTCCCGGTGGTCCTGGCCACCGACGACCCCGGCGTCTCACGCATGCCTCCACCGGGAAGAGCTCGGCTGCTCCGAGCTGATGGTGACGGTCGTCCTCACCATTCACGCCCTGGGCGTCATCGCCGCCCTGGCGTCGCCTGTCCGGGCATCTCGCCGGTGGTGGGCGTCGGAGCCCTGACCCTCAGGATCGGGCTCAGGAACGCCGGACCGACCTTCGCGGGCCGTGTGCCGGCGCTCGCCCCGGGCGTCGGCCTGTGCCTGGCCCGGAGGGAGCCCGCCCGCACCTGACGGCCTCGAAAACCATTCCCGTACCAGCCGATCACGGTGCGAGACTGGGCCCGTGGACACAGCGACGCGCTTCCGGCAGACGGTCATCGCCTGGGCGGCGGACGGCGAGGGGGCGCCGACCGGGCCCGCCGCCGCGACCGTACGGGAGTTGGCGGCCGAGCTGGACCTGCGCACCGTGGTGCTCGTCGAAGGCGTCAGCGACCGGGCGGCGGTCGAAGCACTCGCCGAACGCCAGGGCCGCACCCTGGCCGCCGAGGGTGTCGTCGTCGTGCCGATGGGCGGCGCCACCAGCATCATCCGCTTCCTGCGCCCCCTCGGCCCGCAGGGGCTCGGCCTCCGGCTCGCCGGTCTGTGCGACGCGGCCGAGCAGCGCTTCTTCCTCCAGGGCCTGGAGCGCACCGGATTCGGCACCGGGCTCACCCCCGACGACCTGGCGGAGCTGGGCTTCTTCACCTGCCACGCCGACCTGGAGGACGAGCTGATCCGGGCGCTCGGCACCGGTGGCGTCCAGCAGGCCATCGACGACCAGGGCGACCTGCGCACTTTCCGGACCTTCCAACGGCAGCCCGCCCAGCGGGAGCGGTCCGTCGAGGCGCAGCTGCGGCGCTTCATGGGGACCATCGGCGGCCGCAAGGAGCACTACGCGAGAGCGCTGACCGGGGCCCTGGACCTGGAGCGCCTGCCACAACCGCTGGACGGACTCCTCACCCGCGTCTGAGGACTCCTCACCCGCGCCTGAGGAGTCCATACCCGCGTCTCAGGCGATCCCTCAGTGCGCGGTGAGGCGGGGCGGCGCACCACCGGCTCGGGCTGGAGCACCGCCCTCCGCTCCTCGTGCGCCGCCGGATCGCCCCGGCCCTCACCCCTCCCGCCGCGACCGCCACAGCAGCCAGATGAAGTACGGCGCGCCGATCACGGCGGTGAGCAGGCCGACCGGGATCTGGGCCGGGGCGATGATCGTCCGGCCGACCGTGTCGGACACGACCACCAGCAGCGCGCCGAGCAACGCGCTGACCGGGATGACCCGCACATGGCGCCGGCCCACCAGGGCCCGTGCCGCGTGCGGGGCGACGAGGCCGACGAATCCGATCACGCCGACCGCCGCAACGGCTCCCGCGGTCAGGACGACGGCGATGCTCAGCAGACCCAGCCGGGTGGCGCCGAGGCGGATGCCCAGCAGGCGGGGCGTCTCGCTGTCCAGGCCGATCAGGTCGAGTTCGCGGCGCATCACCGCCAGCAGGGGCAGTGCGGCGACCAGCGTCACCAGCACCGGGACCAGCTCCGGGAACGTCCGCCCGTAGGTCGAACCGCCCAGCCAGGCCAGTGCCTTCGTCGCGTTGTACGGGTCGGTGAGCACGATCAGCAGGCTCACGAACGCGGCCGCGCCCGACTGGACGCCGATACCGATCAGCACCAGCCGGTTCTGCTCAAGACCATGGCGTGCGGCGAGACCGAACACCAGCGCGGCGGCGGCCGCCGCACCGACCAGCGCGGAGCCGCCGATCAGCCAGAAGCTCGCCAGCGGTACGACGGTGAGCACGGTGACGGCCCCCACCCCCGCCCCGCTGACGACACCGAGGACCCCCGGCTCGGCGAGCGGATTGCGCGACACCGCCTGGACGACGGCTCCCGCGACCGCCAGCGCCGCACCTGCCAGCAGGGCGGCGGCGACGCGTGGCACCCGGGTGTCGAGGACGTACGTGACGAACTGTCCCGACCGGCCGGCCAGCCAGTTGGCCACATCGCCCAGGAGCAGCGTGGCGTCGCCGAACAGGGTCGCCGTCACCACCGCGCCCAGCAGCCCCACGACCGTCACCACGAGCGTGAGGACGAACGCCCGTCGGCTGCGCAGCCGGGCGAACGCCGTCGAGCCGGCGTCCGTGCCCATGTCCTGCGACCGGTGGGCCAGGTAGACCAGGGCGAGCGCGCCGAAGCAGGTCGTGACGATGCCGGTCGGCACCTCGGCCCCAGCCTGCGCGCCGAACAACGCGCGCAGTGCCACGTCCGCCCCGAGCACCACGACGACTCCCGCGAACGCCGAGGCCGGGATGAACGCGTGATGCCGGACCAGGGCCGGGACCCGGGTGCTCAGCAGCCGGACCGCGGCCGGAGCGCACAGGCCGACGAAGCCGATGGGCCCCGCCACCGTCACGGACACCGCCGACAGCAGCACGGCGAGGATCACGGCGATGCTCCGGGTGAGCCGGGGACTGACCCCGACCACGGCTGCCCCGTCGTCGCCGAGCGCGAGGATGTCCAGCCGACGGCCCAGCAGCAGAAGCCCGACGAAGGCCACCAGCGCGACCGGCGTGAGCCGGTCGATGGACTGCATACCGATCTGCGCCAGCGAACCGTTTCCCCAGGCGAACAGCCCGGTCGTCTGCTGGGAACGCAGAAGCAGCAGCATCCCGCTCAGCCCGGTCAGGGCGAGCGTGAGCGCCGAACCCGCCAGAACCAGGCGGATGGGACCGGCCCCCGCCCGGGACAGGCCGAGGACGACGCCCGCCGCCAGCAGCCCGCCGAGGAAGGCGGTGCCACCGGCCGGGAGCGCGGGCAGCGTGATGCCGAACGCGGCGACGGCGACGACCGCGAGGTACGCGCCCGCGTTCACGGCCAGCGTGTCGGGGGAGGCGAGCATGTTGCGCGACACGGACTGGAGGGCGGCGCCCGCCGCGCCGAGCGTGCAGCCGACGAGGAGCCCCGCCGCGAGCCGGGGCAGCCGGGAGTCCAGGACCACGGCGGCCGTCTGCTCGTCGGCGGTCCGGTCGGCGGCCGAGCCGGTGGCCAGCTGCCAGAGCGTGTGCAGGTCGACGGCGGCCGTGCCCTGGCCCAGGTGCACGACCGCGAGGGCGCCGAGCACGAGGAGCGCGGTGAGCGCGAGGAGGAACATCCGGCCACGGCGGGCCGGGGAGCCGGTCGCGGCCGGGGACGGAGCCCCGGCCGGAGCGGCCGCGCCCGCCCCGGTCTGCACGGGGGCGGGCGGGGCGGGTGTGGTGCGGGTGCTCATCGTCAGGCGGTCAGCGCGCCGACGAGAGCGTCGATGTACTCGCGCATGGACGCCGTGCCGCCGAACATCCAGATGCCGTCGGGCAGTCGGTGCACCTCGTCGTTCTTGACGAACGGCAGGGACTTCCACACCGCGTTGTCCTTGAGGCCGTCGGCGAACGGGTCGCCGTTGTCGGCGTCGTTGGCGATGTACGTGAACCGCGCGTCGCCGATCTTCGTGAGGCCCTCGACGTCCGTGGCCGCCAGGCCGTAGGCCTTGTCGCCCTTCAGCTTCCACGGGTCGGCCAGGCCGAGTTCGGTGTTGAGGTCGGAGAGCAGCGAGCCCTTGACGTACGGGCGCACGGAGACCTGGTTGCCCTCCTGCCAGCCGTCGGCGAAGGCGACCTCCTCGCCGTCGAGCCCGGCCGCCGCGAGCTTCTTCTTCCCGTCCGCCACCGCCTTGCGGAACGAGTCGATCTCGGACTTCGCCCTCTCCTCGGTGCCGGTGGCCTCGGCGATGAGGTTGACGTTGTCGATCATCTGGTCGATCTGGCGGCTCGCGTCGGCCGAACGCACCACGACGACCGGTGCGGCCTTGGACAGCTGCGCGACGGCGGAGTCGGACAGGTCCGTCGTCGCGACGATGAGGTCGGGCTTGAGACCGGCCACGGTGGCGACGCTGGGCTCGCCCCGGGTGCCTATGTCCTTGACGTCGCCCTTGAGCGGGGCGGCCTTGTCGTACGCGGTGTAGCCCTTGACGTCGGCCACGCCGACCGGCTGGACGCCCAGCGTGACGAGCGTCTCGACGACGTTCCACTCGGTGCCGACGACGCGCTTGGCCGGTCCGTCGAGCGTGACCTTCTTGCCGCGCGAGTCGGTGACCGTCACCGCGGTGTCCTTGGCGGATTCCTGCTTCGGCGCCTCGGTGGTGCCGCAGGCGGTGAGGGTGAGCGCGGCCGCGGCGGCGAGGACGGGCCACGTCATGTACTGGTTCTTCATGGGGGTGTTCAGGGCCTTTCGGGGCGGAGGTGGTGGCGGCCGACCGCGCGGGTGCGCGGGATGCCGGTGGCGGAGTCGGGTTCGACGTCGACACGGATGCCGTAGGCATCGCTGAGCCGCTCGGGGTCGTATACATCGGCGGGCGTGCCCGCGGCGACGATCCGTCCGGCCGAGAGGAGGACGACCTGGTCGGCCACGGCGGCGGCCTGGTCCAGGTCGTGCAGGACGACCCCGACGGTGACGCCGTGGGTGTCGGCGAGATCGCGGACGAGGTCGAGGATCTCCACCTGGTAGCGCAGGTCGAGATAGGTCGTGGGTTCGTCGAGGAGCAGGACGTCGGTGTCCTGGGCCAGGCAGCAGGCGAACCAGACGCGTTGCAGCTGCCCGCCGGACAGGCTCTCCACCCCGCGGTCGGCGAAGTCGGCGAGGTTGGTGACGGTGAGCGCGTGCTCGATCAGCCGCGCCCCGTCCGGGTCGGCGCCGCGCAGCCGGTGGCGGTAGGGATGCCGGCCGAATCCCACCACGTCGCGGACGCTGAGACCGGCCGGGGCGGTCCGGCTCTGCGCGAGAAGGGTGACGCGGCGGGCGAAGTCGGTGCGCGACAGGGCGAGGGCGTCGACGGGCTCGGCGTTCTCGGCCGCCACGGTCACCGTGCCGGTACGGGCCTTGTGCAGCCGGGCGACGGCCCGCAACAGGGTGGACTTCCCACTGCCGTTCGGCCCGATGAGAGCGGTGACGCGGCCGCGAGGCAGGCGCAGATCGGCCCCGTGAACGACATCGGCACGGTCGTACGCGATCGTCATGCCGCGTGCGTCGAGGCCGACGTCGGCGGCGGAGGGCCTGGGCGGCGGAGGATCTTGTCGGTCGAGGGCGGGAGCAGTCACGAGAAGGGAGGTTAGCCTAACCTAAATTCCCCAGGTCAAGAGGGGATTCAGGATCGTGTCCTCCGTGTGATCGAAGCTCTCTCTCGCGTGGCCTTCGCGCCCCGACTGCCCCCGATCGGCGTCACTTTCCGGCCGAAGCGACGGTTCCGGAAAGGCCGACCACTTCGGAGTCGTCGCAGGTCAGAGCTTTGTTTCTGGTTGAACCACTTCGAGGTGTCCATATGCTGGACGGTGTGTGCGGCCCGTGTGAGCTGCCCGAACGACCATCCGGTCGGTTCGAACTGACGTCTGCGGCTGGAAGCTGGCCGTCGATGTGCGCCTACTTTCCGCATGCGCAAGACTCCTGACCGCAATCAGGCACCCGACAGAGGAGTTTTCACCGATGCAACGCAATCGTCACGTGATCTTCGCGACCTTCACGGCGAGCACCCTGCTGCTCGGCGGCTTCGCGACCGCCACCGCCCACGCCGCACCGACGGGCACGGAAAGCCTCTACGCCCCGTCCGCGCTCGTCCTCACCGTCGCCCGGGGCGAGGACCCGATGACCGCCACCGTCGAGCGGGCCGTGACGCTCACCTGCGCCCCGCGTGCCGAGGGCACCCACCCCGAAGCCGCCGCGGCCTGCAAGGAACTGGCCTCCGTCCAGGGGAAGTTCGCCGAGCTCACCGCAGGCCCCTCGAACCGGATCTGTACCCGGCAGTGGGACCCGGTCGTCGTCACCGCCCACGGCGTCTGGGAGGGCAAGCGGGTCACGTTCCACACCACGTACGGCAACGCCTGCGAGATGGCGGGCAGCGTGAACGACAGCTCCGTATTCGCGTTCTGACCCGCAAGGGGCGTGCCGACGCCGAGGTGACAGGGCGCCCCGCCCGCCACCGCCCGACCGCGTCCGGCGCCCGCCCCGCCCGGCGTGCCCCGCACACGCCCACCGACACGACGACCGGGAGCCCCGAGGTCGCCCCAGCCGTTTCCGCCGCGGCTCGGGAAGCGACCCGCCCCGGTCGGCCCGGTCACTTTGGGCCGGAGGGCTTGGGGGGGGCAGGGCCTCCTCCGGCGTCACCCGCGTTCCCGGATGGCGCAGGGAGCACAGGAAGGCGACACCCAGAGCGATCGCCATCCCGTAGAACACCCATTGGTTCGCCTGTGCGAAGTCCATCCGGATCGCCGACATCGAGTCCCGTACCATCTCGGCCACCGGTCCCGAGCCGGACGGCCCGCGGGAGTCCGCGTGGCCGGTCACCGACTGGGCGATGGACTCGGCGGCATCGTTCGCCGCTCCCTCCGGCACGCCCTTGCCCCGTAGGGTCTCGTCCACCTTGCTGACCGTCGTATGCGTCAGCAGGGTGCCGTAGACGGCGAGGCCGACACTGGCGGCGAAGTTCCGCACGGTCTGCGTGATGCCGGTGACCTCGCCGTAGGAGGCGTCGATCGCCCGGTTCACCGCGTCCGTCGAGGCCGGTGCCAGCAGCAGACCGATGCCCGCGCCCGCCATGGCCGCGTACAGCCACTGGTCGTGCGTGTTCAGCGTCGTCAGCTCCCCCGCCCACAGGACGAATCCGACCGCGCCGAGCGCCGTACCGAGCTTCATCGCCGGACGCGCACCGCGCTTGTCGAGGATGCGGCCGCCCCACTGGGAGGCGATTCCGAAGCCGATGAAGAAGTACAGGAGATACAGCGCCGCCTGGTTCGGCGAGGCGCTGAGTGAGACCTGTGCGTACACGGAAGCGAAGAAGAACACCGGGACGAACGCCATCATGGCGAAGAACAGCACGGCGTTGTCGACCCGGAACGCCCGGTCCCGGAAGACCCGCAGCTTGATGAGCGGGAAGCGGGCGCGCAGCTCGAACCAGCAGAAGAAGGCGAGCACGAACAGCCCGCCCGCGATGCACGCCCAGGTGGCGAAGCTGCTCCAGCCCCAGGGGGACGCCTGTTGCAGACCCAGCACCGTCAGGCCCATGCCGATCGCGATCAGTACCGCCCCGGGCAGGTCCAGCGGCTCACGGCGGGCCCGGTCCGGGATGCGGGCCAGCAGCGCCAGCACGACCGCGATGAGGGCGATCGGGACGTTGACCCAGAAGATCGCCCGCCAGGTCCACCCGGTGAGCCAGCCGCCGAGGAGCGGCCCCACCGCGGTGAGCGCCCCGGAGACACCGAAGAACAGGGCCAGCGCCCGCCCGCGCCGGTCCACCGGGAACACCGCGATGACCACGGCCAGCGCGGCGGGGAACATCAGCGCCGCCCCGATGCCCTGGACGGCACGGAAACCGATCAGCCAGGCCTGGGCGAAGTCCCCGGAGGGCACCGCGCCGCAGAGGGCGGAGGAGATGACGAAGACCAGGGTGCCGATGAGCATCACCCGGCGGTGCCCGAGGATGTCGGACAGCCGCCCGCCCAGTGCGAAGAAGGCTGCCAGCGTCAGCAGATAGGCGTTGACGACCCATTGCATCTGCGAGGACGTGAGACCGAGTTCGTCGATGATGTCGGGGGCGGCGATCGCGACGATGGTCTGGTCGATGAAGGTCATCGACACGGCGAACAGCATGGCTGCCAGGGCGAGAGCCTGGTTCGGCGGCGCTCCCCGGGCGCCCGGCCCTCCCGGATCCGGTGAGGCCGGACCAGGGCCGTCCTTCCGGGGGAATTCTCTGGCCATGCGTCCCATGGTCCACGGCCTCGGGCCGCGCTGCATCCCGAACGCGAACGCGCCCGCGCCGACGGGGGCGTCGGGCGCGACGGGCCGGACTCAGGGCGATCCGGAGTCCGGGTCAGGAGCCGGAGTACGGGAGCAGCGCCATCTCGCGGGCGTTCTTGATGGCCGCGGCCATCTGGCGCTGCTGCTGGGCGCTGATCCGGGTGACCCGGCGGCTGCGGATCTTCCCCCGGTCGGAGATGAACTTCCGCAGCAGATCGGTGTCCTTGTAGTCGATGTACGTGATCCCGGCCGCGTCCAGGGGGTTGGGCCTGGCCTTGAGCGGCTTACGGGGGTCCTGCTTGCGTGCCATGGGACTTTCCTCGTGCTGGGTGATGGATGTCGGTGTGGGGTTACGGGTCGTGGGACCCGCGTGGATACGGGGCGGGGTCAGCGGACCGGGTCGAGGAGGGCGTCGAAGGCGGCGGGCAGCCTCTTCCACGTCTCCCGGCCCGATCCGTACTCCTCGTCCGTGAGCAGGCAGGAGTCCAGGAGTCCGGTCAGCCCGTCGCGGTCGAGGCCGGGGGAGACGAAGACCAGGTGCTGGCAGCAGTCGCCGTGCTCGGGGTGCCAGTCCAGGGCGGCGGCGGCCCGCCGGTAGGGCGGCACCATGGACCAGGCCGCGTCGGGCAGCGAGGCGAGCCAGGGGCCGGTGTCCTCCACGCAGAGCGCGCCGCCCGCCGCGTCCCAGGAGAGCAGGGTGTCGGGCCGGTCCGCGAGCCAGAACCGGCCCCGGCTGCGGGCCGCCGCGCAGCTGAGGTCCTCCAGCGCGTGGAAGAGGCGCTCGGGGTGGAAGGGCCGGTGCCGCCGCCAGACGAGCGTGCCTACACCGGCCTCGTCCGCCTCCTGCGGAAGCAGCGCGCAGGCCGGGTGCTGGCCCGCGGCGGCCGCCTCCACATCGAATCCCGCGAACGCGAGCCGTGCCAACTCCGCTGATCCGGCCGCTGCCTGACGGGCCATGGGATTCAGCTGCCGGATCAGCGCGCGGTCCTCGTCGTCGGCCTCCAGGCTTTCGGCCACGGCGAGGACGGGTGCGTACTCCACCTGCCGGGCCCAGGTGTCCCCGATGGTCCGCTGATCGGCCGGTGCCGCCGCGAGACCGGCCTCGGCGAGGTCGTCACCGTTGGTGAGGCAGGGCAGCGCGAGCGCGGGGTCGATCGCGGTGACCACGTTGGTCACCTCGGCGGCGGTGGTGTGGGCGCCGATCACCTCGGCCATGGACTTCGGCTCGACGGAGTCCCAGAGTTCCAGGACGGCCAGCCGCGTCAGCCCGTCCCCCGCCAGCCGTTCGAGTTCGGGGACGAGGTCCTCGCGCAGCGCGCAGCAGGCGCAGTCGTTCACCAGCGCCGCCTCGCCGGAGGTCAGTTCGCCGCCGGAGTCCCGCAGGGAGCGGCGGACCGTGCCGCCGACGGCGGTGGACAGGTCGTGGTGCAGGGCGACGCTGCGCGGAACGTCCCGCAGCAGCCCCTCGACCACTTCGTGCCGGGTCTCGGAGTGCAGACCGCAGACGATGACGACGGGCAGCTTCGCCCCTTTTGTCCTGTGCTCCCTCACCGGGCCTCACCCCGCCCGTACCGGCGCTCGAAGCGCTCGACGCGTCCCGCCGTGTCCAGGACGCGGGCGGTGCCCGTGTAGAAGGGGTGGCTCGCGGAGGAGATCTCGACGTCGACCACCGGGTAGGTGTTGCCGTCCTCCCACTCGACCGTGCGGTCGCTGGTCATGGTCGAGCGGGTCAGGAACGCGAAGTCGGCGGCCTTGTCGCGGAAGACGACGGGACCGTAGGCGGGGTGGATTCCGGGCTTCATGGGGGTGTCCTAGGGGTTGGGCTTGGGGCGTGCGTCGGGGGAGTGGGCGGGCCGGGCCGGTCTCAGCGCTCCTCGCGGAAGTCGACATGGCGGCGGGCGACCGGGTCGTACTTGCGCAGCACCATCCGGTCGGGGTCGTTCCGCCGGTTCTTACGGGTGACGTAGGTGTAGCCGGTCCCCGCGGTGGAGCGGAGCTTGATGACCGGGCGTACTTCGTTGCGAGCCATGGGCGCTACTATATGGCAATGGTTTCCATTTTCAATAATGGATGCGTCGAAGGAGAGGTAGGTAACGTCCATGTCCGCCCACTGCCAACTCACTGGATCGAAACCGGGATTCGGCAACAACATCTCCCACTCGCACCGCCGGACCTCCCGCCGGTTCGACCCGAACGTCCAACGCAAGCGCTACTGGCTGCCCAGTGAGGGGCGTCATGTGCGGCTGACGCTCAGTGCCCGTGCGATCAGGACGGTCGATGTGATCGGCGTCGAAGCCGCGGTCGCGCGCATCCGCGCCCGGGGAGGGAAGGTCTGATGGCCAAGAAGAGCAAGATCGCGCAGAACGAGAAGCGCAAGGCGACCGTCGAGCGGTACGCGGCCCGCCGGGCCGAGCTGAAGGAGATCATTCGCCGCCCCGGCACTCCGGATGCCGAACGTGCAGCTGCCCTGGTGGAGTTGCGGCGTCAGCCGCGCGACGCCAGTGCGACGCGGGTGCGCAACCGGGACAGCGTCGACGGCAGGCCCCGGGGGTATCTGCGGACGTTCGGCCTCTCCCGGGTCCGGATGCGCGAACAGGCGCACGCCGGATTCCTGCCCGGGGTGACCAAGTCGTCCTGGTGATACGGGGCTGAGCGCGCCCCGAACGTACGGGGGCGGGTGGCGGCGCGGCTCGAAACCGTGCCGCGGTCCGCCCTCAGGGAAGCGGCTGCTCTGCCCAGATGACCTTTCCCCGGGGCGTGTAGCGCGTACCCCACCGATGGGCGAGCTGGGCGACCAGGAACAGGCCCCGCCCTCCCTCGTCCGTCGTCCGGGCGTGCCGCAGCCGGGGCGAGGTGTTGCTCGCGTCGGACACCTCGCAGATCAGCGCCGACTGGAACAGCAGCCTCAGCCGCACCGGCCCCGACGCGTACCGGATCGCGTTGGTCACCAGTTCGCTGACGATCAGTTCCGTCGTCATCGACAGGTCGTCGAGCCCCCACGTCTCCAGCCGGCGGGCCACCTTGCCGCGCATCTCCCCGACCGCCGCGGGCTCCAGGGGCACGTCCCACGAAGCCAGACGGTCGGGGCTGAGCGCATGGGTCCGGGCCAGGAGCAGAGCGATGTCGTCGGGCTGCGGAACGGGCAGGAGCTCTTTGACCACCGTCGGGCACAGCTCCTCCAGCGGGAGATCGCGCCGGGCCACGGCCCGGGCCAGCCGGGCCATCCCGCCCTCCATGTCCTTCTCGGGCCCCTCGATGAGGCCGTCGGTGTAGAGCCCGAGGAGGCTGCCCTCGGCCAGCTCGACCTCCAGGGACTCGAACGGCAGCCCGCCGACCCCCAGCGGCGGCCCGGACGGCAGGTCCGGGAAGCTGACCGCACCGTCCGGCGCCACGATCACCGGCGGCGGATGACCGGCCCGCGCCATCGTGCAGCACCGGCTCACCGGGTCGTAGACGGCGTACAGGCAGGTCGCCCCCACCACCGTCGTACCGTCCCGCTCCGCCGTGCCCTGCGCGGGCTCCTCCTCGCTCAGCCGCAGCACCAGGTCGTCCAGGCGGGCCAGCAGCTCGTCGGGGGCGAGGTCCATGTCGGCCAGCGTCTGTACGGCCGTGCGCAGGCGGCCCATGGTCGCGGCCGCGCTGATGCCGTGGCCGACGACATCGCCGATGACCAGACCGACCCGGGCGCCGGACAGCGGGATCACGTCGAACCAGTCTCCGCCGACGCCGTCCTTCGCGTCCGCCGGAAGATACGAGGACGCGACGTCCAGGGCCGTTCCACCGCGCAGCGTGTGCGGGAGCAGGCTCTGCTGGAGCACCAGCGCCGCAGTGTGCTCCCGCGTGTAGCGCCGGGCGTTGTCCACGCACACCGCCGCGCGGGCGACCAGTTCCCTGGCGGGCGCCACATCGTCCTCGTCGAAGGGCACCGGGTTCCGCGACCGCATGAAGGTGGTCAGGCCGAGCACCGTGTCGCGCGCCCGCATGGGCACCGAGATGAGCGAGTGCAGCCCGAACTCCCGGATCCGGGCGGCCCGCGCGGGCTGCTCCACCGTCCACGCGTGGCTGTCCGGATCAAGAACCGGCAGCAGGACCGGATCGCCGTCGACGAGGAAGTGCACATCGTGCGGCGGCGGGACGAAGTCGACCGTCTCCCCGACCCGTACGACCGCCTCCGGACACCCCTCGCGCACCGAGCTCATCCCCGCCCGCCGCATCAGCGGCCGCCCTTCGCCCGTCACCCGCGGTGCCGACCCCCGGCGGTCGCCGCCGATCGCGGGCTCCAGCAGATCGACGAAGACGAAGTCCGCGAACCGGGGAACCGCGAAATCCGCTAGCTCCTGGGCAGTGCGCTGTACGTCCAGGGTGCTGCCGATACTGGCCCCCGCCTCGTTCACGAGCGCCAGGAGCCGACGCGCGTTCCACCGGTCGGTCACATCGAGCACCATGTAGCCGATGCCGATCCGCTCGTCCTGGGCGTCGGCCAGCGGGAAGAACGAGCTCGCGTAGGCCCGTCTGCGGTGCGGATCGGCCCAGCTCCAGCCCAGGTACTCGTAGTCGGTGATCGGCGCACCGGTCGCCAGGACCTGTCGCATCAGCCGTTCGATCGGTGCCGCGAGCGGCCCGGGCAGCACTTCGCCAGGCCTGCGGCCCAGGCGCTGTTCCCGGGGGACGCCGCCGAAGCGCTCCAGGGTGTCGTTGATCCACAGGTACCGCAGCTCGGGGTCGAGCACGGCCATGCCGACCGGCGACCGGGTCAGGAAGTCGTCCAGGACCGACCCGCTCATCGTCCAGTGCGGGGTCAGCTGCCGCCCGGAAACCAGGAACCCCTCGTGCCCGGCGATCAGGAACGAGGCCGAGGCCCGCACGTCGACGTCGACCGAGCGGCCGTCCCGGCCGCGCAGGGCGATCAGCCCGCTCCAGCCCGCCCCGCTCCGGCAGCGGGCCGCCACCGCCGCCGTACGCCGGGGGTCCGGGGAGCCGGTCAGCAG
The DNA here is from genome assembly GCF_002382885.1 of Streptomyces sp. WZ.A104. Taxonomy (GTDB): domain Bacteria; phylum Actinomycetota; class Actinomycetes; order Streptomycetales; family Streptomycetaceae; genus Streptomyces. The sequence goes on from NZ_NWVL01000023.1 coordinate 41,807, forward strand.
CCGGGCGGCGGACCGGCCGACCACCTCTGCCGCCGGGAAGCCGAGCAGCGCCTCGGCCCCGCGGGTCCAGCCGATGACCGTGCCGTTCCCGGCGATCACCGCCGCCGCCTCGTCGGCCACCTGCGCGGCCCCCTGCCCAGCCTCGGAGGGCAGCGGGCCGCGTCCCACCGGGGGGCCCTCATCGGCGGACGACATGCACCTCACCACCATCCGTAGGTCTCCATGGTCGCGCGTCGCCCCGGAGTGCGCACCGGTGCGCACTCCTCACGGGGCGATGGCCCGGCTGTCCCCCCGCCGCTCGGGCTGTCCCTCGTTCGGCGGCGTGACGGAGCGGGCCGTCCCCGCGTTGGGGGAGTGACAAGCGTTTGCTTGCCACCCCCCGCGCTGGACCCGTGCGGGTGGACGGCTCCGGACCCCGGCAGCGGGGGCCGGAGCCGTTTCGATGCGCGGGTCCGGTCCCCTGCGCCGTCAGTAGCGGAAGCAGATCTTGCGCTCCTTGAGCCACTGGCCCAGCCAGTCGCCGAACGGGACGGTGATGCACCACCTGCGGTCGGTCGGCGTCTCGCTCTCCGGCGGCGTGGGGCTCGGCGTGGGCCGCACGGGGAGGGTCGGCTGCACGGACGGCGAAGGCGTCGGGTCCGGGCTCGGGTCCGTGCTGGGCGTGGGCATCGGGGTCGGAGTCGGGGTGGGCGTGGGGGAGGGGGCTGGTTGCCGGGGCGCCGCCATCTCCGTCAGCATCGTCCGGAACACCTTCGAGGACTTCGGGTTGCTCCTGCACTGCCAGACCCCGTGCGGACAGTAGTCCGTGACGGTCTGGTAGAGCGGTTGGTGCCGGTCGATCCACTCCAGCATCCGCCGCATGTACTCCGGGTTGTCACCGTTGCGGAAGAGCCCCCACTCCGGGAACGAGATCGGCTTGCCGCGCGCCGCGGCGAAGTCGACGTGCTTCTGCAGCCCGTAGGGATCGCTGACCTGGTCGTCGAAGGTCTCGCCGGGCGGCTGGTCGTAGGAGTCCATCCCGATGATGTCGACGACGTCGTCGCCCGGATAGCACTCGGTCCACGGCACCGCGTCCCGCCCCCGGCTGGGAGTGAAGTCGAAACGGAACTGCTGGCCCGGCACCGAGCGCATCGCCGTGACGATGCGCTCCCAGTACGCCTTCCAGGCCACGGGGTCCGGTCCGCACCGGTGCGTGTACGTGGTGCCGTTCATCTCCCAGCCGAGCACGATCACCGTGTCCGGCACCCCCAGCCCCACCAGCCGCTCCGCGAGGCGGGTGAAGTGCCGGTCGAAGTCACCGGCCGCACCCGCCCGGAGCAGTCTGCGGACCTCACCGTCCGGCACCCGGTCCTCGTTGCGCTCCAGCATCGGTACGTTCAGGACGAACATCCGGTCCTTGTCCGCCTGCCGCCAGGCGGCCCAGGCGGCCAGGAAGTCGGGGGTGCCCTCGATGTTCACCCACAGATCGCCCGGCAGATAGGTGTGCCCCACCCGGAGCTCCGCGCCGCCGAGCCAGCGCGACAGATCGGCCATCCTGCGTACCCCGGCGGGCCCGTAGTCCAGATAGGCACCGTGCGCCGTGCCGCTCCTGGCCGCCCGAGGTCCGGGAGCCGCACCGTCGACGGAGTCGGTGCCCGGCGACCGGCCCGCGATGCCGCCGCCGGCCAGGAGGCTGAGAGCCACCGCCGTGATGCACGTACTGATAAGACGGCGCTTTGCCGGCATTACTCCTCCTGGCTGCGGTGAATTCCGGCCGGTTCGGCCTCATGGGGAGAGAGTCGCATCATCGTGCACCGCTGTCATTCGCAGAAGTCCATTTATCGTATTCGGCGTTGCGGGCGTGCCGTTCAGGTGAATGTAGGGCCGAACGTGAACGGCAGGGAACCGACCCGGTTGTCGAAATTCGAATCGACCAGTCCCGGGTCGTCCATCTGCCGGATGACGGAACGTCGGCTGAGCAGTTCCCGGAACAGCGCCGTCATTTCGAGCCGGGCCAGGTGCGCGCCGAGGCAGTGGTGGGGGCCGCCACCGCCGTATCCCAGGTGCGGATTGGGCGACCGGGTGATGTCGAAGCGGTCCGGGTGGGTGAAAACCTCCTCATCGCGATTGGCCGACGCATAGATGAGTGCGACTTTCTCTCCCGGAAGGAACGTGCGGCCGCCCAGTTCGTATGCGGCGGTGACCGTTCTGCGGAACTGGATGATGGGCGTGGAGCAGCGGACGATCTCGTCGACCGCGCCGCCGATGTGCCGGTCGAAGTCCGACGCCAGCAGAGCCCGCTGCTCCGGATGCCGGTCGAGCAGGAACAGCCCGTGCGCGATGGCGTTGCGGGTCGTCTCCACCCCCGCCACCAGCAGCAGCGAGAAGAAGGCGCCCAGCTGCCGACCCGACAGGGCCTCGCCGTCGACGTCCGCGGTGACCAGCGCCGAGACGAGGTCGTCCCCGGGATGCCGGCGTCGCTCCCGGGCCAGTCGTGCCATCAGGAACTGCATCTGCGCCAGGGAGGCCAGCCCCCGGCCGGGAATCCGCAGCCGGGCCCGGCCCCGGCGCTCCACGCCGACGTGTTCCGACGCCTGGTCGATCCGGTCCGCGATCCAGGCCCGGTGCGCCACCGGGATGCCCATCAGGCCGCAGATCACCTCCAGCGGCAGCCGCGAGGCCGCCGACGGCATGAAGTCCCGGGGGCGCTCGGCGATCAGCTCGTCGACCAGCCGCCCGGCGAGAGTGCCGATGCTCTCCTCGGTGTCGGCGAGCAGCCGGGGGGTGAAGCGCCGGGAGATGATCCGGCGCAGCGCCGCGTGCTCGGCCCCGTCCATGTTGACCATCGAGTTCCCGAACAGGGCCTTCGCCCATCCGGCCGGCTCGGGTGTGGTGACGCCCGGAGCGCTCGCGAAGATCTGCGGGGTGCGGCTCGCGGCCCGGACGTCGGCATGGCGGACCAGGGCGTAGAACGGCTTGCCGGAGGTACGGGCCGTGCCGGGCCGGGGAGTGAACAGCACGGGCGCGTCGCACCCGCGCAGCAGGGCGAACGCCCTGAGCCTTTCGGGACGCGGCAGCCGCCAGAAGGCCGGGTCGGCCAGATCCACGTCCGGCCTGACCGGCGCACGGTCCCCGGACATCTGCATCGGAACGGTCATGCCCATCACCTCCACGGGTTTCGACACGTCATGCTCGGGCCCGGGCACCGGGACGGGCCGCCCGACGCGGCCCGCTGCCGCCGATGGCCGCGCAGGCTCACGCGTTTGACGGAACGCGACCGGACGTGGTGTGCGCCGTACGCCACACGCACGAGAACTGTTTCGCCATCGCCTCGTTGTCAACATCGCCATCAGCAGCACCTCGGACGAGTTAACGAGAGGCAGGCAGTCACCTCATGAGCCCCACCCCCGCGAAACCCGGCGGCGCCCACCATCCCGCCCGCCGGGCCGTCCTGCGCGGCGCGTTCACCGCCGCCGTGGTCACCGGCACCGGCGCCGCCCTGCTCCCCCTGTTCGACCGCGAGCCCTCCACCGCCGCCCGTCCGGCCCCGGGACCGGCGCCCGAGGGTGCCAGGCCCGCGGTGGAACAGTTCGCCGAGACGTACCGGGGCCGGGAGATCCGGGGCACGCCGATCGTCGTCCCCGCCGCCGCCCCGGACGGCGACCGGGCCGCCCTCTCCGCCGTACCGGCCACCGAGGTCCGGATCGACGGCAGGCCCCTGCACGTCATGAGACGGGCGGACGGCACCTATCTGAGTGACGTCACGCACTACGAGTCGTTCCCGACGCTGCTGGAGACGGCCCGCGCCGCCGTCGACGAACTCGGCCCCACCGCCCGTCTCGCGCGCCCCGCGGCGCACCGTATGTGAACCAGGAGGACCAGCACCGGTGTACACCCGCAAGAACCAGCGCGACCTCACGCGCACCGAGAAGCGCCGGCTCGTCGACGCGATCCTGAAACTGAAGCGCTCGGGGCGCTACGACGACTTCGTCGTCATGCACCGCGAGTTCTACGTCATGGACACCGAGAACCGGCCCCGTCCCGCCCATATGACGGCCTCCTTCTTCCCCTGGCACCGCCGGTACCTGCTGGAGTTCGAGAAGGCGCTCCAGGGCATCGACCCGGGAGTCAGCGTGCCGTACTGGGACTGGACCACGGACAACACACCCAGTTCCTCGCTGTGGGCGGAGGACTTCCTCGGCGGCAACGGCAGGCCCGGCGACCGCCGGGTCACCACCGGCCCGTTCGCCCACGAGGCGGGCAACTGGAGTGTCGGCCGCGGCGTCACCGACGAGAACTACCTCACGCGCAACTTCGGCAGGCCCGGCAGGAACCCGGTCTCCCTGCCCACCAAGGACGACGTGGCGCGGGCGCTGAAGGACCCGGTCTACGACACGGAGCCCTGGAACAGCATCAGCACCGAGGGCTTCCGCAACCGCATCGAGGGGTGGGGGATCCGGGGCGTGCGCACGGTGGCCAACCACAACCGCGTCCACCAGTGGGTCGGCGGGCCCATGGCGGGCGCCGCCTCCCCGGAGGACCCGGTCTTCTGGCTCCACCACGCGTTCATCGACCTGCTGTGGGACCGGTGGCGCAAGGCCCACCCGAGCTCCGCCTATCTGCCGGGCCGCAAGCCCGCGTCGCCCGGCCGGGACCGCGACTACGTCTTCGGCCTCGACGACCCGATGCCCCCGTGGAACGTGACGCCCGCCCAGCTCCTCGACCACAGCAAGCTCTACCGCTACGCCTGAGTCCGGTCACGGGGACGGCCGGCCCCCTCCGCAGGGAGGGAGCCGGCCGCGTGGGTACAGCGGGAGGGTCAGCGGCCGTAGCCGTAGTCCCCGTTGTCACCAGTGTCGTGACCCCCGGAGACGTTGGCGCAGGTGTTGCCGAACGCCGGGTTCAGCAGACCGATCACGTTGATCGTGTTGCCGCAGAGGTTGACCGGCACGTGGATCGGGACCTGCACGCTGTTGCCCGAGCCGACACCGGGGGAACCGGCGGCGAGGCTCTGCGCACCGGCGTCCGCCGAGGCCATGCCGGCGCCGCCGGCGATCAGGGCGCCGGTGCCGGCCATCACGGCGGCGACCTTCGTCATACGAGACATTCAGAACTCCTTGAAAAGAAGGGGGGTGTGCTGCGGACACGAGGCCCGCACCCCCTGACAACGCGAAAAACGCCGGACGGTAACGGATCAGCTCATACGTGGTATCTCCGACGCATATCCCCGGCATCACCGTCCGGACCGCGCGCCACGTCTCAGCGTCCGATCACCGGCAGCCCGGTCAGCCGCTCGTGCCAGTCCCGCGCCGCCGGGAACCGGGCCTTCACCGTCTCCACCGCCCGCTCCCGCACCGCCACCTGCGACTCGCGCAGCCGCAGCAGCGGCTCAAGCCCGGGACGGGCCAGCAGCAGCCGCTGGTTGACCACGGGCACCGGCTGCCAGTGGTTCTTGTAACTCTCCGCGCCGCGCAGCAGGCTCAGCACCTCGCGCCCGCTGTCCGAGGCCTGCTGGGCCACCTCGCGCAGCAGCATCGTCGACACATCGACCTTCCGCTCGCGCAGCGCCGGGTCCGCCCCGTAGAGATAGCCGCCCGTCAGATGCCCCGACTGCAACGACAGGTTGGACGCCACCACCTCGCCCTTGAGCCGGAACTCGGTCATGGCCGCCGTGCCGTCGCCCACCATCCGCCCCACCGACCGGATCAGATGGTCCGAGAACCGTGCCCTGAGGTGCTCGGGGTTGACGCCCCGGCCCTCCCACTGCCGCTCGTGCAGCCGCAGCAGCGTGCCGATCGCCGCGGGCACCCCGTCCTGCGGGACCCGGTGCGCCTCGACGCCCAGGGCGTCGACCTTGCGCAGCTTGGAACGCAGCCGCTGGCCCCGCGAGCCGCTCAGCCGCGCCACCAGATCGCCGAGCGGCTCGGCCGGAAGCTCCATGCACGTCGAGTCCGTGAGCCTGCTCCGGGCCCCCGGCCACCGCCCGAACAGCAGCTGTGCCGACGCGTCCGGCCGGACCTCCCGCAGGTCCACCACGGTGTGGCGGGCCGCCCGGTCCAGACCGCGCTGCAACGCCCCGACCGCGTAACCGGCCTCCTCCTCGTCCAGCAGGATGTCGAAGAAGTCGGAGATCGCCCCGCCCATCGGGACCAGCAACGGCATCGGACGGTGCACCAGCATCAGCGGGGCCGCCCCGATCAGCCGCCCCGACCGGCGGACCAGCAGCACCCGCAGCCGGCCCTCCTGACCGTAGGAGATCCACCACGAATGCAGCCAGGCGTGGCTCTGGAAGGGCGTGGCGGTGGCGCAGCGCCGGTGCAGGGCGTCCCACTCCCCGGCGAGCGCGCCGAACTCCCGGAAGTCCCGGCACAGGGTCACGGCGATGCCGCCCGTGCGGTGCGCCGTCATCGGACCAGCTCCCGTTCGTCCTGGGCGACGCCCCCCTCGGCGGCGGCCGGCGCGGGCACCTGCGCCGAGACGCTCCAGCCCGCCCGGCGCGGCCGCACCAGCAGCACCAGACCGCCCAGCAGACCGCCCGCGGCGGCCCCCACGGCCGTGCCCAGCGGAACGGACGGCGACACCGGCTGGTCCGGCGTCATCGCATGGGTGAACTTGATCAGCTTCACCCCGGTGTCCTTGGAGACATGACCGCTGCTCACGATGACCGCCTCGATCACCGCGTTGGCGATGTCGGCGGCCCTGCGCCGGTCCTCGGACGTCCCGGTCACCGCGATCATCGGCGAGTCGGGGGAGGTCTCCGACCGGACGTGGGACCGCAGTTCACGCAGCGGCTCACCGGCCGCGCCCTGCGCGTACGAGAGCGTCGCGTCGCTGGTGACCAGACGCCCGTACGACTGCGCGTAGCCCAGCGCCGCCGCGGGAGCCGTCTCCTCCTCGGCGACCGCCATCGCGTAACTGGTGGCCTCGTACTGCGGGGAGGCGAACGCGCCGTACGAGAGCCCGGACGCGGTGCCGAGCAGGACGCAGACGGGCAGGGGCCACCATTGGGGCAGCCGGGTGAGGGCGGTGCGCAGCCGACGGACGACGGCGTGGCGCTGCTGCTCGGGTGACTCGGTCATGAAAAGGCTCTCCGGTTCGGTGGGGCGGTGTCGAGGGCGTACGCGTAGACATCCATCAGGCGTTCGCTGCTGCGCCTGATGTCGTAGTGGCCGACGGCCCGGGGCGGCGGCATCCGGTCGGCGCGGTCCTGTATCCGCTGCCGCAGCCGGGCCGTCAGCTCCTCGGGGCTCCCGGCGATCCGGGTGGCGCCCGGAGCGTGGGCGGCGGGCAGGTCGTCGATGGCCGGGCAGGCGTCGTGCAGCACCGGAAGACCGGCCGCGAGCGCCTCCACGGCGGCCAGCCCGAACGACTCCTCGCGGGAGGTGGAGACGAAGACGTCGAGCGCGCTCAGCAGCGCCGGAACGCCGGGCACCGGACCGCCGCCCTCCTCGTCGCACTCCCCGAGGAACCGGATCCGGTCCGCCGCTCCGAGCCGGACCGCCAGCGCCCGCAGCACCCCGGCTTCCGGACCGTCCCCGGCCAGCAGCAGACGGGCCTCGGGCAGGGCGGCGACCGCCCGCAGCAGTACGTCGAAGCGCTTGCCGGGCACCAGTCGGCCGACGCCACCGACCACGAACGCCTCGCCCGGGAGATCCAGCGCCGCCCGCACCGCCGCCCGCCGCCCTGCGTCGAAGCGGAACCGGTCCGCGTCGATGCCGTTGGGCACCAGCCGGATACGGTCGGCGGGCACCCCCCAGTCCCGCAGCCGACCGGCCACGGTGGAGGAGACGGCGACGGTGGCCGCGCCGAGGCGTTCGGTGGCCAGGTAGAGGGAGCGGATGGACCGGGTGAGCGGGCGGCCCTCGATCTCGGCGCGCCCCAGGGAGTGTTCGGTCGCCACCGTCGCCCGGGTCCCCGCGAGCCGGGCCGCGATCCGCCCGTACACACAGGCCCGGTACAGGTGCGTGTGGACCAGGTCGTAGCGGCCCTCCCGGATCAGCCGGGTGAGCCGGCCGACCGCCGAGAGATCCCGGTTGCCGCGCATCCCCAGATGGGTCACCCGGATGCCGTCGGACCGCAGCCCGTCCGCGACCGCGCCCGGGTTGGTGAGCGTGACGACGTCGCACTCCACCGGCAGATGACGCAGCAGCAGCCGCAGCTGCTGCTCGGCGCCGCCGACCCCGAGCCCGGTGATGATGTGCAGCGCCCTCACCGTCGGCCGCCCGTCCGCTCGGGCGCGGCGGCCCGGGACCCCGTACCGGGCACCGCCCCGTGCCGCAGCCCGTGCCGCAGGTCCTTCGCCCACAGCCGTACGCCCCGGTCCGCCTGGCTGATGTGGGTACGGGGCAGGGCGAACCGGCTCAGCAGCGGGCCGGGCGCCAGCGCGCACGCGTAGCCGTAACCCGCCGAGCGGGCGGCGGCCGTGACCCGCCGGTCGAGGATGCCGTACGGGTAGCAGAACCCCTCCGGGAGCGTGCCGGTGAGATCCCCGATCAGTGCCCGGCTGTCGCGCGTCTCGCGGCCCAGCTCCTGGTCCGTCAGCGTGGTGAGATCCTGGTGGTAGAGACCGTGCGAGCCGACCTCCATGCCTGCGGCGGCGACCCGCCGGACGTCCTCGTGGGTGAGCAGCGGCTTGCGCGGGCCCAGCGGGTCCCACTCGTTCACCCCGCCCGGCCGGCCCGGCAGGACGAAGACCGTCGCCCGGCAGCCGTGCCTGCGCAGCACCGGCAGCGCCTCGCCGAGGAAATCCGCGTATCCGTCGTCGAAGGTCAGCCCGACCAGCCCGCGCCGCACCGCCGCCTCCGCGCGCAGCAGCTCCGCCACCCCCACCCCGGTCAGTCCTCTGCTGCGCAGCCAGGACAGCTGCTCGTCCAGGCGCCGGGGGGAGACGGTGATGCCGTACGGGTCGTCACTCGGGTCCGTCACCGAGTGGTACGTGAGGATCCACGGCTGACGGCGGGTGTGCGGGCGGAGCCGGGACGAGGGAGCGTCGGCGCAACGCGCCGAGCGGTCAGCGGCCATCAAGAAACCTCCGTCGGATGAGTGCCAGCAGGGAAGCGACGTCGGGCGAGCGCAGGGCGAGCCCGGTCAGGAAGAACACGGAGGGGACGAGGAGGCAGCCCGCGGCCAGGCTCAGCAGCGGATCGGGGACGAGCGGTGCGGCTGCCCAGCCCGCGGCCCCGGCCGCCAGCGCGGCCCCGGCCAGCCGGCCGAGCGAGAACGCCACGGCCCGCGTCCGGATCGGCACCACGCGGGTGCCGAGCCCCATCAGCAGGAGCAGCGCCGTCGTGCTGATCCCGATCGCGTTGGCCGTCGCGATGCCGTCGACGCCGAAGCGGTACGTCAGGGCGTACCCGGCCCCCATGGTGACGATCAGCCCGGTGCCCATGGCGAACGCCGGGAACCAGGTGGGCCGCCCGGACGAGAAGAACGGCCGGCTCAGCGCGCCGACCAGGCAGTGGCCCAGCAGGCCCAGCGCGTACACCCGCATCACCTGGGCGGTGGTTTCGGTGTCGGAGACGTCGAACGCGCCACGCTGAAAAAGCACTTCGATGATCTGGGGGGCGTAGCCGAGCACCACGGCCGTGCCGAGCAGCACCACCATCCCGGCCAGCGCGAGATCCCGCTCGACCCGCAGCCGGGCCTTCTCCCGGTTCCCGGCCGCCATGGCCTGCGCGACGACCGGGAAGGTCACCGTGCAGATCATCAGCGACAGCACCATCGGCATCTGCGCGACCTTCTGCGCGTAGTTCAGATGTGAGATCGCCCCGGCGGGCAGGGTGGAGGCCAGGAACCGTTCGACCAGCACCTGGGACTGACGGCTCACCACGAACAGCACCACCGGTGCCAGCACCGCGAAGCCCAGCAGGGGAGCGGTGGGCGCGGCGCGCCGTCTGCGTCGGCGGAACCGTGGCAGCCGAGGTCGGGCCAGGGGCACCAGCCTCAGGAACATGGGAAGTTGGGTCAGGATCATCAGCGCGCTGCCCACCGCGACACCCGCCGCGGCCGCCCGCACCCCCCACACCGCGTGCAGGGCCAACGTCATGCCGATGATGCCGATGTTGTACGCGACGTAGACCCCGGCGGGCGGCAGGAAGCTGCGGTGCGCGCGCAGGGCGGCGCTGAAGTAGCCGGTGATCCCGAACGTGAGCACCGTGACCGCGGTCAGCCGGGTGCAGTCGACCGCGAGCCGGGGGTCGGCGAGCCCAGGGGCCAGGACGCCCACGACCCACGGCGCGCCCGCGATGAGCAGGGCCGCGCCGCCGGAGAGCAGGAGGAAGAGCCGGGGGAGCGTGGCCGCCACCAGATCCCGTACGGGGTCGGACTCCCCCTTGCCCTCGTCCGCCGCCCGCCGGGTCAGGGCCAGGCTGAACGCGGGGACGAGCAGGAGCGCCATCCCGTCCTCGATCAGCAGCGTCGCCGCCATCTCGGGCACGGTCCAGGCGATCAGGAACGCGTCGCTGGCGTCGCTCGCGCCGAAGTACCGGGCGATGGCCTGGTCCCGCACCAGACCGAGGACCGCCCCCAGCACGGTGAGTACCGCCGTCGCCGCCGCCGCACGGGCGAGGAAGGACCCGAGCCGGGGCGCCTCACCGCCCGTCGGCTCCGCCTCCGTGCCGGGCGCGAGGGGCCCTTCGGGGCCGGACCCGGGTGCCGGGAGCAGGGTCGGGGCGGCCGCGCCCGCCGTGCGCGGCTCGGCCTCCGTGCCCGTACCGGACTCGCTCATGCGGTGCTCACCCGGTCCCGGTCCGGCTCGCCCAGCGCCCACCAGGCGGCGAGACCCAGCACCACACCGCTCAGTACGGTGGTGGGCCCGCCGATGTCCGCGTACAGGAAGTTGACGCTCTGCCAGGTCATCAGGGCGACCGCCGCCAGACCGCAGTCCAGCGCCGCGTGCCCGCGCGACCGGGCCTGTGCCAGTCTGCGTACGGCTCCGACCAGGATCGCCGCCCAGCTGCCGAGGACGGCGGTCAGACCGATGAGGCCCTGTTCGCAGAGGATGAGGAGGTACATGTTGTGCGGCGACAGGAGTGCCTGCCTGCGGAACTCCTGGCCCGCCCCGGCCGTGTCGCTGCCCGAGGAGAGCCCGATCGAGGCGTGTGCGTCGCGGTGGTCGGCGAAGCCCTTGAGACCCACCCCGGTGGCGGGCTGCTCGCGCCACATCGAGCCCGCCGCGCTCCACATGGCGTACCGGTCGCTGACCGACCGGTCCGGGGCCCGGGTCACCTGAGTAACGCTCGCGGCCCGCTCCGCGATCATCTCCGAGCCGATGCCGAGACCGCCGACCAACACCACCCCGGCCGCGCCCAGCACGGCCAGCGACGTCAGCGCCTGGCGCCGTCCGGTCAGCGCCAGGGCGGCCAGGACCGCGACGGCCGTGGCGATCCACACGCCCCGGCTGAAGGAGAGCGTCAGGGGCACGATCAGCGCGACGGCCACGACGGCGGCGCACGGCCGCAGCCAGGCCGGGGCGGAGCCCGGGGGGCGCAGCGCGCAGGCCGCCGCGGCGAGCAGCCCGTAGGCGACCACCGTGGCCATGCCCATGATGTCGCTGGGCCCGAAGGTGCCGACCGCCCGGATCTCCTCACCCATGTAGGAGGCGCCGGTCCCGGTGACGTACTGATGGACGCCCGTGACGCCCTGGACCACCGCCAGCACCACCAGCGAACCGGCGACGATCCGGAACCCGAGGGCGTCCTTGAGCAGGAGGAACACGGCGACGGGCACCAGGACGAAGACCTGGAGATAGCGGACGAGGCCCGGCAGGGCCGCCGCCGGGTCCGCCGCCGTGACGGTGGCCACCGCGAAGCCCACGGCGGGCAGGCCCAGGACGAGCGCGGCCGCCGCGCCGAGCGGGCGCTGACGCAGGTACAGCAGCCGCCCCACACACACCAGCACCGCGATGCCGGACGCGATGTCGGCGGGGCCGACCGCCGGTCCGCCGCCCCCGCCGAAGACCCCGTAGGGCAGGGCGGGCAGCAGGACCGTCGCGATCAGCGGCAGCAGCGGCCACCGGCTCCGCCACCCGCCCGGCGACGGACGGGGAGCGGTGCGGGGCCCGGCAGACGCTGCCGGGGCGGGCGGAGTCAGGGTGGCGGCCATCGTCAGCTGCCTCCGAGCCGGAAGACGGAACCCGCGGTCCGGGCCAGCACACACGCGTCCTGCCACAGCGACCAGGTCTCGATGTAGCGGTTGTCGAAGCGGGCCCGCTCCTCGATCGAGGTGTCCCCGCGCAACCCGTTCACCTGGGCCAGCCCCGTGATGCCGACGGGCATCCGGTGACGCGCCTGGTACCCCGGATGGGCGCGGCTGAACTGTGCGACGAAGAAGGGGCGTTCGGGGCGCGGACCGACCATGCTCATATCGCCGCGCAGGACGTTCCACAGCTGCGGCAGCTCATCCAGCGAGGTACGGCGCAGCACCCGGCCGACGCGGCTCATCCGCCCGTCGGACGCCACGTTCCACCGGGTCGCCGACTCCTGGGCGTCCGCGGGCCGCAGCGTACGGAACTTCAGCAGGACGAACGGGCGCCCGTGCCGGCCGATGCGCTCCTGCCGGAAGATCACGCCCGGCCCGTCCGAGAGCCGCACCGCCAGGGCACAGGCCGCCATCACCGGGGCCGCGAGCAGCAGACCGAACGCGGCCAGGACGGCGTCCGTCGCCCGCTTCACCCCGTGGCCCAGCGGACGGCGCGACCCGTCGTCCAGGAGCCGCACCCCGAAGCCCCACAGATGGTCGGGGCGGGCGGTCCCCCGCGCGGGCACGGTCCCCGCGCCGGGGTCGGTGACCAGCCACACCCGGCAGCCGTGCCCGGTGAGCAGGGCGAAGAGAGCGGCGCCGTCCGGGGTGGCCTCGGGCGGGGCGGTGAACACCGCGTGCCGCACACTGTTCTGCACCACGGCCCGCCCCACCTCCTGCGGGGTGCCCAGGACCGGCAGCGGCAGGGCACCGGAGTCCGCCGGAAGCTCCTCGTCCCCGCCGCCGACCAGACCGACCGGGCGCAGCCCGTACCCCGGGTGCTGGTACAGGGCCGACGTCACCTGACGGGCCAGGGGGCCGCTCCCCACGACCAGCGTGGACCGGGGACGCCGGGCGGCCGCCCGCTGCCGCGCCCGGTGGACCAACGCACGTCCCGCACAGGTCAGCGCGGTCTGCGCCCCGGCCCCGTACGCGAGCACCGCCCACCCGATCGCGTGCTGCGGGGCCAAGACGTCCAGCACCTCCATCGTCACGTACCACTGGAGCAGGGCGAGGCCGAGGAGCGCGGGCAGTTCGGACAGCACCGAGGGGGACAGGCACCTGCGGTACAGCCCGCGACGGGCGAAGAACAACACCTGCGCCAGCGCCTGGACGGCCACCACCGCCCAGGGCCACGACGCCGGGACGACCAGCGCGAACGTCACGACGGGCGCGAGGGCGTCGACGCACAGGAGCTGTACGACCCGGCCGCGGCGGACGCCACGGCGCTCGCCGCGCCGCGCCCGGATCCTTCCGTCGCTTCTTCGCGGCGGATGAACTGTGTGAGCCTGCACGGCTGTCGCCTGTGCGGTGCCGGGAACCGGTGCACTCTCCATCGTCATCGCTCGGTGCGCTTCCTCGTGGTGGGTCCGGACATGCCGACAAGTTCCTGGTAGAGACCGGCAACAGCCCCCGCGGTGCGTCGTACGTCGAAGGCCGCCCGGGTATGGCTCAGCGCCCCGCGGGACACCGCCTCGCGCAGCTCCGGGTCGGTGAGCAGCGAGGTCAGCGCCGAGGCGAGCGCCGCGGGGTCCTCCGGCGGCACGAGACAGTGCTCCTCGTGACCCGGCGGCAGGCTCTCCCGCGCCCCGTTCACATCGGTCAGCACCACGGCGCGGCCGCAGGCCATGGCCTCCAGGGGAGCCAGCGCCATGCCTTCCCAGCGTGAGGGCAGCACAAGGACGTCCGCCGCGTGGATCCACGGCCGTACGTCCTCGCTGGCTCCGGTGAACAGCACACCGGGCGGCGCCGATCGCTCCAGCTCCTCCCGGTCGGGCCCGTCGCCCACCAGCACCAGCCGTGCCCCGGCCACCCGCAGCCGCCGCCAGGCCCCGAGCAGGACGTCCTGCCCCTTCTGCCGGGTGAGTCGGCCGACGCAGACGACGAGCGGGGCGTCCGGGGCGATCCCCTTCAGCAGGGGCAGGGAGGCGCGGGCCGCCGTGCGGTCGGACTCGCCGCCCGGGCGGAAGCGGTCGAGGTCGATGCCGTTGTGGATCACCGACCAGCGGGCCGCGATGCCCGCCTCCTGGCCGGTGCGGCGCTCGGACTCGCTGACACAGAGGATGTGATCGGCCCAGCGGGCCCCGAACCGCTCCCAGCCGAGGGCGAGTCCGGCGGTGCGGCCGCCGACCGCCTCGAACGACCAGGCGTGTGGCTGGAACACCGTGGGTACCCGGCCGCGTACGGCGATCCGCCCCGCGAGACCGGCCTTGGCGCTGTGCGCGTGCACCACGTGCGGGCGGCTGACGCGGATGATCCGCCGCGCGGCCGCGACCTCACCGGCCAGCCGGGGCCCCGGCGCCCGGGTGGCCGCCCAGCCGTGCACCTCCGCACCGGCCGCCGCCGCCCCGACGGCCAGCGGACTCCCCGGCGGACAGGCCACCACGGGACGCAGCCCGGACCCGGCCTGGGCCCGCACGAGATCGGTGACGACCCTGGCCACTCCACCGTCGACGGGCTGAACCAAATGAAGGACCGTCAATTGTCTTTCTTCAGTACGACACATCTGCAGCACGCACGGCTCTCTTCGTTCAATCCGGTGAGTAAAGCCGAAGTGCACTTTGGCAGAGATGTGGCGAAATGGTGCGCGTGACTCGCTCATACGACCACATGGGGAGTACCCGGACGGCAGGACCGTCCGGGTGGTCGCGCGACGGAATCCCGCAGGGGCGCGAAAGCTTTGCCGTCAGGCGGCGAAAGGGCTTACGGAGTGCGGCCGCACGGAATTGAGAGGGCTTCGCGCGCGGATTAGCGGGCGGTCTCTCCTCCCCTTTCCGGCGTGCCGCACTCCGCCGTTCGCCGCACCGGATGGCGGCACCATCTAGGTGGGGCGATTACGCCGTTCTCGTGTTACGCCGTTCCCGTGTTCGTGAATATGACGTCCTCGGCACGGGCGACGATCTCCACCTCGTCGCCGAGCGCCCACTCCGCGACCCGCGACGCCATCGCCGCCGGGACCGGCTCACTGATGCCCGGCGCGGCAGGAATGTCGTACGTGGCATGGGCGTCGTGCGGCAGGACGACCCGGAAGTCCAGCTCCAGGGCACGGCGTGCGGTGGCCAGCACGCACATCTCCGACAGCATCCCGCAGACGGCGACCGCCCGGACCCCCGCCGCGGTCAGCTCGTCCTCCAGCGAGGTCCCCTCGAAGCCGTCGTCCTCCTCCTTGCGGATCACGCTCTCGGCAGGGCCCGGGCGGACCGGAAGGTGCAGCTCCCACCCCGGGGTGTGCGGCTCGTCCGGCGCCCCGGCCGGTCCGTCGTTCTGGAGGTGCACCACGAGCGCCCCGGCCTCCCGGGCCCCGGCGACCAGATCCGTCACCCGGTCCAGCAGCCGGGGCGCGTCGGGCACGGCGTTCTTCCCGGTGACGAACGCCGACTGGACGTCGATGACGAGCAGCGCCTGCACGGGAGCGGGGAGAGCGGTCATATCGGGGGAGGGACTTCCGTCGGGGCGTACGCGGACGGACAGCCCCAAGGGCTGTCCGGACACGACCTGGCCCGCCCATCCTCCCAGGCGACGACCGGGGGCCGTCCACCGGTTTGCGCCGGTGGACGGCCCGGGTCAGCCGGTGCGGTCGAGGAGATACGGGATCAGCGTGAGCAGGTCTCCGCGCGCCTCCTCGGCGAGCTCCACCCGGTCCAGGCAGTCGTGGGCGGCGGTCAGGTGCTCCTGGGCCTCGGCCGCCGTGGCGCGGCGCCCCCCGGCGGCGTCGATCAGTTCGGCCGCCCGGCGGGCCGCCGGGCCGTCGAGGGGATCGGCGGAGGTGAGGAGGGCCTCCAGGCTCCGGGCCGCCGGGTGGTCGGCCGCGAGGGCCGCCAGAACCGGGTACGTCTTCTTGAGCCGCCGCAGATCGCTGTGCACCGGCTTGCCCGTGACCTGCGGATCACCCCAGATACCGAGCAGGTCGTCCACCGCCTGGAACGCCACCCCCAGATGGCGCCCCGCCCGGTCCAGCGCCTCGGTCGTGCTCGGCGGGGCGCCCGCGAGCACTGCGCCCACGGCGGCCGCGCAGCCGAGGAGGGAACCCGTCTTGTGCGTGGCCATCGCCCGGTACTCCTGTGGCAGGACGGCGTCGGGACCGGTCCACGGCCGGGACTCGAACAACAGGTCCTGCGCCTGACCGTGCACCAGTTCGCCCAGAGTGCCCGCCAGTTGCCGCACCGCCGCCGGACCGCCGGGCCCGGGAGACTCCGCGAGCGTCGAGACGGCCAGCGCGAACAGGGCGTCCCCCGCGAGGACCGCCGGGCCGGTGCCGTACGCCTTCCACAGGGCCGGGCGGCGGCGGCGTGTCTCGTCGCCGTCCATGATGTCGTCGTGGATCAGGGAGAAGGTGTGGATCAGCTCGACGGCGACCGCGCCGGGCACCGCGTCCGCCCCGGAGCCCCCGGCGGCCTCCGCGCCGAGCACCGCGAGGGCCTGGCGCACGCCCTTGCCCTGCGAGCCGGACACCGGGTCACCGCCGACCCCGCTCCAGCCCAGCGAGAAGGCCGCCGTCTCCGCATGCCAGGGATGCAGTCGGCGCACCGACTCCACCAGCGCCGGGCGGACGAGCTCGCGGCACCGGTCCAGTACGCGTGGTGCGCTCGTCCGGCGGGTCGTGGAGGGCGTCATCGTCGGCCGTTCCCCTCGTCCACCAGGGCCGGTTCCACGCCCAGTTCGGCGTACGCCTTCTCGACCATCTCGCGGGCGTTCAGCAGACCGATCCGGTCCAGCCGGACACGCAGCCCGTCCAGCTCGGCCGCCGTGGCCGCGCGGTCCCGGCCGAGCATGGCCCGCGCCTTGACCAGGCCGAGCGATGCCAGTGCCTCGCCGCGGAGCTCGTCCATCGCCCGGAACTCGCCGAGCGCCTGCTCGTAGACCGCGCGGGCCTCCTCGTAACGCCCGGCCCGGAACAGCACGTTGGCCCGCATCTTGTGGTTGTACGCCAGCGCGCTGGAGAGGTTCATCGCGCGGCAGGCGGCTTCGGCCTCGGAGAGCAGATCGAGTGCGCGCCCGGTCGCGCCGTCCCGGAGGGAAACGATGTCAGCGATGCCGCGCAGTGCCCAGGCCCGGCCGCGCCGGTCGTCCGCGTCGCCCGCCAGGGCGGCCGCCTCCTCGAACATCTCCAGCGCGGTGTCCAGGGAGCCGGTGTTGCGGTGGATCTGCGCTATTCCCTCCAGGGCCCACACCGTGTGCCGCGCCTCGCCCCGGGCGCGTGCCTCGGCCAGCAGCTGTTCGTGCAGCGTCGCGACCGTCGCGTAGTCGCCCTGGATACGGCCGGTCTCCGCGAGACCGGCCAGGGAGTAGCCCCGGGCGACCACGTCGCCGCCCCGCTTCCCCAGCTCCGCGGCGAGCCCCAGCAGCCGGAACGCCAGGCGCAGCGCCCCTCGCTGGCGCGCCAGCGTGCCGCCGCTCCACAGCGCCCAGGCCATCGCCCCGGTGTTCCCGGCCGCCCGCGCGGCCCGGTAGCTGGCCTTCCAGGCCCGGTCCGCCTCTGCCACCTGCCCCAGCCTGCGGTGTGCCTCGGCCACGGCGAGACCGGAACGCGCCACTTCCTCCTGCGATCCGGAGAGCTCGGCCTGCTTCAGATGATGTAGGCCCTCGGCCAGTACGTCGGTGAGGGAGGCGTTCACCGACATCTTGGTGAGAGCGCCCTGGTACTCGGGCGCCAGTGCCTTGGTCTGCATGGGTGCCTTCCGCGCGGTGCCGGGCCCGTACCCGGGGCGACTATACGCCCTGCGTATACAGGGAGCGTATAGTCAGCCGGTCGTCCGAGCCCGGAACATGTGGGGGTGGACGCCGCTGAACACCTGCGGCGAACCGTCCTGTCGTGGATCAAGACGGCAGCGGGACGGGGAGGGTTGCTCGCCCGGCCCAGGTCGTTCCGCTTTCGCTCGGCGGTCCCGCGTCAGACGGCTGTCGGCGGCTCGTGCAGGCCGAACGGCGATCCCTGGTCGTCACGGCAGAGCCGGAAGCGTCCGAACCGGGCGGCCGACTCCTCGTCGTCACCCGGGGACGCGTCGTCCACCGTGCCGCCGAGCTCGCGGACCTTCGCCACGGCGGCACCCAGGTCGTCGACCCAGAAGAAGACGTACGGTCCGGCTCCTCGGTCACCGCCGTGCACCCCGCCCGGAGTCCCGGGGGTCGTGATCGCGAAGCCGCCGCCGTCCGAGGGGCCCGGCTCGAAGGTCCAGCCGAACAGTTCGCCGTAGAAGGCGCACGCCCGCTCCGGGTCCTCCACGCCGAGCTCGAAGAAGGAGATCTCACCGGCCATCGCGGGTACCTGCCGTTCGTCCGGGGCCCGTACTCACGCCGCCACTCCACCGTACGTCGGCCGCCGGGCGCCCGCCCCCGGCCGCCCCTCCCCGTCCGCCGCAGCCGATGGTGCACGCCCTGAGCCTCGTGGGGTTGTCCGCCCCGCCCGCGCACCCCGAACGGCCGCCCCCGACCTGCGACGGCGCCACGGACACGCTCGAATGAACGGATGACGGCGCCCCCGGACGACTGCCTCGCCCGCAACGAGTGGATCTGCGGCGCCTATCTCTCCACCCGCCGCGAGATCCTGGTGGACGCGGTGATCCAGCACCTCCAGCTGACGGCCGCCGCGGTGGCCATCGCCCTGGTGCTCGCCGTTCCCCTCGCGCTGGCGGCCCGCCGGTGGCGCTGGGCGGCCGGGCCGGTGCTCGGACTGACGACGATCCTCTACACCATCCCGTCGCTGGCGATGTTCTCGCTGCTCCTGCCGGTGTACGGGCTCTCCGCCGCACTCGTCGTCGCGGGTCTCGTCCTCTACTCCCTGACGCTGCTCGTCCGCAACATCCTGGCCGGACTCCGGGCCGTCCCCGAGGAGACCCGGCAGGCCGCGCGCGGCATGGGCTACGGGCCGCTGCGCCTGCTGCTCGCCGTGGAGCTCCCGCTCGCGCTGCCCGCGGCGGTGGCCGGGCTGCGCATCGCCACCGTCTCCGCGGTCTCCTTGGTCACCGTCGGCGCGATCGTCGGCCACGGCGGACTCGGCAACCTCATCTACTCCGGCATGAACACGTACTTCAAGGCCCAGGTGCTCACCGCGTCCGTACTGTGCGTCATCATCGCCGTCGCCGCCGACCTGCTGCTCCTGGGAGCCGGACGGCTGCTGACGCCCTGGACCCGGAGGCGGGCATGAGGACGCGACCCGCGGCACGGAGGCCGGGATGAACACGCTTGCCGACACCTGGTCCTGGCTCACCACGGCCACCCACTGGTCCGGCCCGGACGGTGTCTGGCACCGGCTCGGCGAACACCTCTTCCTGACCGGCGTCTGCCTGCTCATCAGCTGTCTGATCGCCCTGCCCGTCGCCCTCGTCCTCGGACACCTCGGCAGGGGCGGCGCACTCGCCGTCAACCTCTCCAACATCGGCCGGGCCGTCCCCACCTTCGCCGTACTGGTCCTGCTGCTGCTCACGCCCATCGGCACGTACGGCCAGTGGCCGACGATCATCGCGCTGGTGCTGTTCGCCGTGCCGCCGCTCCTCACCAACGCCTACGTCGGGATGCGCGAGGTCGACCGCGATGTCGTACGGGCGGCCCGGGGAATGGGCATGACCGGCCGCCAGACGCTGCTGGGCGTGGAACTGCCTCTCGCCCTCCCGCTGGTCCTCACCGGCGTACGGATCGCCGCCGTGCAGCTGGTCGCCACCGCCACCCTCGCCGCACTGGCGGGCGGCGGGGGACTGGGCCGGATCATCACCGCGGGCTTCAACCTCGCCTCCACCCCGCAGGTGGTGGCCGGGGCGATCCTGGTGGCCGTCTTCGCCCTCCTCGTCGAGAGCCTCTTCGAGGCCGGGCAGCGCCTCGTGCCGCGGCGCGGACGGGAGGCCGCGTGAGGCCCGCCCGCGCCCGCCGGGCCCTGGCCGCGCTGGCGCTCCTCACCGCGACCGCCTGCACCACGGGCCCCAGCCTGGAGAACCAGGGCGAGGTCGCCGCACCGCCCGGCGACAGCAGGGAACTCACCGTCGGATCGGCCGGATTCACCGAGAGCGACCTGCTCGCCCAGATGTACGCCCTGCTCCTGGAGCACGCCGGATACTCCGCCGACATCATCTCCGTCACCAACCGGGAGATCTACGAACCCGCCCTGGAGAACGGCCAGATCGACGTCGTCGCGGAGTACGCGGCGACCTTCGCCGACTGGTTGAACGCCAAGGCCAACGGCGCCGACGCGACCCCCGTGGGATCGCCCGACCTGGCCGCCACCATGAAGGCGCTGCGCGCCCTCGCCGCCCCGCGCGGGCTGACCGTCCTCGACCCGGGCCTGGCCGTCGACCAGAACGCCTTCGCCGTCACCGCCGCGTACGCGAGGAAGCACGGCCTGAAGACCCTCAGCGACCTGGGCGCCGCGCGGCTGCCCGTGCGGCTGGCGGCGGGCGACGAATGCGTGCAGCGGCCCTACTGCGCCCCCGGGCTGCGCAAGACGTACGGCATCGACATCGTCGCCGTCGATCCGAAGGGCGTCGGCACCACCCAGGCGAAGCAGGCGGTCCAGAACGGTCAGGACCAGATGGTGCTGACCACCACGACCGACGCCACGCTCGACCAGTTCGGCCTGGTCCTGCTGGAGGACGACAAGAACCTCCAGAACGCGGACTACGTGGTGCCCGTCGTCAACCGTGCCCGCGCCGGGAGCACCGGGGTGCGCGATGCCCTCGACCGGCTCAACACCGTACTGACCACCGCCGACCTGGCGTCGCTGAATGAGCAGGTCGACAGCTGGCGCAGGCTGCCCGAGGACGTCGCGCGCACCTACCTGGAGTCGAAGGAACTCCTCCCGAAGGGCTGAGCGGCCCCGGAACTCAGGAAGCGGTCGCGGCGGGAGCCGCCGGAGGCCAGGGCACCTCGGCCAGCAACGGCAGGATCTGCTCCTCCTCGTAGTCGAGGTGGGCGGTCAGCTCCTCGGTCATCCGGGTCAGTTCGGCACGGAAGCGGTCCGGCTCCGCGATGGCGACGTCGGCCAGCAGCGCGGAGAGGGCCGTCTGGACGGACGCGATCCGGCGGTGCTCCTCCCGCAGCCGGTCGAAGACCTCCCGCAGGTGCGGGTGGTACCCCTCCATCGCGGGGAACATATGGCCGTCCTCGGCCGTGTGATGGAAGTCCAGAGCCTGGCAGAACGCCAGGCAGCGCTGCCGGATCTGGAGCCCGAGAGGCGGCGCGGGCGGTTCCCCGGCGTCCCGGTGGGCGGCCCGTGAGGCGAAGTGTGCCTCCGTCTCGGTGTGGACGTGGAGCAGTTGGGCGCGCAGCCAGGTGTGCACCTCCACGAGCTTGTCAGCGAGGGAGGTGACCGCGGGGGCCGTCGCCTCGGGATCGGGGAGTTCCAGGACCACGACCGGCAGCACCCGGTCGGTCGCCTCCTGGTACTCCGCGTACCCGGGCGCTTCGGCCACCACCCGGGCGAACAGCTCGTCGCGCAGGGCCCCTTCGGCGGGCACGGCGACGGTCTCGAACTCCTCTGCGCCCCACTCCACCCGGACGGACGGGCGGGCGAGGAGGTTGCGGTACCAGTCGGGGTGGCGCGGTGCGCCGAGGTTGGAGGCGACGACGAGCAGTCGGCGGCCGTCGCGTACGTATCCGATCGGCGTGGTGTGCGGGGTGCCGGAGCGGGCGCCGGCGGTGGTGAGCAGGAGGAGGTCGGAGCCCTCGAAGGGGCCGCCGACCTTCCCGGCGTTGGCGCGGAACTCGTCGATGACGGACTGCTGGAAGGCAGGGGGCATGGAGGTTCTGGGTCTCCTGGAAGGACGCGGGCGCACGAGGGCCCGGCAGACGGAACGGGGTGCATCACACGGGGGCGCGTCGGCGTGTACGCGCCCGGAGCGAACTGCTCAGGGCAGGTGGCTCAGCGGCAGGGGGCGATGAGTGTGCTCATGGCGGTGTCCCTGGAAGAAGGTGCTGGCTTGACTGCCGGCCGGCCCAGATCTCTTTGGCCGACGTCACGCTGCACGTGTCCCATCACAACCCGGGCCGTGCACGTCTGTCAACGCGATGGCCAAGAAGGGCAACGCGAGGACGGGCGACGCCGGTACGGGCAACGCGGAAATGGCGTTGCCCGTACTGCGGAAGCCTGCGACTCTTCCGACCATGCCTGCCACACCTGTCATGCCTGCTGAACAGGAAACCCTTCAGCCGCTGTCGCCGTCGCCGAGCCCTCGTACGCACCGCGTGGAGGCGCTCTTCTCGCACGGCCGCCTGGTCGCGATCCCGCGCAAGGAGGCCCGGCGGGAGCAGTTGCTCGTGCACCTCGCCGACACGCTGTTCGAGCGGGAGCGCTCGTACACCGAACGCGAGGTGAACGAGGCGCTGCTCACCGTCCACGAGGACTGCTCCGCGCTGCGCCGCTATCTGGTCGTCGCGGGACTGCTGGTCCGCCCCCGGGACGGCAGCAGCTACCGGCGAGGCCGCTGACCGTTCCCCTCCCTGATCCTGAGAAGTCGTCTGCCGGACAAGCGAGCTGGCGCACCACCACCTGGGGGCGCCAGTCCGTCGCCGGCCCGCCCCCTACTTCGATGATGACGGGACAGCCCTTACGCGTCCGCCACCGAGTCGAAGTCCACCTCCTCGCGCCCCACGCCCTGCGCGTCCGCGTCCACCGAGCGGCGCAGCGCTTCGTGCAGCTTGGCCGGGGTGAGCACCCCGAGGAACCGTGCCCCGTCCAGCACCGCCACCCACCCCGCGTCGTGCTGGAGCATCTCGCTGAACGCCTGCTTCAACGGGGCCCCGACCGGCACCCACGCGTCCATCCGGCGGGCCAGGGTGCCCACCGTCGCCCGTTCCCCGGCCGCCCGCAGCACGTCCGTGGCGACCCAGCCGTGCAGCTCGCCCGAGCCGCCGAGGACCACCGCCCACCGGGCCCCCGCCGCGACCAGCCGGGCAGCCGCGTCGCCGGCGGGCTCCTCCAGCCGGGCCACGGGCGGCTCCTCCAGGTCCTCCGGCTCGATCGCGGTGACCGACAGCCGCTTCAGACCCCGGTCGGAGCCGACGAACCGGGCGACGTACGGGGTCGCCGGAGTGCCGAGCACGGCGGCCGGGGTGTCGAACTGCTCGATGCGCCCCTCCCCGTACACCGCGATCCGGTCGCCCATCCGCACCGCTTCCTCGATGTCGTGCGTCACCATGAGCACCGTCTTGCGCACCCGCTGCTGGAGGCTCAGGAACTCGTTCTGCAGCCGCTCCCGCACCACCGGGTCCACCGCTCCGAAGGGTTCGTCCATCAGCAGCACCGGCGGATCGGCGGCGAGCGCCCGTGCCACGCCGACCCGCTGCCGCTGGCCGCCGGAGAGCTGCGCCGGATAGCGCGAGCCGTACGTCGCCGGGTCCAGGCCCACCAGGTCCAGCAGCTCCGCCGCCCGCTCCCGGGCCCGTGCGCGCTTCCAGCCGACCAGTGCCGGGACGGTCGCGGTGTTGTCCAGGACGGTCCGGTGCGGGAAGAGGCCGACTTGCTGGATCACATAGCCGATGCGGCGACGCAGCTTGACCGGATCGGTCCCGGCGATGTCCTCGCCGTCCACCAGGATGCGGCCCGAGGTCGGCTCGATCAGCCGGTTCACCATCATCATCGTGGTGGTCTTGCCGCAGCCGGACGGCCCCACCAGCGTCACCAGCTCACCCTCGGCCACCTCGAAGGACAGCCCGTCGACCGCCGTCGTCCCGTCCGGGTAGACCTTGCCGACCTGCTCGAACCGGATCATGTCTGCACGCTAGGAGCGCCCCGGCCGCCGCGCACACGGGCCGGGACCGTACGGGGCACGGCCGCCTCCGCCGTACGATCCCGCGCCGCCTTCGCCGTACGGTCCAGGCTCCCACTTCCGTACGGGCTTCGGCTCCCACCCACGTACGGCCCCGGCTCCCACCTCCGTACGGGCACGGCCCCTTCGCCGACCGGCCGTGGGCATGTGCTGAACTGGGCGCTTCGCCCGGATCAGCCCGCACCCCGGATTCAGGAGTTCCCCGTGAGCAGTTACCGGCAGCCCGGTGTCGTCCTCACCGACCGGCGTTTCACCGTGCCCCTGGACCACAGCGACCCCGGCGGCGAGCAGATCGAGGTCTACGGCAGGGAGGCGGTGGCGGCCTCCCGGGCCGGTGACGAGCTGCCCTGGCTGGTCTATCTGGAGGGCGGCCCCGGCTTCGGCGCGCGCCGGTTCGTCGGCACGGAGGCCTGGCTCGGCCGCGCCCTGCGCGAGTTCCGGGTCCTCCTCCTCGACCAGCGCGGCACCGGACTGTCCACCCCCGCCAACCGGCAGACCCTGCCGCTGCGCGGCGGCCCGCGCGAACAGGCCGACTACCTCGCCCACTTCCGCTCCGACTCCATCGTCCGCGACTGCGAGCTGATCCGGCCCCGGCTCACCGGCGGAGCCCCCTGGACGGTCCTCGGCCAGTCCTTCGGCGGGTTCTGCGCCGTCCGCTATCTCTCCTCGGCGCCCGAGGGCCTCGCGGCGGTGCTCATCACCGGTGGGCTGCCCTCGCTGGACGCCCACGCGGACGACGTCTACCGGGCCGCGTACCCCCGTATCGAACGCAAGGTCGCCGCCCACTACGCCCGCTACCCGCAGGACGTCGAGCGTGCCCGCGCCATCGCCGCCCACCTGGCCGAGCACCGGCCGGAGAGCGCCGGACACCGGCTGACGCCCGAGGGCTTCCAGTCGCTCGGCATCCTGCTGGGCTCGGGCAGCGGCAGCCACCAGCTCCACTACCTGCTGGAGAACGCCTTCGTCCGCACCCCGCACGGCACGGAACTCTCCGACACCTTCCAGGAGGCCCTGCGCACCGCCACGTCCTTTGCCGGGCACCCCCTGTACGCCCTGCTGCACGAGGCCATCTACGGGCAGGGCGAACGCGCCACGGCCTGGTCCGCCGAACGCGTACGGGGCGAGTTCCCGCAGTTCGACGCGGCGGCCGCGCTGAAGGGCGACGGGCCCCTCCTCCTCACCGGCGAGACCATCCACCCCTGGCACTTCGACGTCGACCCCGCGCTGCGCCCGCTGCGCGAGACCGCCGAACTCCTCGCGCGGCGCACGGACTGGCCCGTCCTCTACGACCCCGAGCGGCTCGCCGCCAACGAGGTCCCCGCCGCGGCGGCCGTCTACCACGACGACATGTACGTCGATACCGCCGACTCGCTGCGCACGGCGGCGGCGATCCGCGGGCTGCGCACCTGGGTCACCAACGAGTACGAGCACGACGGGGTGCGCGCGGGCGGCCCCCGGGTGCTCGACCGGCTGCTCGCGCTGGTGCGGGGTGAGGCCTGACCGCACGGCCGGAGCCGTCCGGGGGCCCGCGCGGCGCTGCCCCCGGATCAGCGCTGGAGGGCCTCCAGGGTGGCGTCCAGGTCGGTGGCCGAGCGCGGGGCCCGGTTGTGCGGCAGCTTCGAGAGGACCGAGG
The DNA here is from genome assembly GCF_002382885.1 of Streptomyces sp. WZ.A104. Classification (GTDB taxonomy): domain Bacteria; phylum Actinomycetota; class Actinomycetes; order Streptomycetales; family Streptomycetaceae; genus Streptomyces. Next base: position 67,409 of record NZ_NWVL01000023.1, read on the forward strand.
CCATCCCGCAGGTGTTGCTGAGCGCCGAGTAGACGAGGCCCGTGCCGATGCCGGCGGACAGCCAGCGCGCCGCCGGGTAGCGGACGCCCGCCGCGAGACCGGCCACCACCAGTGAGCCCGCGACAAGCCGCACCTGACGCTCCATGGGCCAGGTGGTGCGCGCGCCCTCGGGGCGGTCCAGGCCGCGGCCGTCGCCCTGCCAGGCCGAGGTGCCGCCGGTCAGGGTCGCGGCCTCGATGTCCGCGCCCGCGAGGATCTCGCAGGCCCGCGTGGAGCGGACCCCGGAGGCGCACACCACCAGCAGCGAACCGCGCGCCGAGGCGGACTTGAGGGCGGGCAGCGCGTCGGGAAGCTTGTCGAGCGGGATGTTCAGGGCGCCGGGCACATGTCCCGCCGCGTACTCGCCGGGAGCCCGCACGTCGATGACGGTGAACTCCTCCAAGCGGGCTGCGGCCTGGGCGGGGGAGAGAGATGCGGGGCTGGTCACGAGCGGGATTCCTTTCGTTCACCGGGGCTGCGCGAGAGGGCAGGGACTCTACACGTGAGTCCGGCACCGAGGGGCGGTCCCGCGTTCCGTATCCGGGCCGTGGGATGTGCGCCCCCTGGGCCCTGCCGAGAAGTCCGGCCGGACTTCGGGTGCCGTACTCCGGGCCCCGAGGCCCGTGGGTAGCCTGCCGGTATGACGCAGCATCGACTCGAACCCATGCCCGCCGACTGGCAGCGCGCCCTGGCCGTGGTCGCGCACCCCGACGACCTGGAGTACGGCGCTGCCGCCGCCGTGGCGGAGTGGACCGACGGCGGCCGCGAGGTCGTCTATCTCCTGGCCAGCCGAGGCGAGGCCGGGATCGACACCCTCCCGCCGGAGGAGTGCGCTCCGGTACGGGAGCGGGAGCAGCGGGCCAGTGCCGCCGTCGTCGGCGTACGGACGGTTGAGTTCCTCGACCACCGCGACGGAGTGATCGAGTACGGCATCGGGCTGCGCCGCGACATCGCCGCGGCCGTCCGGCGCCACCGCCCCGAGCTGGTGGTCACCCTCAACCACCGGGACACCTGGGGCGGGGTCGCCTGGAACACCCCGGACCACCGCGCGGTCGGGCGCGCCACGCTGGACGCGGTGGCGGACGCGGGCAACCGCTGGATCTTCCCGGAACTGGCCGAGCAGGGCCTCCAGCCGTGGAACGGGGTGCGCTGGACGGCCGTGGCGGGCAGCGACCGGCCCACCCACGCGGTCGACGCCACGGCGGGCTTCGAACGCTCGGTCCGGTCGCTGCTGGAGCACCGCGCCTACATCGAGGCGCTGACGCAGGAGGACCCGGAGCGGTACTGCCGGTCCTTCCTGGAAGGCATGGTCGGGGGCGCCGCGGAGCGGTTCGACGGCCGGCCGGCGGTCACCTTCGAGGTCTTCGCCCACTGAGCGGGCCAGAAACGCTGTTCCCGGATTGACAAACCAGCTTGCCGATCCTGCAATTGCGATATGAAAGAACACGACCGGGACGATCCGGAACTCGAAGCGGTGCTCTCCGGCGTCGGCCCCAGGCTGCGCCGTCTGCGCAAGGATCGCGGAGTCACCCTCTCCGCGCTCTCGGACGCCACCGGAATCTCCGTCTCCACGCTCTCCCGGCTGGAGTCCGGCGGTCGCCGCCCCAGCCTTGAGCTGATGCTTCCCATCGCCCGCGCCCACGAGGTGCCGCTCGATGACCTGGTGGGCGCTCCCGCGGTCGGCGACCCCCGGGTACGGGCCACGCCGATCGTGCAGCACGGCCGGACGATGGTGCCGCTGACCGCCCGTCCCGGCGGGCTTCAGGCGTACAAGATGATCCAGGAGCCCGGCAGCGGCGAGGCGCCGGAGCAGCGCACGCACGAGGGGTACGAGTGGCTGTTCGTGCTGTCCGGGAAGCTCCGGCTGCTGCTGGCCGAACACGATCTGGTGCTGGAGCCGGGGGAGGCCGCCGAGTTCGACACGCGACTGCCGCACTGGTTCGGACCGGCGGAGGGCAAGCCGGTGGAGTTTCTCAGTCTCTTCGGCCCGCAGGGCGAGCGCATGCACGTGCGGGCGAAGCCGAAGCCGAAGCGGGGCTGAGGAGTCCCGCCGTCGGCGGTGTGAAGGTGTTCCCAGACGGGCAAGCGACCGCTTAGTATGCGCCGGAGCAGTGGTAATGCCGACAGCGGCAGCGGTTCGATGCCGACAGTGTTGTGGAGGCCCCTCATGCAGGCATGGCGAGTACACCGGAACGGTGAGCCGGGCGAGGTGATGCGCCTGGAGGAGACGGACCGGCCCACGCCCGGCGAGGGGCAGGTGCTCGTCGAGGTCCGCGCCGCGAACGTCAACTTCCCCGACGCCCTGCTCTGCCGGGGCCAGTACCAGGTGCGGCCGCCACTGCCGTTCACCCCGGGCGTCGAGGTGTGCGGCACGACCGAGGACGGGCGGCGCGTCCTCGCCACCCCCGCCCTGCCGTACGGCGGCTTCGCCGACCACGTCGTCGCGGACCAGGCGGCCCTGCTGCCCGCCCCCGAGGCCCTGGACGACGCCGAAGCGGCCGCTCTGCACATCGGCTACCAGACCGGCTGGTTCGGACTGCACCGCCGCGCGCACCTCCAGCCCGGCGAGACCCTGCTCGTGCACGCGGCGGCGGGCGGCGTCGGCAGCGCCGCCGTCCAGCTCGGCAAGGCGGCGGGCGCCACCGTCATCGGCGTCGTCGGCGGACCGGAGAAGGCGGCCGTCGCCCGCGAGCTCGGCTGCGACCTGGTCGTCGACCGGCGGAGCGAGGACATCGTCGGCGCGGTGAAGGAAGCCACCGGCGGGCGCGGTGCGGACGTCGTCTACGACCCGGTCGGCGGCGACGCGTACGCCAAGTCCGTCAAGTGCGTCGCCTTCGAGGGCCGCGTCCTGGTCGTCGGGTTCGCCAGCGGCGCGATCCCCGCCCCGGCCCTCAACCACGCCCTGGTGAAGAACTACTCGATCGTCGGGCTGCACTGGGGCCTCTACAACACCAAGGACCCGGCCGCTGTCCGCGCCTGCCATGACGAGCTGACCGAGCTGGCCGCCCAGGGCATCGTCAAACCCCTGATCAGCGAGCGTGTCGCCATGGCCGGGGCCGCCGACGCCGTCCAGCGCGTCGCCGACGGCACCAGCACCGGCCGCATCGTCGTCCTGCCCGGAGGCACCCGATGAGCCCCGCCGCCGACGCCTCCGAGGTCCGCCGCCGCACCCGCGAGCTGCTCGCCGCCCATCCGCCCGCAACGACCGACCGCACCGACTTCCTGAAGGCCCGGTTCGACGCGGGCCTCGCCTGGGTCCACTACCCGGTCGGCCTCGGCGGGCTCGACGCGCCCCGCTCCCTCCAGCAGGTCGTGGACGCCGAACTCGCCGCCGCCGACGCGCCCGACAACGACCCCCGCCGGATCGGCATCGGCCTCGGCATGGCCGCGCCGACCATCCTCGGCTTCGGCACCGACGAGCAGAAGCAGCGCTTCCTGCGCCCCCTGTGGGTGGGGGAGGAGGTCTGGTGCCAGCTCTTCAGCGAGCCCGGCGCCGGGTCCGACCTCGCGGCGCTGGCCACCCGGGCGGTCCGCGACGGCGATGACTGGATCGTCGACGGGCAGAAGGTCTGGACGTCCAGCGCCCACCTCGCCCGCTGGGCCATCCTCATCGCCCGCACCGACCCCGGCCTGCCCAAGCACCGGGGCATCAGCTACTTCCTCTGCGACATGACCGACCCCGGCGTCGAGGTCCGGCCGCTGCGCCAGATCACCGGGGAGGCCGAGTTCAACGAGGTCTTCCTCTCCGGCGTACGCATCCCGGACAGCCACCGGCTCGGACCCGTCGGCGAGGGCTGGAAGGTCGCCCAGACCACCCTGATGAACGAGCGCGTCTCCATCGGCGGCTCCCGCATCCCGCGCGAGGGCGGCATGATCGGCCCGGTCTCCGCGACCTGGCGCGAACGCCCCGACCTGCGCACCCATGACACCCACCAACGCCTGCTCACCCTCTGGGTGGAGGCCGAGGTCGCCCGGCTCACCGGGGAGCGGCTGCGGCAGCAGCTCGTCGCCGGACAGCCCGGACCCGAGGGCTCGGGCATGAAGCTCGCCTTCGCCCGCCTCAACCAGGAGATCAGCGGCCTGGAAGTGGAACTGCTCGGCGACGAGGGCCTGTTGTACGGCGACTGGACCATGCGCCGCCCGGAGCTGGTCGACTTCACCGGACGCGACGCCGGCTACCGCTATCTGCGGTCCAAGGGGAACTCCATCGAGGGCGGCACCAGCGAGGTCCTGCTGAACATCGTCGCCGAGCGCGTCCTCGGCCTGCCCGCCGAACCCCGCAACGACAAGGACGTCGCCTGGAAGGACCTGAGCCGATGACCGCGACCGCCCAGCCGCCCGCCACCCCCGACCTCCTCTACTCCCAGGACGAGGAGGACCTGCGCTCCGCCGTACGCGCCCTCCTCGCCGACCGGGCCGACGCGCCGACGGTGATCGCGGCGACCGAGTCCGACACGCCGTACGACCCGCGGCTCTGGGAGGCACTCGCCTCCGGCATCGGCGCCGCCGGACTCCTCGTGCCGGAGAAGCTCGGCGGCCAGGGAGCATCCCACCGCGAGGCCGCCGTGGTCCTGGAGGAGCTGGGCCGCAGCGTGGCCCCGGCCCCCTATCTGACCAGCTCCGTGGTGGCCACCGAGACGCTGCTCGCACTCGGCGGGGACGACGGACCGGCCGCCGCTCTCGTCGGTGAACTGGCCTCCGGCGCCCGTACGGCGGTGCTCGCCGTGCCCTTGGGGACCGCGCCCGCAGGCTCCCAGAAGGCCACGGCCTCGCTGGACGGCACGGTCCGGGGCGTCGCGGACGCGGCCGTGGCGGACGTCCTGCTGGTGCCGACCGCCGAAGGCCTGTACGCGGTCGAGGCGACGGCCCCCGGGGTGGCGGTCGCCCCCCTCGTACCGCTCGACCTGACCCGCCCGCTCGCCACCCTCACCCTCTCCGGTGCGACAGGGACCCTGCTCGCAGACGCGGACGCGAGCGCCGCCGCCGTACGGCGCGGGCTGCTCGCCGGGGCCGGGCTGCTCGCCTCCGAACAGCTCGGGATCGCCGAGTGGTGCCTGACCGAGACCGTCCGGCACACCCGCGAACGGCACCAGTTCAACCGGCCTGTGGGCTCGTTCCAGTCGCTCAAGCACCGGATGGCCCGGCTCTGGCTGGAGGTCGTCTCGGCCCGTGCCGCCGCCCGCGGCGCCGCCGACGCCCTCGCCACCGGCAGCCCGGACGCCCCGCTCGCCGTCGCCGTGGCCCAGGCGTACTGCTCCGGCGTCGCGGTCCACGCCGCCGAGGAGTGCGTACAGCTGCACGGCGGGATCGGGATGACGTGGGAGCACCCGGCGCACCTGTACCTCAAGCGCGCCAAGGCGGACTCCATCGCCTACGGCACGGCGGGCAGCCACCGTGCGGCCGTCGCGGAGCTGGCGGAACTCCCGGCTCCGTAGCCCTCACGGCTGCCGCGCGCATCCGGACCACCGGCCCCGGTACCCCCGTCCCACCTGCTGAGGCGGGGTGTACCGGGGTCTTTTACGTGCTGTTTAATTGCGTACTGTTCGCAACAACAGTCGATCTTGAACAGGGATGTGCAGAGTATGACGGCCCGATCGATACGGGGGGCGGTCGCCGCCACGCTGGTGACCGCACTGTCCTTGACCGCGGCGGCCTGCTCCAACCCGGACAGCTCCACGGGCGGCTCCGCGACCGGCTCCACCTCGGCCGTCGTCGGCATCGCCTACGAGCCCGAGAGCCTGAGCCCGCTGCTCGGCTACGGCAAGGACGGCAACTCCAAGATCTTCGACGGGCTGCTCGCCCTGGACGCGGACATGCAGCTCCGCCCGGCTCTGGCCGCCGCGCTTCCCGAGGTCAGCGCCGACGGACTCACGTACACGTACAAGCTGCGCAAGGGCGTGAAGTTCAGCGACGGCGAGGCGTTCAGCGCCGAGGACGTCGTCTTCACCTACCGCACCATCCTCGACGAGAAGACCAACAACGCCTCCCGCGCCGAGCTGGACGCCGTCAAGGACGTCACGGCCAAGGGCGAGGACACCGTCGTCTTCACTCTCAAGTACCCCTACGCGCCCTTCGCCCAGCGCACCGTCCTGGCCATCGCCCCCAAGCACATCGCGGGCAAGCAGGACGTCAACACCGGGGCCTTCACCACCCGGCCCATCGGCACCGGACCCTACGTCCTCACCAAGTGGTCCAAGGGCGAGAAGCTCAGCTTCACCGCCAACCCCCACTACTGGGACGGCGAGCCCGAGGTGAAGAAGTTCACCATGGCGATCATCAAGGACGACGACGTGCGCGCCACCCGGCTGCGCTCCGGCGACCTCGACGGCGCGATCCTGCCGCCCAACCTCGCCAAGGGCTTCGCCGACGACAAGGCCAAGAAGACCTACGCCGCGACCACCTACGACTACCGCACGGTGACGCTCCCCACGCACAACAAGGTCGCGGGCGACACCGCCGTACGCCGCGCCCTCGACGTCGCCGTCGACCGCGAGACCATGGTCAAGGCCATCCTCAACGGCGACGGCAGGCCCGCCTACGGGCCCGTCCCCACCGACAGCGAGTGGTTCACCAAGGGCACCGAACGCCCCCACGACCTCGCCGCCGCGAAGAAGATCCTGGACGAGGCGGGATGGAAGCCCGGCAAGGACGGCATCCGCGTCAAGGACGGCGTGCGCGCCGCGTTCCCGCTCTGGTACCTCAGCGGTGACAAGCTCCGCCAGGAGCACGCCCTCGCCTACGCCTCCGACGCCAAGAAGGCGGGTATCGACATCCGCACCGAGGCCGGGACCTGGGAGGTCATCGAGCCCCGGATGAAGCACGACGCCGTTCTCGCGGGCGGCGGATCGCCCGCCGACCCCGACTTCGACCAGTACACCCTGCTGAAGTCCTCCCTCGCGGGCGACGGCTTCAACAACATGGCCTGGTACGACAACAAGGCCGTCGACGCCGCCATCGAGGCGGGCCGCAGGAGCGGCGAGCCGGCCGAGCGGAAGAAGGCGTACGACACCGTCCAGCGCGAGCTGGTGAAGAACCCGGGCTACACCTTCCTCACCCACATCGACCACCTCTACGTCGTCGACGACCGCTTCGGCGCGCTCACCACCCAGGTCGAGCCGCACGACCACGGGCTGGCCTCCGGCCCCTGGTGGAACGTCGAGAAGTGGAAGACCGAGAGCGCCGGAGGCACGGACAAGTGAGCCGCCGCCTCCCCTGGGGGCCGATGGCACGGATGACGGGACGGCGGGCCCTGTTCGCCGTCCCGGTCCTCCTCACCGTCACCTTCGGTGTGTTCGCCGTCGCCGCCGCGTCCCCCTTCGACCCGGTCAAGGCGTACGCGGGCACCGCCGGGCTCACCGCGTCCCAGGAGAACCTGGACCAGCTCCGGGCCAACCTCGGCGTCGACGAGCCGCTGGTGGCCCGCTGGTGGAACTGGCTGACCTCGGCCCTCCAGGGCGATCTGGGCGACTCCAGCGTGATGCGCCAGCCCGTCGCCGACGTCATCGCGGAGCGCCTGGGCTGGTCCGTCCTGCTGGCCGCCACCGCCTTCCTCATCGCGATCCTGCTCGGTACCGGACTCGGCGTCCTCGCCGCCCGCAGGCCCGGTGGCTGGCTCGACCGGGGCGTCAGCTCCGCCGCGTACACCCTGGAAGCCGCCCCCGCCTTCTGGCTCGGGCTGCTCGCCATCTGGGTCTTCGCCCTGAAGCTGGACGTCCTCCCGGCCGGCGGACTCACCGACACCGCCAGCGAGACCATCACCTTCGGCCAGGTCGCCTCCCACCTCGTCCTGCCCGCGGCGGTCCTCGGGGTCTCCCAGCTGCCGTGGTTCTTCCTCTACGTACGGCAAGGGGTCACCGACGCCCTGGCCGAGGACCCGGTCCGCGGTGCCCGCGCCCGGGGGCTGAGCGAGCGCACCGTGCTCCTCGGCCACGCGCTGCGCTCCGGGATGCTGCCGATGCTCACCCTGATCGGCTCCCGCGTCCCCGAACTCATCACCGGCGCCCTGCTCATCGAGACCGTCTTCAGCTGGCCCGGCATCGCCGCCGCCACCGTGCAGGCCGCCACCTCCGTCGACTTCTCCCTGCTCGCCGCGCTCACGGTGCTCGCCACCGCCGCGGTCCTGCTCGGCAACCTGCTCTCCGACCTCCTCTACGGGCTCGCCGACCCCCGGGTGGCCTTCGATGGCTGAGACCGCACTCGCCCCGCCGGGCCGCACCACCCGCCGCGTCCGGGTCGTCACCTCCGTGGTGATCGTCGCCGCCGTCGCGCTGGCCGTCCTGATCGTGCCGCCGCTGGCCCAGCTCGACCAGCAGGCCGTCGACCTCTCCAACAAGCTCCACCCGCCGTCCTGGGCCCACCCCTTCGGCACCGACGACGTCGGCCGCGACCTGCTGCTGCGCTGTGTCTACGGACTCCGCGTCTCGCTGCTCGTCGGCCTGGTCGCCGCCCTCACCGCCACCGTCATCGGCACCGCGATCGGTGCGCTCGCCGGGGCGTTCGGCGGCTGGCCGGACCGCGTCGTGATGCGGGTCGTCGACGCCCTGTCCTCCATCCCGCATCTCCTGCTGGGCATCTTCATCGTCGCGATGTTCCGGCCCGGCGTCTGGCCGGTCGTCGTCTCGGTCGCCCTGACCCACTGGATCTCGACCGCCCGGATCGTCCGCTCCGAGGTGCTCTCCCTGCGCTCGCGCCCCTTCATCGACGCGGCCGTCTCCGGCGGGGCCTCGCGCACCCGGGTCATCGTGCGGCACCTGCTGCCCGGGGTGCTCCCGCAGGCCGGTCTCGCGGCGGTGCTGATGGTGCCGCACGCGATGTGGCACGAGTCCGCGCTGTCCTTCCTCGGCCTCGGGCTCCCGGCCCATCAGGCGAGCCTCGGCAACCTCGTCCAGTCCGCGCGCGGTTCGCTGCTCGCGGGGGACTGGTGGCCGACGCTCTTCCCCGGCCTCTTCCTGATCATCCCGACCCTTGCGCTGGCCGGTCTCGCCGGAGCGTGGCGCGACCGGATCAACCCGCGCCGGAAATCGGAGCTGATGCTGTGACCGACGACCGCGAGAACACCGGTGCGCCGGTCCTCGACGTCCAGAACCTCTCCGTCCGCTTCCGGATGCGCGGCGGCCGGGACATCGCCGCCGTCAGCGACGCCCGCTTCTCCGTCGCGGCGGGGGAGTGCCTGGCCCTGGTCGGCGAGAGCGGCTGCGGCAAGTCCGTCCTGGCCTCCGCCCTGCTCGGGCTGCTCCCCGCCAACGCCGAGACCACCGGCAGCGCCGTCCTCGGCGGGGACACGGACCTGCTCACCGCCGACGAACGCACCCTCGCCCGTACGGTACGGGGACGGCGCATCGGCCTCGTACCGCAGAGCCCCGCCGCCCACCTCACGCCCGTACGCACCGTGCGGGCCCAGCTGGAGGAGACGCTGCGGGAGCTGACCGGGGCGAGGGGGAGCGCCCTGCACAAGGCGGCCGTGGCAGCCGCCGCCCGCGCCTCGTTCCCCGACGGCCACCTCGACCGCTACCCCCACGAACTCTCCGGCGGCCTCGCCCAGCGCGCCGCCACCGCCCTCGCCCTGATTGGCGACGCCCCGCTGCTGCTCGCCGACGAACCGACCACCGGACTCGACCGGGACCTCGTCGTGCGGACGGTGGACGAACTGCGCCGCCACACCGACGAGGGCCGGGCGCTGCTGATCATCACCCATGACCTGGCCGCCGCCGAACGCATCGCCGACCGGGTCGCCGTGATGTACGCGGGACGGATCGTCGAGATCGCGGACGCCCCCGGCTTCTTCGGCGCCCCGGGCCCCCGCCACCCCTACGCCAAGGGCCTCCTGGACGCCCTGCCCGAACGGGACTTCGCCCCGATCCCCGGCATGCCCCCGGAGCTGGGCGCGCTGCCCGACGGTTGCGCCTTCGCCGCCCGCTGCGCGTACGCCGACGCCCGCTGCACCGGCGAACGCCCGGCCTTCACGGCGGACCTCGCCTGCCACCACGGGCTGACCGGGCGCGCACACTCCCCGACGAAGGAGTCCGCCGATGCTTGAGCTGACCCGGATCACCGCCGGATACGACCGCCGCGACCCCGTCGTCCGCGAGGTCTCCCTGTACGTCGGCCCGGGCGAAGCGGTCGGACTCCTCGGCCCCAGCGGCTGCGGCAAGTCCACCCTGGCCAAGGTCGCCGCCCTCCTCCACCGCCCGGACTCCGGAACCATGACCCTGGACGGCACGGTGGTACGCGGCTGGCGGCACCGCGCCCCGCAGGAGCAGCGCACGGCGATCGGCGTCGTCTTCCAGCAGCCCCGGCTCTCCGCCGACCCCCGGCTCAGCCTCCGCGAGCTGATCGCCCAGCCGCTGCGTTCCACCGGGCGCCGCCACGAGGTCCCGGAACGGGTGGCCGAACTCGCCCCGCTGGTCGGCCTCTCCGACGAACTCCTGGAGCGCCGCCCGCACGCGGTGAGCGACGGCCAGCTCCAACGGGCCTGCCTGGCCCGGGCCCTGGTACTGCGGCCCCGGCTGCTGATCTGCGACGAGATGACCGCGATGCTCGACGCGTCCACGACGGCCGCCCTGGTCGCCGTGGTCGAGCGCTACCGCTCCGACTCCGGGGCGGCCCTGCTGGCCGTCGGCCACGACCGGGTGCTGCTGGAGCGCTGGTGCGACCGTACGGTGCGCTGGGGCGAGCGGAGCGCGCAGAGCGTTCCTGCCGGGTGAAGGGCTCTGGTGCCTGCTGCGCCTGCTGCCGTCAGCCCTTGAGGGACTCGTCCGTCGGGTTCTCCGGCAGCGGCGACGCCCCGCCGGGGCGTGTGACGGCCATGGTGAAGGGCGTGCACGGAGTGCGGAAGATCCGTGGAACCTCAGGTCAGGGCAGCTGAGTCGACGCGGAACGCGTCCATCGGGAGACGCGGGGCACAGGTGGCCGGGGCGTGAAGCATCGCCGAACTAATGTCAGGTACCTGACGTATTGGCGGGTGCGCCTCCATACTCGTCGCGACCGTCCCCCTCCTCTGTCCCCTCGCCCGTCCGCTCAGGGAGTCTCCATGGCCCACCCCACCCGCCGCCGTGCGCTCACCGTCGCCCTCGCCACCGCCGCCGCGGGCGTCGCCGTCCCCACCGCGACGGCGACCGCCGCACCCGCCCGCCCACGCGGCCCGCGTCCGTTACGTCACGCCCACGCGCACAACGACTACCTGCACCCCCGCCCGCTGCTCGACGCCCTCGCGCACGGGTTCACCAGCGTCGAGGCGGACATCTTCCTGGTCGACGGGGAGCTGCTCGTCGCCCATGAGCCCGCCGGGCTCGACCCCGCCCGGACCCTCGCCTCGCTCTACCTGGACCCGCTGGCAGCCCTGGTCCGCGCCGGGCACGGCAGTGTCCACCCGGGCCACCGTGCCCCGCTGCAACTCCTCATCGACATCAAGGCCGACGGCGTCGCCGCCTACCGCGAGCTGGACCGGCAGCTGCGCCGCCACCGCCGCATCCTGACCCGTTGCAGCCACGGCCGCGTCCATCCCGGGGCGGTCACCGCCGTGATCTCCGGCGACCGGGCCGCCCGCGTTCCCATGGAGGCCCAGAGCACCCGCTACGCGTTCTACGACGGCCGCCTCGACGATCTCGGCACCCCGGCCCCCGCCTCCTTCGCCCCGCTCGTCAGCGCCAACTGGACCCAGACCTTCGGCTGGCTCGGCGCGGGCCCCTTCCCCCGGGCCGAGCGCGACCGGCTCCGCACCCTCGTCGCCGCCGCCCACCGCGAAGGCCGCCGCATCCGCTTCTGGGCCACGCCCGACCTGCCCGGCCCCGAGCGGACGGCCGTCTGGACCGAACTGCTGGCCGCCGGGGTCGACCACCTCAACACCGACGATCTGGCGGGGCTGCGACGCTTCCTGCGCGCCCGACGGGACGTCGGCCCGACCCCGTAACGCGTCACCTCCCGGAAGTACCCGTTCGGCGGACACGCCAGTCCGCCGAACGGTCCCTCCGCTACGCCACACTGGCGGCCGAATGCCGCAAAACAGGCGCGGCGGAGGAGGTTGGTCATGGCCATTTCGATCTCACTGGTGCTGCTCCTGGTGATCCTCGCGGTGATCTTTCTGCGCAACGGCGGTCTGAAGGTCTCGCACGCACTGGTCTGCGCCCTGCTCGGCTTCTTCCTGGCCGGAACGAGCATGGCGCCGACGATCCACGACGGCGTCGGCGCCACCGCCGACCTGGTCAGCAGCCTGCACCCCTGACAGCGGCGGGTTCCGGGGAGCGGTGGGGGATCGTCCGCGAGCGCACCGGCGGATCCCGCACAATGGGCAGATGTCTTTTCCGCCTCCCGGCCGGCACTCCGGCGCCGCCCACCACGAGCACTGCGACACCGGCCTCTGCTGCCGGTGCCAGATGCGGATCTGGACCACCAAGGCGGGCAACGAACGGCTCTGCGGTCCGTGCGCGGCCTGCTGCCACGCGTGCGGCAGGGCCCCCGCCCCGCATCTGGACGGGCTCGACGGCGGACTGTGCGCCGAGTGCCGCGGACTGTGCGGCCGCTGCCACGCACGGAAGCGGCCCGACGGGTCCTGCGGCTGCGACCGCTGGCGGGAGAGCGCCAGGAGCAACCCGCGCGGCTACGTCCTCCAGGCCCTGCCGCCCCAGCTCCTCCAGGCGCTCGGCGGCCGCGTGCCGAGCACCGTCCACGACCTCATCCACCAGGAGATCGCCACCCGCAGCGCCGGCCAGCTCCGCGAGCGCATCGAACGCCGCTGGAACCTGCGCTGGGCCCACGCGCTGGGTGAGCTGGACGAGGACGGCCGCCGCCGCTGGAGCGCCCAGGACATCGCCGAACAGCTGCTGCGGCCCGGCTCGTGTTCCGACCGGCAGTGCGAGGACGGGTACCTGCTCACCACCGACGCGGCCTGTCCCCGCTGCCGTCAGCCCCTGCACCGCTTCGTCACCTCGGTCGCCGACCACACCGCCACCCCGGAGCGCGCGCGTGCCACCGCGGCCGAAATCCGCCAGGCGATGCGGGACAGCCGCTCGCGCAAGCGGATCCCGCCGCGCTGAGCGGCCACGGGGTGCCCGCGCGGCCGGTCGGGCTGATCACGGTTGCCGCTTGCACGAGAGGGAGCCCGAACGGCATCGTCGCCTTCCGCGACACCGCCCGGGGTACGGGCGTGCGGACCGGACGTGGTGCCCGGGCCGTACGCCCTATGCTCGCGCCCATGGAGCAACGGGAAGTCGTGAAGCGCGTGATCGGCATCCTCACAGAGGCGCGCGAAATGCAGCGCCTGCTGGAGGCGGACCTCGAACGGGAAGACCTGGACGCGGGAGCGGGCGCCGTCACGGCCCTGCTGAACGAGACAATGCCCCACATCGCCATCCCCGACGACTTCTCCGTCGAGGATGTGGTGGCCGTGGTCGGACGCGAGGTGGGCGGCGCGGTCGAACAGCTGGTGAGCGCGTTCACCCTCGCGTTCACGATGCTGGCACAGGTCCACGACTCCGGGCAGACGGACGTGTCCTCGGCCGACGTCCTCCAGGACCTCGCCCTGCGGGTCGAGGGCGGCGGGCCGGACGAAGGCGAGGAGCCGCTGCTGTAGCCGCCGGGCCGCGGCCCCTGCGTTCCGCCGCGCGGGTACGCATAGTGGAGGGACAAGCGCGTATCTCCCTCGCGCCATGGAGGCAGCTGTGGGAAAGAACACCGACATGGCCCGCGCCAAGGCGCGGAGGCTCAAAGGCATGATCAAGGAAGCGGACGGTATCGCCCTCGACAACGAGCGGATGAAGGCCGAGGGCAGAAGGGAACAGGCCGAGGCCCGCCGCGAGGAGGCCCGGGCGCGCGCAGCGCGGAGTGCCTCCCACGGCTGAGGCCGGTGCGTATGGGGCCGCCCCGCAGGGGTGTCCGGCGGACCCGGTCATGATCCGCCGGACACCCCCTGGCGCCGCGTGCGGTACGGGCGGCCCTTTCGCTGATCGACGGACCTTCAGTCGATCCGTGCCCTCTCCCTGACCGCGTCGGCGAGGTCCTGGTCGAGGGCCACCCGGACCAGGGCCGCGGCGAACGCCGCCCCGTCCCGGCCCCTCGCCACCTCCGCCAGCCTGTCAGGGGAGGTGGGCAGACCGATCCGCTCGGCGCCCTGGATTCCCTTCGCGCCGATCCAGGGTCCGGTCTCCGGCCAGACCGCCTGCACCTCGCGCACGAAGATGTCCGCTCCGGCCGGTCCGATGCCGCGGACCCCCTGGAGTCCCTCCCGCAGCTTCTCGCCGTCGCCGTCGGCCTCCCGGCGCAGTCGCCGCAGATCCCCTCCCCAGACGTCGAGGACGAGTTCCGCACCCTCCCCGAGCTGGGTGGAGGTCCGTTCGTCGTAGCGCCGGTAGCCGCCCTCGCCCAGCGCGTCGACCCGCTGTTGCAAGGTCGCCTCCGCCATCCGGCGCGGAGTGCGCATGCCGTGCGCGAACAGCGCCTGCGCGGCCGCCACCGCGACCGAGGCGCGGATGCGTGCGCTGAGCAGGTGGCTCAGCGCCAGGAGCTGATACAGGGGCTGCGGTGTGTCCCGCAGCCGGATTCCCGCCTCCGCCGCGTACGTCCGCCCGCACTCCGCCAGCAGCGCGTCGGTGGTCCGCCGCGCCGCCGCGGACACCCGGGAGCTCATCCGTAGCCGAAGATCCGGGCGATGAAGAACCCGGCGACCACCAGCGCGCCCACCACGATCAGGCCGGTCCACACGGCCGGGTGCTCCCAGAGGCCGCCGTCCGCGCGTTCCTCGTGGGCCTCGCTGATGGAGCCCTCGGCCGGTGGGGTCTCACCGGGAGGACGCAGTTCTTGGGAGTGCGAAACAGCCATACCTCCAGGGTCTCTCCGTACGCTTCCGCGCGCACGCCGTCCGGGTGCAGGGCCGTACGGGCGCACCGGCGGGGGAGAAGCGCTGCCACGCCTGGAGATCGGGGCACCGCCAAGGAATGCCTGGAGTCTCCGCCCCTGTCGTCAAACTTGTGCAACGCACCACGGAACCCTTCGGGGTACAGACCCTGCGGTCCACGGCGGCCGCCGTCATCGCCTACTCCGCGGCCGTGTGGACGCTGCCCGAGCCGGCCCCGCTGACCGCGCCCCTCACCGCGCTCCTGGTCGTCCAGGTGACCCTGTACGCGACCCTCACCACCGGGGTCCGCCGGGTGAACTCCGTCGTCGTCGGTGTGCTCATCGCCATCGCCTTCAGCTCCCTGGTGGGGCTGACCTGGTGGAGCCTCGGCCTCACCATCTTCACCTCGCTCCTGATCGGGCGGCTGGTGCGGGTCAACGAGTTCGTTCCCGAGGTGGCGATCAGCGCCATGCTCGTGCTCGGTGTCTCCCAGGTCGCCGACACCGCCTGGGACCGGGTCTGGGAGACGCTGATCGGCGCCGTCGTGGGCCTGCTGTTCAACCTGGTGTTCGCCCCGCCGGTCTGGGTGAGGACGGCGGGCTCCTCCATCGAGTCGCTGGCCACCCGTATGGGCACGATGCTCCGCAGCATGGGCGAGGAAGTGGTCGGCAACAACCCCGTACCCAGGGCCGCCGCCCGGCTCCACGAGGCCCGCAGGCTCGACCACGACATCGTCGAGGTCGACGCTTCCCTGCGCCGGGCGGAGGAAAGTCTCACCCTCAATCCCAGGGTGAGACAAGGGCTGCTCCACCGGGTCGTCCTGCGGTCCGGGCTCGACACCCTGGAGATCTGCGCGGTCGTGCTGCGGGTCCTCTCCCGCACCCTCACCGACCTCGCCAAGGCCCGTACGGAGGAGTCGCTGTTCCCGGCCGATGTGGCGGAGCTGCTCCAGGAGCTCTTCGGCCGGCTCGCCGAGGCGATCGAGAGCTTCGCCGTCCTGGTCACCACCCAGCTCGCCGCCGACGCCGAGGAGGCGGAGCAACGCCTCGCCGACGCCCTCGTACGCAGCCGCGCCACCCGCGACCGGGTCGCGGACCTGCTTCTGGAGGACGTCCAGGAGCACCCTCGGCAGTGGCAGCTGCACGGGGCACTGCTCGCCGAGATCGACCGGGTGCTCGCCGAACTCGACATCGACGAGCGCACCAAGCGCCTGGGCGAGGAGCTGGACCGCCGCTCGGCCGAGGCCCACGCGCACCACCCCCGGCTGCGCGCCCTGCTGAAGCGGCTGGCCAGGCAGCCCGACTGACCGCCGCCGGGCCCGGCACCCCGCTTCCGCCGTGGCCGGCGGGCGGCGCGGGATGCGGATGCGGCCGGTCACTGGTTCGCTTGGGGGCAGTGGTCCCCGGCGTCCCCGGCGCCCCCAGCGTCCAAGGAGTGGTGATGAGCGGTTCGGACGAACCCGCCGACCTGGCTCGGCAGATGCGTGAGAAGGCCCAGCAGCTCGCCGAGGCCGCGGAGCACGCGAGCGACCCGCAGGAGAGGGAGCGGCTGGCGAAGAAGTCCCGGACGATCCGGGACCGGAGCGAGCAGCAGAACTCGACGGCGGCGGGGGAATCTACCCCGAGACCGCGGAGGTAGGACTTGCCGATCAGGCACACGACCGTATCCACCGAGACCCGGTGGCCCTGCCGGGTCGGCTCGGCGGCCAGGCGCCGGGTCGACTTCGTCGTCCACCGCAGCGGCGGCATCGGGTCGCCCCGCTCGTCCGGCGGCCGGTCGTACTGTCGAACCGGTGAGCCAGACGATCACGCAGAGGCGAGCCGCACCCCGGTCGGAGATGCGGCCCAGCCTGCTGTACGGCGGTAGCGCGAGGATCAGCTGATGAAGCTGCCCGCGCGGCAGTCGCCGGCGGTTACCCAGCGGTGGGAGGAGATGGAGTTGTTCATGTTGTAGCGAGTTCCGCTGGGGGCCGGAGTGAACCGGTTACGGCTCAGGTCGTCCACGTAGAACTCGCCCGGCTTCAGGCAGCCGTAGCCGAACTTCCACGGCTCCGAATTGTCCCCGATCCAGTAGAACGCGACGACGTCCCTGCCACCGTAGTAGCCGCTGTTCATGACGGACGACGCCCTGTTGTCGTCGGACCCCCGGAACGCGCCGGCCCCATCGCCCCAGTCGCCGTCGTTCCCCTGCGTCCCGCCCAGGAGGGTACCTTGGCAGTCCTTGCCGTCCCAGGCACGGACGTAGCCGTCGCGGCCCGGCCATTTGCTGTTGCAGCCGTCCGCGGCTTGAGCAGTGCCGGCCGAGGCGGTGAGGCCCAGGGCTGCCAAGCCGAAGGCGGCGAATGCTGCACCAACCTTGCGCATGTCTGTACTCCTTGGTTGTTTGCCGACCTGCCTCACTCGGGGCAGGGGATCCGCGCCCTTTGGCGCGGAGGCTTGTAGGGGGAGGGAACGCCCTCCGGGTCTGCCGCGAGCCGATGCCGTTTCCATCGGCCGCGTCGGCCGCGTCGGTCGCACTGCTCGGGGCGCACCGGTGCGCGGCTCCACATCGCCGAGGCGGGGCAGGAGGGAAGGTGACGCGCGGGGAGCGCGACCGGTCACTCGCGCGGTTCGACGATCTGCTCGGCGCGGGTCAGGGCCCGGTGCCGCAGACGTTGGGCCGTGTCCAGGGCGCCCCCGAATTCGGTCCTCAGCTGATCGACGTAGTGGGCCTCCCGCTGTCGGCCAACTGTCTTCAGCGAGGTCTGGCGAGCGCAGGTGGCGGCAGCGACGGCGATACGCAGTTCGGTCCCGAAGTCTGCCTGCCCTGCTGCCTGCCGGGCCTCGCCCGGGTCCCGATAGGGATGCCCGGCGCTCTGCATACAACGGGACCAGGCGCGGACCGCGCGGGCGAACTTCTTGTCCGCCAGCAGTTCTCCCACGTAGAGAGGCCGGATGCTGTCGGCGGCCTTCTCGGCGACGAACCAAGTCTCCAGATCGCCGTACAGCTTCCGCTCGGCCTCGCCGATGCAGCCGTCGGCGCGTTTGCGGATCGTGCCTCCGCCTGGGACGTCGGCGACGATGACCCGGGCCGTCGGGCCGCCGTCGAGCGCTGTGTCGAAGGCCCTGCGACGCTCAGCGGAGAGGCCTTTGCGGTAGGCGATGTTCGGGTCCGTCGCCCGGGCGCGGCTGCTCTTCTCGGCGATGCGGCTGCCATAGCCGTGCTTGCGGGCCCACGCCACATCATCCTGGACATAGCCGGTCGGGCGGCTCTCCTCCAGGGTCAGTGGCCTGCGTTCGTGGTAGGTGAAACCCTGTCGCTCCATGCACTTGCTGATCAGCCGCTGGACTGCGTCATCGATGCGAAGCTGGTCCGCGTGGGTGAGCTCGCGGACAGGGCGTGACACGCGCCCCTGCTCGGTGTTCATCCCATCGGCCCGGGAGAGCCCCTTGGCCTTTGTCCCGTTGCTGTCGGTACACCCGGTCGTGGCGGACAACGCAGCCATGACGAGGCACACTGAAGCGAACACGCGCTTCATGGAAATTCCCTCCCCCGTCGCGGTGTTCCTTGTTGGCACCGCAGGAACACCATGACCCGCGGAGCCGCTTCCAGCTACCTCGTACCTCAGAGGAACGGCGTCGGGCATGGGCGTGACAGAGTGGAAGTCTTGGCCCGGGCACAGGACTTGACCACGATTCCTTCACGCCAGGCGGGCACCTGAACCGCCCCGGGTTCGGTGGAGATCCCAGTCTGTGCACGTGTTCCCGTGCGTATGGTCCCTCGCGTACGCAGTACAGCCATCGCGCGCGCCGCGTCCCCGTGCACACGCGTCCCGGTCCCGCCCGGGGCGGGTGTCGTCGCTGCCTGCGTACCGTACGCACCGCACGTGCCGTGCGTACGCGTCACCCGGCCCACTCCAGCAGCCGCTCCGCGCTCCACGTCGTCACCACACGCTCGGCCGGGATCCCGCACTCCTCGGCGCGGGCACAGCCCGACAGCTGCCAGTCCAGCTGCCCCGGAGCATGCGCGTCCGTGTCGATCGAGAACAGCACGCCCGCCGTTTCGGCCTCGCGCAGCAGCCGCAGGGGCGGATCCTGCCGTTCCGGGCGGCAGTTGATCTCCACCGCCGTCCCCGCCTCGGCACAGGCGGCGAAAACCCGGCCCGCGTCGAACCGCGACTCCGGCCTCCCGCGACCGTCCAGGAGCCTGCCCGTGCAGTGGCCGAGCACATTGGCCTGCGGATGACGCACCGCCGCCTCCAGGCGCCGGGTCATCGGGCCAGGGTCCATGCGCAGCTTGGAGTGGACGGAGACCACCACCACATCGAGCCGTTCCAGCAGCTCGGGCTCCTGGTCGAGCGAACCGTCCGGCAGGATGTCGCACTCGATGCCCGTCAGCAGCCGGAACGGAGCCCACTCCTCGTTGAGCCGCTCCACCACCGTGAGCTGCTGCCGCAGCCGATCGGGCGACAGGCCGCCCGCCACCGTCAGCCGGGGCGAGTGGTCGGTGAGCACCGACCACGCATGCCCCAGTTCCGCCGCCGTCCGGCCCATTTCCCCGATCGGGCTGCCGCCGTCCGACCAGTTCGAGTGCAGATGGCAGTCGCCGGTCAGCAGGGCGCGGAGTTCCCGGCCGCCCTCGGGGACCGGTTCCGCCGCGGCCTCCCGCTCCAGCCGGTCCAGATAGGCGGGCACCGCACCGGCCAGGGACTCGCGGATCACCTCGGCCGTACGGGGTCCGATCCCGGCGACCCTCTCCAGGGAGTTCGCGGCCGCCCGCTCGGCAGCCTCCCCGTCGTCCATCGCGTCCACGACGGCGGCTGCCGTCCGGAAGGCCTTCACCCGGTGGGTGGAGGCTTGCGAGCGTTCCAGCAGGAAAGCGATCCGCCGCAGAGCGGTGACAGGGTCCATCCGCACCTCACCTCCAGCCGTGCGCGCGCCGCCTGTCACCAGCATGGCCGCACCCGGGCCCGTACGCCTCCGCGATGCCGCTCACCGCGTCAGGAGGACGGCGGCTCCTCCGCCTCGTCGGCTTCCTCCCGTGTGACCCAGCGCCCGGTGTCCGTGTCGTAGTCGTGGACGGGCCGCCCCCGCGCCCCGCTCGTACGGAACGGGCGCCCGTCGTCGTCGATGCGCACCGCCCCGGACCTGCCCCCGCTGCTCCACACCAGCTCGGCGAACCAGTAGCAGTCGCAGCGGACCGTGCGGCCGGTGACGAGGAAGACCTCCGGGTCCGAGGCCGAGACGCGGTACGGGAAGGCGACCGCCTCGATCGGCACGCCCGAGTCGTTGCCCGGCACCGATCGCGCCACGGGACGGGGGACGTCGAGGTCGACGTCGAACACCCGCGGGGTCAGCGCCCCGCCGCACCCGGGGCTCATCCGGTACACCCGGCCCCCGACGGGCGCCCCCCGCTCGACGACCCGGATGCGCAGCGCCTCCAGCACCACGGCCCGCTCGTCCCGGCCCTGAACGGTGATCCGGACCCCGGTGTCGCCGGCGTGCACCGCGCCCAGAGCCTTCGCCCAGGCTGCCCCGTCGGCCTCGACCGGGGGCGGCGGGACGGCCGCGGGCGCGCGGTCGACGAGATAGGAGTGGCCGCAGCCGGACTTCCACACCTGGTCGTCGCTGGTCCAGGTGAACGGCACCCGCCCGGCTCCGGTCCCCGGGTCCGGCCCCGGCCCCGGGGAGGACCCCGGCGGCCCGGGTACCCCTTCCTGCCGTGCGACCCCGGGCGGCGCTGTCGACCGGGGACCGCCCGACGGACCGCGCGACGGAGCGCCTGACGGTGTCCCGGGTGCGGGTGTGCCGTCCGTGGCGGACGGCTCCGGGACGCCCCCCGGGGGGATGCCCGGCCCCTGGGCCGCCGACGGTTGCCGTTCCTGCCCCGGCAGGAACGGCAACCGGGTCCCGCCGAAGCCCGTGACCAGGGCGAGGACGGCCACGGCCGCGGCGAGGGCGGCGACCGCCTGCCCGTACCGGCGCACCCGCCGCGAGCGACCCGGCGCGGCCGGGAGGGCCCGGCCCTCGGCGCCGTACGACGCCGAGGGCCGGGGCCCCTCGCCGTCGCCGGGTCCCGGCGCGGAGCTCTCACGTGCGGCCTTCGCCACCGTCCCGGGCTCCCCGGCCCGCACCGGCCCCGCGCCGGGAGTCTTTCGTACAGCGTCTGTCTCCCCACCGGCGGTGGGCTCAGCGCCGGGAGTCTCCCGTGCAGCGTCTGTCTCCCCACCGACGTGCGGCCCCGCGCCGGGGGTCTCCCGTACGGGTTCCGCCGCAGCGTCTCCCGCCCCCTGCCGGTCGAGGCGCTCCGCGTCCGCCAGGAGCCACAGGCGGTGCAGGGCCTCGCGTTCCCCGCCCGGCGCTCCGCACAGCCGGGCCAGCCGTTCCACCGCGGCGAACTCCGCCGGCACCGTCCGTCCGGTGCAGTAGCGGTGCAGCGTCGATCCGCTGACCCCGACGCGACGGGCCAGCGAGGCATACGTCCGGCCCGAGCCCTCCCGCAGCGCGTTCAGCCGCTCCGCCAGTGCGTCACGCGCGCACCCCTCGGCCTCGTCACCCTCGCTCAAGCCGCTCGCCCTCCTCACAGCCGTCCCAGGGCGTTCCAGCCCTCCGGAAACACCCACGTCACCGGGGGTGGGACGGTTCCAGCCCGGCCGGAAGCAGTGTCGTGCTTGTCCGGAGCCTGGGCGGCCGCCCAGGCTGGTGCCCGTTCCCCTACGACTCCCGTACGGGAACACGACCGACCGCCCGAACGGGGAGCTTCACCATGCAGATGATCCGCACCGCACTCCTGACCGCCGCAGCCGCGGGCCTGGCCGCCACCGCGCTGGCTTCCGTGCCCGCCGCCGCGGCTCCCGCCCCCGCCCCCGCTCCGAAGTTCCTCAGCGCCGAGGAGCTGCCCGCGTCCCACACCCCGTGGACCGCGGGCCCGGTGCGCAAGGGCCTGCCCGAGTACGGGGCCGTGTGCACCGGCGAGACCACCCCGGCCGCCGGTACCCGCCACCGGGAATTCCGTACCGAGCTGGACACCGGCGCCCGCCAGATCATCACCGTCGCCCCCACCGCCGCGAAGGCGAAGGCGCTCGCGGCGAAGCTGCGGACCTCGTTCGAGACCTGCCTCGACCGGCTCAAGGAGCAGGACCCGGGGCTGGAGGGCGAGGCCTTCTACCACGGCCGCGTGAACGTGGCGGACGGCGCGCACGTCTACAGCATCGACACCTCCTACCCGGAGGTCGGCTCCACCGACATCGGCCTCTACTCCGTGGGCCGCGACGGCCGCGCGGTGACCGTCGTCGAGTGGGGCCAGCTCGGCGATCTGGACGGCGCGCCGTTGGAGGGATTCAGGAAGACGACCCGCACCGCCGTCGCCAAGTTGTACTGACCCCCGCACCCGCGACCGGCCGCCGACGGGGGGCGGCCGGTCGCGCCGGAGGTGCGAGGCCCCCCTGACCGGGAGCATCCTGGCTGTGTGACCCGGCACGGTACGACCCGGCACACCCCGCCCGCCGGAAGCGGGGACACGGACGGGGCGGGCGAGGACGGCCGCGTACCGGACGAGCTTTCCCTCGTCCTCGCACAGTCCCTGGTGAGCGCCGTCGAGTCGTCCGACGGCTACGCGGGCGGGGTGTACCTGCGCACGGGGACGCCGGGGCTGCTGCGCCTCGCGGTACTCGCCGGACTGCCGGGCCCGCTGTTCCGGCCCTGGTGGCGGATGCATGTGAACCGCCCCTTCCCGGTCTCCGAGGCCTACCGCTCAGGGCGGCCCGTACTGCTCGCCGACGCGGAGGAGGCGATGCGCCGCTTCCCACAGCTGATGGCAGGGCTGCCGTTCCCGTTCGGTTCGCTGTGGGTCCCCGTCACCGGGCCCCTCGGCAGCATGGGCGTACTGACCGTTCTGCGGGCCTCCACCCCGGGGCGGCCGATCGCCGCGGCCGACGGGGACCGGCTCCACCGGCACGGCCAGCGGCTCGGTGACGCGCTCACCGATCTGGAGCGGCGGGGCATCGACTGCGTGTGGGAGAGCGAGCCGGTCCCCGTGCAGCTGCCCGCCGCCACCGCGCCCCCGGTGCGGGTCGGCCGCTTCGACTGGGACCTGCACTCCGGGCAGGTCGCCGCCGACGACGAACTGTGCGCGATCCTCGGCTTCGAGCCCGCAGCCTTTCCCGGCACCGTCGACGCACTGGCCGCACGGCTGGTCCCCGAGGACGTGTACGGGTTGTGGGCCCTGGCCCGGCAGACGGTGGAGTCGGCACAACCGGTCGTCCGCCGCATGCGGCTGCGCGGCCCCGACGGCCGGTCCCATCTGCTGGAGCTCTCCGGCCGCTGGACCCATCCGCAGGGCGACGCGGACTCCAGCCATCTGACCGGGTTCCTGGTCGACCTGGGCGCGGGCCCCGTCGAGCCGGAGGCCGCCGACCGGCTGCCCCGGGGCGTCCTCTCCCTGGACCGGCTCGGCCGGATCACCTATGCCAACGGCCTCGCCGAAGAGCTGCTCGGCCACTCCCGTACGGAGCTCGTCGGCCGCCTGGTGTGGCAGGCCCTGCCGTGGTTCGGGCACGAGGCGTACGAGGACCACTACCGGGCCGCCCTGATCGCCGACGAGCCCGTCCACTTCCTCGCCCGCCGCCCGCCCTCCCGCTGGCTGTCCGTCTCCCTGTATCCGGGCCACGACGGGGTGAGCGTCGTCCTCCAGGCGACCGACCGGCCTGCCTACGCCCCCGGATCCGTCACCGCGCCGGGCCTGGGCATCGGTTCCACCGCCGACCGCTCCTCCGCGCTCTACCGACCGGTGGCCCTCGCCATCGCGCTGACCGAGGCGGTCACGGCCCGTCAGGTCTCCGCGGTGGTCACGGAGGAACTGCTGCCCGCGTTCGGCGGCCGCCAGCTCGCCATCTATCTGCTGAACGAGCGTCATCTGCACCTGGCGTGGGAGACGGGGTTTCCCAAGGGCTTCCTCGACCGCTTCGACGGGGTCGGGCTCGACGTCAGGATTCCCGGGGTGGAGACCCTGACCACCGGCCGCCCGATCTTCTTCGAGTCCATGCAGCGCCTGGCCGAGGCCTACCCGGGCATCCCCATGGACGCGGACGTCGGGGCCCGGGCCTTCCTGCCGCTGATCGCCTCGGGGCGGCCGGTGGGCTCCTGCATCCTCGGCTTCGACCGGCCCCGCGGCTTCAGTCCGGAGGAGCGCACGGTCCTGACCGCGCTGGCCGGGCTCATCGCGCAGGCGCTCCAGCGCGCCCAGCGTTACGACAGTGAGTCGGCCCTCGCCCGCGGACTCCAGGACGCCCTGCTGCCCCACCGGCTGCCGGAGGTCGACGGGGTGGACACGCTGGGGCGCCATCTCTCCGGCACCCAGGGCATGGAAGTGGGCGGCGACTGGTACGACGTCATCGAGACCGGTCACGAACTCGCCCTGATCATCGGCGATGTTCAGGGCCACGGCGTCGCCGCCGCCGCGACGATGGGGCAACTCCGCAGTGCGGTCAGGGCGTTCGCGCTGAGCAACCATGATCCGCAGGAGGTGATGAGTGGGACGAACCGGCTGCTCATCGACCTCGACCCGGGCCAGTTCGCCAGCTGCTGCTACGTGGCCCTCGACCCGGCGACCGGGGTGGCCCGGGTCGTACGGGCGGGGCATCCGCAGCCCGTGCTGCGACGGCCCGACGGCCGGACGGAGGTGCTGGACCTGCCCGGCGGCATCGTGCTCGGGATCGACGGGCAGGCGGCCTATCCGGTCACCGAGATGCGGCTCGAACCGGGCGCCATGCTCGCGCTCTTCACCGACGGCCTGATCGAACGCCCCGGTACCGACATCGACGAGGGGATCGAGCGGCTGCGCGCCACCGTCGAACGCATCGGCGCCGTCCCGCTGGCCGACACGGCCGACCAGGTCATCGGGGAGGCACGAGCGGCCATCGACCGCCCCGACGACATCGCGCTTCTGCTGGCCGCCCGCTGGGCCGGGACCTCGGCGGTCCGTCCGCCCGCAGAGGCGCACACCCCCGGACCGGACCTGTGGCGGACGTTCCGGGGTACGGAGTCGGGGCGCACGACCGAGGCCCGGGGCCGACCCCGCACCGATGACGGCACGGCGGCCCCGAGTCCGGCCCGGACGGACGTCAGCCCCGGTCGGGACCGGTGAGGGCCCCGACCAGGGCTGGGCGGTGTCCGCCGGGACGTGCCCGGCCGCCGGTCAGGTCCGACGCCCGAGGTGCCCGGCCGGCGATCAGGCGCCCGAGGCCTTCAGCATGCCCTCGCGCTCCACGACCTTGATCCGCTCCCGGCCCTGGGCCGCGCCGAGCGCCTGCTCGTGCGCGTCCAGCCTGTGCCAGCCCTCCCAGGTCGTGTACCGCACGCCCCGGTCCTCCAGGAAGGCCTCGACGGCCTCGGGGGCGGGCGTCGCCGGCTCGGGCAGCCGGCCGGCGGCGCGGTCCTCCAGGAGGCAGGCCACCGTCTCGTTTGCGTCGCCCTTCGTGTGGCCGATCAGGCCGATCGGACCGCGCTTGATCCAGCCCGTGACGTAGACCGAGGCCATGTGCTCGTCCCCGGAGATGACCCGGCCCGCCTCGTGCGGGACGGTGCCGGAGGCCACGTCGAAGGGGAGCTTGGGCAGCTCCTCCGAGTAGTAGCCGACGGCGCGGTAGACGCTCTGGACGTCCCAGTCGGTGAACTCTCCGGTGCCCCGGACATTGCCGGTGCCGTCCAGCTCGGTGCGCTCGGTGCGCAGCGCCGCGACCTTGCCGTCCTCGCCGAGGATCTCGACGGGGGACTCGAAGAAGTGCAGGAACAGCTTGTGCGGGCGGTCGCCGACATCGCGGATCGCCCAGTTCTCCAGGGTCTGCGCGACCATGTTGGCCTGCTTGTTCTCCCGGCGGGTCGCGATGGAGCCCTCGTCGTACTCGATGTCCTCGGGGTTGACGATGACCTCGATGTTGGGGGAGTGGTCCAGCTCCCGCAGCTCCATCGGGCTGAACTTGGCCTGCGCCGGGCCACGCCGCCCGAAGACGTGCACCTCCAGCGCCTTGTTCGCCTTGAGGCCCTGGTACACGTTGTCCGGGATCTCGGTGGGCAGCAGCTCGTCCGCCGTCTTGGCCAGGACCCGGGCCACGTCCAGCGCCACGTTGCCCACGCCGAGGACGGCGACCTTCTCCGCGGTGAGCGGCCAGGTGCGGGGGACCTCGGGGTGACCGTCGTACCAGGAGACGAACTCGGCCGCGCCGTAGGAGCCGTCCAGTTCGATGCCGGGGATGTCGAGCGCCCGGTCGGCCTCGGCGCCGGTGGAGAAGATCACGGCGTCGTAGAACGAGCGCAGGTCGTCCAGGCCGATGTCGTTCGGGTAGCTGACGTTCCCGAAGAGGCGGATCTGCGGCTTGTCCAGCACCTGGTGGAGGGCCTTGACGATGCCCTTGATCCGGGGGTGGTCGGGGGCGACGCCGTAACGGATCAGGCCGAAGGGCGCGGGCATGCGCTCGAAGAGGTCGATGGAGACCCCCGGGTCCTGGCAGACCTCGGATTTGAGCAGCGCGTCCGCAGCGTAGATACCGGCGGGGCCGGCTCCGACAATGGCGACGCGGACGGGGCGTGTCATGGCGTGGTGTTCCTTCGGGGCGGGCGAACGCGGGCAGGTACAGCGTACGTCGGAGGTAAGGGTTGGCTTACTAGTCTCCACCCCACACCGTAAGCGATCGCCCGGCGAGCCCTTCGACCGGCCCTGGCCAGTGTGCCCGATAAGTCCATTTCATCATGTCGATATGGTCGATTTACCTCCTTTGGAAACTCTCATCCATAAAAGGCTTATTGGGGTGCTTGAGGCTTTTGCCCGCCCGTGTTTTCGCCATCTCCGGTGGACGTGGTGAGCGTCACGTCGTGGGACGCGGACGGTGATCCGGAGGGTTCGGTTCCCTTCTGCGCGAAGAAAGTTGACGCGGTGACGGTGCGGCCCTCGACGGAGATCCCCTGTTTCGATCATGTGGAAAAACAGCAATGCGGAATGCGGGGCTTGTTCTGTTCGGCGTTTCTCGCCTACCGTCACCGTCAATCCGGATGGAACGCCGAATCCTGCCGCCGTCCGGGAATCCGAAACCCACTCACGTACGGCAGGAGCGGGGGACCCAGGTAAGTCGCCGAACCGTTACCGGAACGGCTTGGGGTGAAGTCGCATGCCCATGCGGCCAGACATCTCCCGTCTGAACCCGACAGCTCACCTCGCAGGCGCCGGAGAGGAAATTCCCCATGCCCGCACAGGGTAAGCACCGCCGTCCCAAGTCCACCTCGCTGAGCCGCGGCATCGCCGCTGTGACCACGGGCGGAGCCGTTCTCGCCCTCCCGGTGATCGGCGCCACCACCGCCTTCGCGGCCCCCGCCCCGGCCGCCCAGCAGCAGGCCGTGGCCCCGGTCTCCGTGGCCGCCCAGGCGAATTCCGCCGCCAAGGCCGCTTCCGGGGCCACCGTGAAGGCCGCGCCCGCCAAGCATTCCGTGGCGGCCGGGGAAAGCCTTTCCAAGATCGCCCGCGAATATTCCGTCAGCGGCGGCTGGAAGAAGCTCTACGAAGGGAACCGGAAGGTCATCGGCGGTAATCCCGACCTCATTCACCCGGGTCTCACGCTGACCATCGGAGCCAAGGCTGCCGCCCCGTCGGAGAACAAGTCCGGCAAGGCTTCCGCGAGCGCCGCCCGCGGTGAGTCGGCTGACCGCGCCGACCGTTCCGAGCGCGCCGCAGCCCCGGTGGCGAAGGCCGCCCCGGCCGCCGAGAAGCCGACCGCGTACACGAACGACCTCGACGGCTGGATCAAGGAGTCGCTGGCGATCATGGCCGAGCGCGGCATCCCCGGCAGCTACGAAGGCATCCACCGCAACATCATGCGCGAGTCCTCCGGCAACCCGAACGCCATCAACAACTGGGACTCCAACGCCGCCAAGGGGACCCCGTCCAAGGGCCTGCTCCAGGTCATCGACCCGACCTTCCAGGCCTACCACGTGCCCGGCACCTCGACCGACAGCTACGACCCGGTCGCCAACATCACCGCCGCGTGCAACTACGCCGCCGACCGCTACGGCTCGATCGACAACGTCTTCGGCGCCTACTGACCGAGGCGCGGAGACCGGAAGGCGGTGCCACCCGTTCGCGGGGTGGCACCGCCTTCCGCCGTTTCCCGCTCCCGCCGTCAGGTACGCCGGTAGGTGCGGCCGCCGCGCCGGGGCAGGGCCCGCGGGTCGTCCGCGCCGTCGGAGGCCGCGGTGGTTTCGAGAGCCAGGTGGAGCTCGGCGCGGACGGCGGCGTCATCGAGGTTCCGGTCGAGGTGCTCGGCGCACTGGGCGAGCCAGACCGTCAGAGTGGTGCGGTGGACGTGCAGTTCGGCCGCGGCGGGCGCGGTCTTCGCGTGGTGGCGCAGCCAGCAGGCCAGCGCGATCCGCAGGTGCGGTTCGAGACCGCCGACCAGAGCGGTGGCCCAGGCGAGGGCGGGGGCGGTGTCGAGGATTCCGGCGGGCAGGGTCTTCAGCCGGGCCGGACCGTAGGGGCCTGCGGCCGCTTGGCTTCCCGGCGGCGTCCGGCCCGAGCCCTCCGGCCCGCCGTCGTGACCGTGGTGGTCGCCGGAGGCGGGAGCGCGCAGGGCGAGGAGGAGATGGGCCCGCACGGTGGCGTCGTCGAGGTCCGTGCCGAGCAGGGCGGTCAGCTCGCGCAGCCGGGTGCGGAGGGTACCGGCGGAGAGGCCGAGCGCGGCGGCGGCGCGCGGGGTGCTGCCGGTGCGCAGCCACACCAGGAGCAGGTGCCGGTGCTGCGGCGTGAGCGGGCCGAGGACGGCGGCCGCCCACCGGCTGTAGGAGCCGGGGTCCAGGAGACGCACGAGCTGCGTGGCGCCCACGGCATCGGCGGGGACGACACGGTGGGCGGGGGTGGCGCTGTGCCGGGCTGCGGCCGCGTCCGCGTGCGCGGTGGGCATGTCCGCGAGCGGGAGCGGTCCGGCGAGGCCCGCGAGGAGGTGGTGGCGTTCACTGACCCGGGAGACCAGGCGGAGGATCCGCCCGTTGTCCTGGCCGCGGTGGAGTTCGGCGACCAGGAGCTCGCCGTCCAGCTCGCCGATCAGTGCGCAGGAGCCGCTGTGCCCGGCGAGGGAGGGGCGGGCGGCGCGCCAGAGGACCTGGTGGGCGGTGGGTACGTCGGGGCCGGTGAGCCGGTAGACCGTGACATGCGTGAGGCCGTCGGCGCCCAGGGTGTCGGTGACGGCGGTGGTGTGGCCGCCCAGGAGCAGCCGGAGCAGCGTGGAGTGCAGCCGCATCTGCTCGGCGCGCAGTTCGGCGGCGCGCTGCCCCCGGACCTCCAGCAGGGCCGCGGTGGTGGTGGCGACGAGGGCGGTGTGCTCGGCGCGGACGACGGGCGCCGGGTGCAGGACGAGGACGGCCCCGGCCGCCGGGCGCAGGACGTGGTGCGGGTGGTCCTGCGGGTGGGACGCGGCCCGGACGCCGGTGGCGGCCGCGATGGCGGGGGTGCTGTAAACGGCTCCGGCGATCGGGTCGGCCAGCACCGCCGAGCCGTTGATCAGGGTGGCGGCCTCGCTGATCAGGTGAGCACCGGAGCGCATCGCGGCCCGCAGGAGCCGGTCCGCCGCGGCCTCCCGCGTATCGCGGGCGCGGAACGGATCGGCTTCGAAGGGCTCTGCCGTACCTCTGGTGCTCATGCTGTACGCCTCTGCGGGCCGAGCGCGCCGCGCACCGGCCCATCCCGGTGCGCGGCGCGGCGGTTGCGGACAGGGGTTACGGGATGCGGGCGACGGCCCCCCACCCGGCCCGGGCCGTGGTGGTGCCGGTGTTCGCGTCGGGCCGCCAGTTCGGCCAGGACACCATCCCCGGCTCCACCATCTCCAGCCCGTCGAAGAACGCGATCGTCGTCTCCGGCTCCCGGAAGATGTACGGGATGGCGCCGGAGGAGTTGTACTCGTCCTGCACGGCTCGGTGCGCCTCGTCCGAGGCGGTGGAGTGCGAGAGCGAGAGGTAGCTGCCGGAGGGGAGCCGCTCCACCAGCCGCCGTACCAGGGACAGCGCGTCGTCCCAGTCCACGATGTGCCCGAGCACGTCCGAGATCACCAGGGCGACCGGCCGTGTCAGGTCCAGGGTCTCGGCGGCCCCGGCCAGGACGGTGTCCGTGTCGCGCATGTCCGCCTCGACGTACGCGGTCGCGCCTTCGGGGCTGGACGTCAGCAGGGCATGGACGTGCAGCAGTACGAGGGGGTCGTGGTCGACGTAGACGATCCGCGACTCCGGGGCGATCCGCTGGGCGACCTCGTGGGTGTTGTTCGCCGTGGGCAGGCCCGCGCCGACGTCCAGGAACTGCCGTATCCCGGCGTCCCGGGCGAGGTAGGTGACCGTCCGGCGCAGGAAGTCACGGGACTCCTTCGCGAAGGTTTCGATCAGCGGGTACTTGCTCTTGTACGCGTCGCCCGCCGCCCGGTCCGCCGGGAAGTTGTCCTTCCCGCCGAGCCAGTAGTTCCACACCCGGGCGCTGTGCGCGACGGACGTGTCGATCTGTGCGGGCAGTTCAAGCCCATTCCCGGTCGTACTCATCCTGCAGAATCTCCCTAGTTCGGGCCGGGCGTAT
The DNA here is from genome assembly GCF_002382885.1 of Streptomyces sp. WZ.A104. Taxonomy (GTDB): domain Bacteria; phylum Actinomycetota; class Actinomycetes; order Streptomycetales; family Streptomycetaceae; genus Streptomyces. Next base: position 97,848 of record NZ_NWVL01000023.1, read on the forward strand.
CGCCATCACGCACGACATGTCCAGCATTGCTTGGTATTCCTGTACGGACGGATTGGTGTCCCAGACCTCCGCCGTCCCGGGCAGCCCGCCCTCGCGGACCACGTGGTCCGCGATCTCCCGGATCTCCACCCGGTACAGACTCAGCGCCGGAACCCCGGTGAGCGGGTGCGGCGGCGCGCCGTCGGGGTGCAGCTGCACCGTCACCTCCCGCCGCCCGGCGGCCCTCTGAAGCGCGTTCAGCTGCTCGCGCATCACCTCGGGGCCGCCGACCCGGCAGCGCAGCGCGGTGACCGGCAGCACCGCCCACACCCGCGCCTGCTGTTCACGCAGCCGCTTCTGACGCTCCGCCAGCAGGTCGGCCCGCCGCTGCCGCGCCCCGGCGCCCAGTTCGGGCCGCAGGGCCGCGTCCACGGCCATGGCGTAGGCCGGGGTCCGGAGCAACAGGGGCACGAGCGCCGGGTCCCAGGTGCGGACGACGCTCGCGGCGGACTCCACGCTCATCAGGTCCATGAGCCAGGGGTCCATCGCGTCCCGCCACGGGTGCCACCAGCCGGGCATGTTCGCGGCGTTGAGCCGGCCCATGATGTCCTCGGCCTCCGCCGCGCCCGCCCCGTAGAGGCCGAGCAGCGCGGAGACCTGCCCGACATCGAGGGAGGTCTGCGCCTGCTCCAGCCGCCGCAGCGTCGTCGGATGCCAGCCGAGCTGCCTCGCGGCCTGCGGCACGGACAGACCGGCGCCTTCCCGCAGGTGCCGCAGGCGCGCCACCAGGACCAGGTGCTGCGCCGTCCGGCCCGACCGTTCACGCGCCACGTGGTGCTCCCTCCCCGCTCCGGCTCGATCTATTCGACACTCCGCGCAGTCTGAGCGCAATGCATACAACGCACCTTGCGACGACCGCACGCCGCTCTCATGGTGAGTATCTCCGACGCCACCCTGGAGCCCACCCCGTGAACCATCCGAGTCCGCTGCGCGCTGTTCCCGCCCCGATGCCGGCCCCCGCCCGCCCGCTCGATCTCCGCGTACGCGCGCAGCGGATCCAGATCGACGAACTGATCGTCGACGACCCGCACGAAGTCCTCGCGCACGCCTGCCGGGCAGCCCGCACCGCCCCGGACACCGCGGCCCTGCTGGGGCACGGCCCCGGCGCCGACCTGACGCTCCCGGCGGCCGCCGCGCTTCTCTGCGCCCTCTACGAACCCGACGAACTCGCCACCATGGGCCTGCGCTTCACGCGGCACACCACGCACGTCACCGCCCACAACCAGCAGAGCGAACCCGTCTCGCTGGAGCTGTCCCACGCCCCGGAACAGGGGCGCTGACCTGCCCGGTCGCCTCGCCCGGCAACGCCGCGCGACCCGGCTTCGGATGCCGGAGGCCCGCCGGAAGTTACCCCTAAGTTTCTAGTGACTTACCACACGATTGACAGTAGAACCTGTTGCACTCTGCCGAGAGTGAGGGATGTCACATGGGTGACACTGCCATGCGCAATAGCGGGGCCAAGGGTGTCTCGCGTCGAAGATTCATCACTGGAACAGGTTCTCTTCTGGGTGCTGCGGCGGTCGCCGGGCACGCCGCTCCGACGTGGGCGAGCGTCCGTCCGGCGGCGGCGCCGATCGGCTCGGGGGCGCATGTACCGGTCCTCGTCATCGGCACCGGATACGGCGGCTCCGTGGCCGCCCTCCGGCTCGCCGAGGCCGGCACGGACGTCCACATGATCGAGATGGGCATGGCCTGGGACACCCCGGGCGCGGACGGCAAGATTTTCGCCAACACCACCAAGCTCGACGACCGCTCCTTCTGGCTGCGCACCCGGACCAAGCAGCCGCTGAGCAACTTCCTCGGCTTCCCGCTCGACAAGAACGTCAACTGCTACACCGGCATCCTCGACGCCGAGGAGTTCGGCGGTATCACGGTCTACCAGGGGCGGGGCGTCGGCGGCGGATCGCTGGTCAACGGCGGTATGGCCGTCACTCCCAAGCGGGAGCACTTCGGGGCCGTCCTCCCCACGGTGAACGCCGCGGAGATGTACAGCACCTACTACCCGCGCGCCAACAGCGGGCTCGGCGTCACCACCATCGACCCCGACTGGTTCGACACGGTCGACTGCTACCAGTACGGCAGGGTCGGGCGGAAGCACGCCCAGCGCTCCGGCTTCCCGTTCCTCTTCGTACCCGCCGTGTACGACTGGGACTACATGAAGCAGGAGGCGGCCGGGGCCGTCCCCAAGTCCGCCCTGGACGGCGAGATCCTCTACGGCAACAACTACGGCAAGAAGTCGCTCCAGAAGACCTACATCGACCGGATCAGAGCCACCGGACGGGTCACCATCTCGCCGCTCCACAAGGTCACCTCGGTCGCTCCGGCACCGGGCGGCGGCTACACCGTGCTCATCGACCAGCTCAACACCGGCGGCCGGACCACGGTCACCAAGTCCGTCACCGCGGACAAGGTGTTCTTCGCGGCGGGCAGCGTGGGCACCAGCAAGCTGCTGGTCGCACTGAAGGCCACCGGTGCCCTGCCCCTCCTCAACAGTGAGATCGGCAAGGGCTGGGGCGACAACGGCAACGTCATGTGCGGCCGCGCCAACCACCTGTGGGACCCGACCGGGAAGGTCCAGTCGTCCATCCCCACCGGCGGCATCGACAACTGGGACGCCGGAGGAGCGTTCGCCGAGATCGCCCCGCTGCCCACCGGGATCGAGACCTGGGCCTCGTTCTACCTGTCCATCACCAAGAACCCGCACCGCGCGCAGTTCACCTGGAACGCGGCGGCGGGCAAGGCCGAGCTGAACTGGCAGACGGCGTGGAAACAGCCGTCCATCGACGCCGCGAAGACCATCTTCGACAAGATCAACCAGAAGGAAGGGACGATCTACCGCACGGACCTCTTCGGCGTCCACAAGATCTGGGGCGACCACCTCACCTACCATCCGCTGGGCGGCGCGGTCCTGGACAGGGCCACGGACAACTACGGCCGTCTGCACGGCTACCCGGGGCTGTACGTCATCGACGGCGCGCTCATCCCCGGCAACACCAGCGTGAACCCCTTCGTCACCATCACCGCGCTGGCCGAACGGAACATCGAACGGATCATCGCCGCCGACCTGTAGAGCAACCGGCGGGCGAAGAGCCCGGGGCCGGGAGTGCCAACCCGGCGGCCCCGGACTCCGTCAGTGACCGGCTCCCTCAGTGACCGGGCAGAACGCACACCGCGTCGATCCCCAGCACATGGTTGAGCCGCCCGAACGCCAGCCACGAGCCGATGCTCATGCTCAGCTCCACGATCTCCGCCTGGCTGTAGTGCGCCGCCATCCGTTTCCAGAAGGCGTCGTCCAGACCGTGGTGGTCGAGCGTGTACCGCTCGGCGTACTCGGCCGCGAGCCTGGTCCGCTCGTCGAAGGCCTCGGTCGTACGCCACTGGGTCACCGCCTCGGCGAACTCCTCCTCGACCTTCGCCCCGTCCCGCTCGGTACGCCAGTCCAGGCAGAACAGACACCCGTTGATCTGCGCCACCCGCAGCCTGGCCGCCTCGAACTCCCGCAGCCCCAGGGTCGTGTGCTCGTACACGGACATCGAGAAGGCGGCCGCGGCCACGCCGATGCCGGGGACCATCTCCCCCCACACGTAACCGATGGGCTCCTGGCCCTCCGGGATGTCGATGATCATGCCGGTCTCCTTCCCAGCCTGCCGACCGCAGGCCGCAGCGGGACGTCGAGTGCGTCGTACAGGCCCGGCTCCGCCTCCACCAGCCAGTCGATGGCCGAGACGAGCCGCCCGACGGCCGTGGCGTTCCCGCCCGCCGACCGGTTCTCGCCCTCGTCGGAGGCCTCGACCGTCACCTCGATGCGGGGGCGGCCCTCGATCACCACACGGTGCGCGCCCACCCCGTCGGGCGGGGACGGCCAGTCCGGCGCGCACGAGGCGTGGATCCGGGTGATGTGCTCGATGACGATGCGTGGCTCGCCGCCCACGATGCCCTGCACCTCGAACCGCACGGCCCCCTGGGTGCCCGCGGCGAACTCGCCCATCGTGCGCGTACTGACCGTCGTCTCCAGCACCCGGCGGTCCGATGTCTCGCGGATCTCGTCGAGTTCGACGCCGAGCGCCCGGGCCATCAGACGTATCTGACCGCCCCACACCATGGTCGGGACGCTCTCCGCCAGCATCAGCGGCTGGTAGTCCATCGGGTGCCCCATGCCGATCAGGTGGCGTACCGAATCCTCCTGCTCGTACGTGGAGTAGTCGAAGATCTCCTGGCAGCGGATCACGTCCACCTCGGTGCCGAGACCGCTGACCAGCAGCGGCAGGACGTCGTTGCCCCAGCCGGGGTCGACCCCGGAGACGAAGAGGGAACCGCCGCCCTCCGCGACGGCGGCCAGGACCGGGTCCCGCAGTTCTGGAGGGGCGTTGCGCTGATCGTAGAGCGGATAGAGGGAGGGCGTGACGACCACCGCCCCGGCCCGGATCGCCCTGCCGATGTCGGCGAGGGCGTCGTCGGGGCGGATGTCGCCGGACGCCGCGTAGACCACTGCCCTCGGCCGCTCGGCCAGGACCGCGGTGGTGTCGACGCTCGCCGCCACGCCGAGCGGGTGCCCGAGCCCGGCCAGTTCGCCCGCGTCGCGGCCGGACTTGGCGGGGTTGTGGACGAGGACGGCGGTGAGTGCCAGTGCCGGATGGGCCGCGACGGCGCGGATCGCCGCGCGGCCGACGTTGCCGGTACCCCAGACAACCGTGGGAATCATGCGCGGAGGGTAGCGGCCCGGCCATGCACTTCCCAGAGCCGCGGCGGGACCAGAACAGGCGGGACCAAAGGGTGTTCCCGGGCCGGTGACGAGCCGCCGGCGCGGGAGTTCAGCGTGCGGCCGGGCCTCCGGCCAGCAGCAGCGCCACATCCACCGCCGCCACGGCCACCGCCCCCGCCAGCGCGGCCTTGCGCCATCGGTGGCCGAGGGCGGGTCCCACCAGCGCCGCCGCCCCGGCCAGGGCGAGCGCGGCCGCGCCTCCGGCATTCGGCGGGCCGGACGG